>CAYOVN010000055.1:0-19111 GCA_964407425.1 uncultured Gemmatimonadaceae bacterium
TCTTCGCTTGTGTGACCTGCCTGCCCTTTGGCGAGCCGTGTCCCGCAGAAGCGTCGGCCCCGACCGTGGGGAGCTTCGTCTCCATGATCCACCTTTTTAGTCTCGGTAAGCATGCCCCCGGGATCACTACAGAGCCCGGGGGCGGACAACCCCACAGCCCCCCTCAGCGTATTTCGTGCCAGCCCAAAAGAAGGGCCGAAACCCAGGAAAACAAGGCTGATTCACCCTTGAAATGGGGTGGTCGGCGAGACTGGGTTCACGGCACCCGAAATTGGGGGTTATTCGCAGCACATTCCCGAGAGACAATTTGTCCACTAATCGGACCGGGGGGGCCGGCCTTCGCCCTACAAATGTGTCCATTTTAAGTGGTCCGTTTTTGGCCAGGACCACCCTCATTGGCGGGCCCGCCTCAGGGTCCTATTCTTCTCTCAGGCCGGGGGCATCCCCCGAATCCATACGAATGCTCCCTGAGATCAGGATGGAAGCGTGACCCAACCCCATCAGTGTAAAGCCTTCGCTCCAGGCTCTATCGGGAATCTGGCCTGCGGCTTTGACGTACTTGGCTTGGCCCTGGATGGGCCGGGAGACGAAGTCACGGCCACCCTCGTTCCTGAGCAGGGAGTCAGGATCACGAACATTCGGGGAGACCACGGACTGTTGTCGAAGGAGGTCTCCCGGAATACAGCCGGTACCGCGGCCCTGGCCGTCCTCGACGAAGTCGGCACCTCGGATGGCGTCGAGATCCAACTCCAGAAAGGCCTTCCCTTGGCTGCAGGAATGGGAGGAAGTGCCGCCTCGGCTGTGGCCGGGGCGGTGGCCGTGGACTATCTCCTCGGGCACCGGCTCCCCCGGGAAGTGCTCCTCAGCTGTGCCATGGCCGGCGAGGCGGTGGCCTCCGGAGGAGCTCACCCGGACAACGCCGCCCCCTCCCTCCTGGGGGGGCTGGTCCTGGTCCCCTCCTGGGAACCTCTCCGGGCAATCGAGCTCGAGGTTCCCCGGGAACTTTTCTCCGTCCACGTGCACCCGCATATGGAGGTTGGGACCAGGGAAGCGAGAGAACTCCTTGGTGACCAGGTGGCCCTGGTCGATGCGGTAGCTCAGTGGGGAAACACCGCCGCTCTCGTTGCTGGGCTTTTCAGGGAGGACTGGGATCTGATCTCCCGCTCCGTTGAAGATCGGATTGCTGAGCCCCTCCGGGCTGCTGCCGTGCCCGGATTTAGGGACGTCAAGGAAGCGGCCCTGAACGCCGGTGCCCTGGCGGCGAGCCTGTCAGGGAGCGGCCCCTCCATGTTCGCCCTCTGCCGGGGTAGGGAGCGGGCCGAAGCAGTGGCCCAAAGGATGCGAGAGGTTTTCCGGACCGCAGGAGGTCTCGAATCGGACCTGTTGGTTTCTCCAGGGCGGGCCCCGGGGGCCCGGGTGTCTCCCTGCTGAGCCGCCCCGGCCGTTATCCGCCCACAACCCTCACGGACCCCGGTCATCCAATGCGTTTTATAAGCACCCAGGGCCGGTCGGCCCCAGCCTCCCTTCGAGAGGCTCTTCTTCGTGGCCTTGCCCCGGATGGCGGCCTCTACATGCCGGAAACTCTTCCCAGGTTGGGTACGGCGGCCCTGGATAAGATTCTCTCAACGACCTGGCCCGAGAGGGCCCAGGAGGTGGCGAATGCCCTGTTTCAAGGGACCATGGAACCGGAGGAACTGACCGGTATTTGCCGAAGGGCCCTGGATTTCCCCCTCCCCATGGTACAGGTCACAGACCGGATATACCTCCTTGAGCTGTTTCGGGGACCCACCCAGGCGTTCAAAGACGTCGGAGCCCGATTCATGGCCGAACTCCTGGGCCATTTCAAGAGGCCCGAAGACTCTCCAACTACTGTTCTGACTGCAACTTCCGGAGATACGGGAGGGGCGGTAGCCCAAGCCCTTTCAGGTCAGGCGGGAATTCGGGTGGTGGTCCTTTTCCCCGATGGGAGAGTCACCCCCAGGCAGGAGCGCCAATTTTCCACCCTGGGGGGAAACGTCATGGCTCTGGCAGTCCAGGGAGATTTCGACGATTGCCAGCGGCTGGCGAAAGAGGCCTTTCAGGACGCTTGCCTCTCCGAAGCCGTGGGCCTCACTTCTGCCAACTCCATCAATGTCGGTCGATTTCTGCCCCAGACCACCTACTTTTTTGAGCTTTGGGCTCAATTACAGCAGGGATCAGGAATTGGAACCAGAATACTGATTTCGGTACCGTCAGGAAATTTTGGCAACCTTGCCGCCGGGCTTCTAGCCAAGACCATGGGCTTGAGCGGAGTGTCCTTCCTGGCAGCCACGAACAAGAACGACACGGTTCCTGAATACCTCCTCACCGGCAACCTTCGTCCTCGGCCTTCGATCCAAACCATCTCCACCGCCATGGACGTGGGAGACCCGTCCAATCTCAGCCGGATCCTCCACCTCTACAGAAACGACCTCGATGCCATCCGGGGGGACGTGGTGGGCCAAACTATTTCCGATGGGGAGACCCGCTCCTGTATCCGGGAGGTTTACGACCAAACCGGACACATCCTCGATCCCCACTCGGCAGTGGGCTACCGGGCCCTGGAGAAGTCCCTTGAGACTCGGCCCGACGAAATCGGGGTGGTGTTGGCCACAGCTCACCCGGCGAAGTTCGCGGAGGTCGTGGAGCCAGTCCTCGGCCAGGAAGTCCCCCTGCCCGTGGAGTTGGCGGAGTGTCTAAAAGGGGAGAGGCGGGTCACCGCTATTCAACCCCACCTGGATGCCCTAAAAGAGGTCCTTCAGAACTGATTTAGGGTTCCCACACTTTCAGACCAGCCAGGTCACCAGCTGATTGGCGATAAACGCCCCTACATAGGCGAGGATACCCATATAGGTGAATTGGATGATGGGTATTCGCCAACCTCCAGTCTCTCTCCGAACCATGGCCACTGTGGACATGCACTGCATGGCAAAAGCGAAGAAGACCAGGAGGGCAACGGCCCCTCCCAGGGAAAGGTCCTGGCGGAGAGCTTCCTGGAGGCCCATGGAGCTTTCGTCACCCTCGATCCCGTAGAGGGTCCCCAGCGTGCCGACGATTACCTCCCTGGCAGCCAGGGACGTGACGATACCCACTCCGATTTTCCAGTTGAACCCCAAGGGCTCGATGATCGGCTCCATGGTCCGGCCCAAGGTCCCGGCCAAACTCTCGCCGATTTCCGGTGCCTGACCGTTCTCCAGGGGCAGGTGAGCCAGGGCCCAGAGGACTATCGCCACCCCCAGAATCACCGTGCCGGCCCGCCTCAGGAAGATCTTGGCCCGGTCGAACAGCCGCAGCCCTAAGGACTTGACGGTGGGCCAGCGGTACGGAGGAAGCTCCATGACAAAAGGAGTCCGGTCACTCTTGAGAACGGTGGACTTGAGGATCAGCGCGGTGACCAGGGCAGCAAGGAAACCCAACAGGTACAATCCCAGAAGGGCTGCCGCCCGAGTACCCAGGAAGGGGCCCAGCAAAGGCTTATTCTCCAGGAAGGCGGCGATGACCAGGATATAGACTGGAAGCCTGGCGGCGCAGGTCATGAAAGGAGCGATGAGGATGGTTGCGAACCGGTCCCGTTTGTTCTCGATGGTACGGGTCGCCATTATGGCCGGGACAGCGCAGGCGTAGGCCGACAGAAGGGGAATAAAGGACTTTCCCTGAAGACCCACCTTCGCCATGGTCCGGTCCGCGATCACCGCAGCCCGGGCCAGATACCCGGAATCCTCCAAAATCCCCAGGAACAGGAAGAGAAGGAGGATTTGAGGAAGGAAGACAAGGACTGAACCCACCCCTCCCCAAACGCCCTCCACCAGAAGATCCTTGAAGGCAGATTCAGGCAGCGTCCCCTCCACCCAGTCCCCGGACCAGGTTACAAGCCACTCGACACCGTCCATTAAAGGCACAGCGGCATAGAAGATGGTCTGGAACACAGCCAACACCACCATCAGGAATACCGCGGGGCCCAGGATCGGGTGGAGAAACAGACGGTCGAGACGACGGGTCCAAACCGGGGCAACCGGCGGCCGGTAGTCGGATTCGGCCGCTACCTGCCCCGCCCATTGCCTGCAGGATGGGGGGCTTTGGAGGACCGGAAGGTTCACGGGGGCCGGCGCTCTGAAGGTACTCTCCAGAAATTCGCTGATTCCCTCCAAGCCCTCTCCCTTCGCGGCACTCACCAGAACCACCGGGGCTCCCAAACGTTCTGAAAGCGCGGCCGCATCGACGTCCCCACCCCTCCGGTGAAGCTCGTCGGCCATGTTCAGGACCACCAGAATGGGCTTCTCCAGGGCGAGCACGGCTGCCGCCAGCACCAGGTGCCTTCCCAGGTTCGTGGAATCCAAGACCAGGAGCACCGCATCCGGCACACAGACTTGCGGCATCTTCCCCCGGAGGAGGTCGTCGGTTATCCGCTCGTCTTCCGAGCGTGGAGTGAGGCTGTAAGTTCCCGGGAGGTCCAGGAGTTCCAGCTCTTTGCCACTGGAGAGCCTGACCATCCCATGGTGCCGTTCTACGGTCACCCCAGGGAAATTCGCCGTTTTTTGCCGAAGACCGGTGAGGCGATTGAAGAGAGTCGATTTACCGCAGTTGGGGGGCCCTACCAGGGCAACAAACGCACCCGGAGCGTCCATGACCGACATTCCCACCCCGTCCGAGACCACCACACTTTCAGGGAGGGATTCGCTCATTCAGTGAGCCGCAAGCGGAGAAACTGAGTGGTCTCCCGCCGGAGGGCGATTTCACTTCCATCCACCCGGAAAACCCTCGGGTCTCCTCCCGGCCCCGCCCGGCCAGCGACCACCGTGGTCCCGGGAATAAATCCCAGTTCCATCAGCCGAAGCGCCACGTCCTCCGGGAGATTCAGCGAGTCCACCACACCGGACTCACCCTCGATCAGGTCCGCCAAGGTCCTAGGGACACGACCCAGCCAGCGACGTCCGCGCCTCAGGCGCCGGCGCCTCCGCCAACTTTTTCCCCCAAACCAACCTCGGGATCGCATCAGAAAAAGACCTAGTTGAGAACCATTTTCATCCCATAACAATCTCGAAACATCTGAGGGCCCGGTCAAGAACGAGCCGGGGATGGTGATCCCGTTCCGAACCCCCGGCCCCTATGGCCAACGAGCCCGGGACACCCCATTCTCTTCCCTGGGTATTTCATCTGATCCAAGACTGAGAGAATGGATATGGACCTCGCTCGCTTTCCCCGTCGGAGATACACACAAGGGTACACCCCCCTGGAACATCTGCCCCTCCTCACCCAGTTCATGGGAGGGCCGCATATCTTCATCAAAAGAGATGACCTCCTGGGTTTGACCGCAGGCGGGAACAAGACCCGGAAGCTCGAGTTCCTGGTGGCCGACGCCCTTCGCCAGGGCGCCGACACTCTGATCACCGTGGGGGCCCCCCAATCGAATCACTGCCGCCTCACCCTGGCGGCCGCCGTCAAAGAAGGCCTCAAGTGCCGCCTGGTTCTGGAGCAGAGGGTTCCGGACTCCTATGACTTCGACGCCAGCGGAAACAACTTCCTCTTCCGGCTCCTGGGGGTTGAAAAGACCACGGTCGTGGATCTGGGCACCGACCTCGGCGCCGTTATGCAGGCCGAAGCCGATGAGTTGGCTGCAGAGGGTCGAAAAGCCTACATCATCCCCGGTGGAGGATCCAATGCCATCGGAGCCCTGGGCTACGTATCCTGCGCCCAGGAAATCATGGCTCAGGCCTTCGACAAGGGAATCCATTTCGATCACCTGGTGTGCGCCAGCGGAAGCGGGGGCACCCACGCGGGGATCCTGGTCGGAATGAAAGCCATGGGGAGCGGGATCCCGGTAACGGGCATCAGTGTCCGGCGGCCCGTCCCTGAACAGGAAGGACTCATCGGCGGCCTGGCCACCGTAACCCGAGAGTTCCTGGGTCTCCCGGCCGAACCGGTAGAGGGCGAACTCAGAATCTTCGACGACTACGTGGGACCGGGCTATTCGATTCCCACGGAAGAGATGGCTGAGGCCGTGAGGATCTTCGCCCGGACCGAGGGGATCCTCCTGGACCCGGTCTACACCGGGAAAGCGGCAGCAGGGCTACTCGATCTAATCCAGAAGGGGCACTTCAAGAAGGGGGAGAAGATCCTCTTCCTCCACACGGGTGGCTCACCGGGCCTGTACGCCTATCAGGACGTGATCCTGGACTGATCTCCGGTCTCAATCCAGACCGGCGTCGGCCCGCAACAGGGCGCCCAGAAGGACGTTTGCTCCCGCCTCGATATCCTCGGGGCGGGAGTATTCGTCTGGATGGTGGCTCAGTCCACCAACGCTGGGAACAAAAACCATCCCTATGGGAGCAAAATGGGCCACTGCCTGCGCATCATGCCCAGCGCCGCTCGGCATCCGGTGGCTTTCCAGGCCTAACTCTCCTGCGGCTCCCTCTACCCAACTCCGAAACCGTTCGTCCGTGGGTGCCGCGCCACTCAGGTAGAACTCCTCCAGATCGATTGGAGTGACCTGGTCATGGGCTATGGCTTTCGCTTCCTTGCCGATTCCGTCGATAACCTCCTGAATCGTATCCATCTCCAGGGCCCGGATCTCGATACTGAGTGTGACCTCACCGGGAATCACATTGGGGGCCCCGGGGCTCGCCTGAATTCGGCCCACGGTCGCTACCTGGCTCCCGGGGATGGAAGTCACGACGCGGTTCACGGCCTCAATGAGGCGAGCCGCGGAAAGAAGGGCATCCTGTCGCTGGCCCATGGGCGTCGTGCCCGCATGATTCGCCGAGCCGTGGATTACGGCATTCCAGCGACGAATTCCCACGATCCCCTCCACGACCCCAATGGGCGTGCCCAGCCCTTCCAGCACCCCACCCTGCTCCACGTGTAGCTCCAGGAACCCGGCCACCTGGCCCGGCATGGCCCGAACCGTCGACAATCCTTCCGGATCTCCTCCAAGACGGCGAATCCCCTCACCGATGGTGAACCCGCTGGCGGTCTCGATTTCCAGCTCCCAGCTCTGGAATTCGCCAGCCATTATCCGGCTTCCGGTCTTCCCACCCTCCTCATTTACGAACACCACGACATCGATGGGATGTCGGGGCTGGATTCCCGCCTCCTTGAGGGTTAGGACGCCCTCGAGGGCACCCAACGTCCCCAAAGGACCATCGAAATTTCCCCCCGCGGGGACCGAATCGAGGTGAGACCCCACCATGAGGGGTGGAAGGCCGCTCTCCGATCCATGGAGGCGAGCGAAGATGTTCCCCGCCGCGTCGGCCCGAACGGCCAATCCCGCCTCTTCCATGAGGGACCGGACGTAGGCCCGGCCCCCGATGTCGGCATCACCGAAGGCGACCCGATCTACCCCACCGTCATCCCGGGCCCCGAACCGTGCCATTTCCAGAAGCCACCCATGCAGCCGGGGCCCATTGATGCGGGGCTCCCGGGGGAAGAGGATCGAGGAAGGAAGGGCTGAGGCCCCAAGGGCGCCGGCCATGGTTTTCGAAAATCTCCGTCGGTCCATCATCCAAGCCTCTTCATTCTTCTTGGGCGGTTCATCTTCCCTTCCGCGGGATCTTTCCCCTCCAGACCCGGTAGGTCCCGTCCTCTCCCAAAACATCCACCTCATGGAAGAGCCTTTTGAGCAGGTCGCCAACTGGAAGCCTCTTTTGGACCACAAATACGAGACTTCCTTTTCGCGCCAACAGCCCGGGAGACTCCTGGACGAACGTATCGATCATCCCGGGCTCCTCCGCCTTCCCCCTGTGGAAAGGAGGGTTGGACAGAATGGCGTCATAGGCCCCCAGCTCCCTGGGGGGGAGTCCGTCCTGGAGGAGGACCCGCCCTTCGGGCACGTTTTCCTTCGCCGCGAGGAGGGCCACCGAATCCACGTCCAGAAGATCCACCCTCACCTCGCTACCCTTCTTCAGGGCCATGAATCCCACGGGACCCGATCCACACCCGTAGTCCAACACCTTTGCCCCCGTCGGCAGCTCGGGAAGAGCATCCAGAAGAAGCCGGGTCCCGGGATCCAAACGACCGCGTGCGAATACCCCCGGATAGGAAAACCAGGGAGACGGCAGCTGGGGGTGGTCCAAGGTCAGCTCAGACTTCCAGTCATCCAGGCCGGCCTGAAGGTCCCCGGGGTCCCCCTCCCACCGTCCTTTCAGAACCCGACACCGTCCTCCCACGCCCACGGTCTCGACACCTGAGAAAAGCTCGCTGAGGGGAGCCGTGGCGGATTGGATTCCTTCGTCGTTCGCCCCAAAAACCGAGATGGTCCCCCCGGGTCTGAGGACGGAAGCTGCGGCATGAAGCGCCATACGCAGCTCCTCCTTTCCCCTTGGAAGTCGGAGGGCAACGAAGTCGAAAGGCCCCGCCGGCGGCCAAGGAAATCCAGGGTTCCCGCCGGCCCCGCGCCGGTTCCAGGATTCCGTTTCTAGACCCTGGCCCCTCATCCCATCTACCACGGTGGTGCCGGAATCCAGCATGATCAACCCAACGCCCGAGGGACACAGGTGGGGGAGATTCCCCAGGAGGAGGTCCGAAGACGCCTGATCACGCCATTGGCTACTTCGACGCTTGCTCAAGGAGCTTCCCCGGCTCCGGGGACGCTGTGGTCGGATCCCCGGATGGACAGGAACCGATTTGGGTCAGTGACCGGCATTTGAGCGAACCGGCACACGGATGGAAAGGTCGCCGATCTTCTCGAAGTGGAGGAAGAATTGGATTTCCTCACCTTCAAGGAGAGGGCGTTTGATGCCGAGCAACATGATATGGATGCCCCCGGGCTTCAGTTCAACCGACCCGTGGGGGGGAATCTCCAATCCATCCAACTCTTCCATGACCATCAAGTCATTCACGACCTTGCTCTCGTGAATCTCCACCCGCTCGGCCACCTCGGAGGTCGCTGCCGTCAGGCGATCTCCTCCCCCACCATCGTTCGCGATCAGGAGATACACAGCCGAGTTCGTGGCGGCCTCCCCCTGCCCGGAAATCAGTGGCATGGCCCGGACCCAAGCCCCGTCCACACGAATCTCGGGAGCGCTGCTACCGGTTCCACCTCCACACCCCGCCAGGAGCAAAATCAGAGAGGCAGTGACCCATCGGTGTACTGTCATGTTCATGGCCCCAACATCGGTGATGCTCTCTTCCAGTCAATCCCCGGCGGCCAATACCAAGACTGAATCCAGCCGGGGGTCCCACCCGGAGGGGGCTGCCCTCGGGGGGATCAACGAGGTAATGTAGAGGGTTCCAGAATGCGCAATCCACCGCTCTTGTTCACTTAAGAAGCGTAGGAAAGATATGATGCTGTCCGGTTTGGTTTCCAAGAAAGAGCGCGGCGGGCATCCCGTCGGCGGCGGGATTCCCAGGGTCGCCCTTCTCATCCCACTCCTCCTGGTCACCGTTACCGAGGCCGAGGCTGACGCAGTGGGCCGGTGAAACCCTTGAAGTGCCACGCCCCGTCCCTGTCATCGGCCCGGAGACCGGTTCAAAGCCTGTTTCTGGTCCTGATCCTACCCCTGATCCTGATCCTCCCGTCACCCGGAGAGGGCCAGGCCATCTTGAATGTGGAACGCCTCCAGGGCGAAGTGTCAGAGGGGCTCCACGGTGAAATCTCGGGGCGGATCCGTGTCGCCTCGGGCAATACCGATCTCTTCCAGGCGGGAGGGGACCTGGGCCTGGGTCACCTGAGTGAGGCCCATTGGTTCAGGGTCTATGCCGGGATCGACCACCTGGACCAGGAAGGCAAAGGTATCCTGGACAACCAATACCTCCACCTTCGGTACAACTACCTTTTCTCGGAGGGGGTCCGGAGCTTCCACTTTTTCCAGGTGCAGGCGAATGAGAACCTGTTTCTGGATCAGCGTACCCTGCTTGGAACCGGCATTCGCGCCCGCCTCACAGGCACCGCGGAAAGGGGGCTCGATTTTGGAACCGGCCTCATGTTCGAAGCCGAACGGCTAAACGAGGCGAAGATCGGACCTGAGGAAGAGGCTGAAACCCAAACGGTTCGAATGTCCAATATCCTGGTCGGTTCGGGCCCACTGGGTGAGCGGAACCGTTGGGTCACCGTGGTCTACTATCAGCCCAGTGTGGAGTCCTTCGGGGACTATCGGCTCTCCGGGGAAGTGGGGCTCGGATTCGAACTCATCGGCGCCCTGGATCTGGATGTCATCTTTACCTGGAGGCATGACAGCCGTGCCCCCACCGGATTGGAGGAGGATGACGTTTCCCTCCGAACCGGAATCACCTACCGTTTCCGTTAGCACCCCTGACACCGAACGATTCGAACACCATTCGATCCAAGAGGAATCCTAAGATGACGGAGCATCCACCGGAACCGACCGACGCAGCTCAGAAGGAAGAAGCCCTCTCCCCCGCGGAGGACGCCCCCTCCACCCCCCCGGTTCCGGATTTGAGAGTGGCGAAGGTGTTGGATGCCAGGGACCATCCCAACGCGGATCGTCTCCTGATCATGGAGATCGATCTGGGCTCCGAACAACGACAGATCGTCGGTGGCATCGTGGGGCACTACGAGCCTGAACAACTCGTGGGCCTACCCCTGGTGGTCGTCGCCAACCTTCAGCACGCCAGGCTCCGGGGGGAAGTGAGCCAAGGCATGCTCCTCGCCGCTGAAAACGAAGAGGGTGAGTTGGGCGTGCTCCTGGCCCCCGAAGCCGCTCCTGGAACGGCCCTCGGAGTCCCCAACGGGCCCCCGCCCGACAAAGAGATCACGTTCAAGGGCTTCCACGAAAACACCCTTCTGGCAGGGCCGGGCGGAGTAACCCTGAACGGATCCCCACTGGAGGGGACCCCACTGGTCATGGACCGAGGGGTTTTCGGTAAGCTCCGATAACCTCTGACCTACATACCACCATCCTCGTCGGCGGACGGACCGTAAAGGGCGGGAATGGGAAGCTCGTTCAGGCGAAGGTAGATGGTCAGCTGGCCGCGATGGTGGATGATGTGGTTCAGAATCATCCCCCTGACAACGGCGATTCGAGGCATGGAAAAGAGCGTTTCCCCGGACATCAAGAGGGTCCAGGGTTGCATCAAGGACTCATCAGTTGCTGCCTCGAGGGCACTCCTGAATCCGGCCACCCCCTGGTCGAATGCCGCGAGCACCCCCTCCGTTGTCTCCTCCGGCTCCGGAGGAACGAATTCTCCTTTTTCCGGATCCAGGTCCATGGACTCGGTAGTGAGCGTCGCAGCCCCCCATCCAGGAATCCGGGCGATGTGATTTGCCATTTCCTGAAATGAGAATGACTTCTCATGGGGCTTCCAGCTGAAATGTCCATCGGGGACCCGTTCCAGGGTGGTCCGGGTCTTGGCCATCTCCTGATCGAACTCGGGAAGGATGGATGCAGCAAGGCTCATAACGTTCTCCTATCGGAAACAGGGGAAACCGCTGCGTCTGCCTTCTACGGCTATTGCAGGATCGTCGCGGTGGGTGATCCTGGGGGCTACCCTGAAGTTTCGTGGAGGTTCTCTATTGCAGGGAACGGCACCGAATCCCATGCTCAGGGGAGTTTTAGAACTAGTCGTTTCCAGGATTGGGAACTGGAGGCTGGATCGGAAGGAGGCCGAGGATGCCCGCAAATCTTACTCCCATCTACAGAGATGCAGAGGCAAAATTTAAAGCCGCAGTAACCCGGGAGGAGAAGATCGCCGGCCTGGAAGAGATGCTTCGGGTCATTCCGAAGCACAAAGGCACCGAACACCTCCAGGGCGATCTCCGGTCGCGGCTCTCAAAACTCAAGCAGGAACCCAAGAAGAAGGCCACCAGCAAAGGCCTCAGTCATAAGATCCCCAAGGAGGGTGCGGGACAGGTCACGTTGGTGGGAGCGCCGAACTCCGGGAAGTCCAGCCTGGTCGCCACCCTTACCCACGCCAAACCCGATGTGGCAGCCTACCCCATCACCACCCACAAGGCGATGCCGGGAATGATGCCCTACGAGGACGTCGGCTTCCAGCTGATCGACCTCCCTCCCCTTTGTCACGAGCACGTGGAGCCCTGGGTCTACGATCTCATTCGAGCATCGGACCTGGTTTGGCTAGTGGTCTCGGTTCAGAAACCGCTGCAAGGCCTGGAATTGGTGGAGGAGCTCCTGAGCAAAAAGGCCATCGGCCTCTACCCCGCCGGGTCGGAAGCCCCTCAAGACACAAGGCCGGGTTGGACCTACAAACGAACGGTCTTTGTTGTCACAGGAATGGACCTACCCGGAGCAGTTGGGGACGTGGAGGCCCTGGAGGAGTTGGTGGAGATTCCCTGGCCAAAGGTCACCGTTTCCACCACCACCGGAGAATCCCTGGACCATCTGGGCGAGGTCACCTTCGAAGCCCTGGACATCATTCGGGTGTATGCCAAGGAACCTCGAAAAGACCCTGACATGACCCGGCCATTCACCCTCCGCAGGGGCAGTACCGTCCAGGACCTGGCCCGGTCGATTCACAAGGAAATCGCAGAGGAAATCAAATTCGCCAGAGTATGGGGACCCAGCACCTTCGACGGACAATCGGTCCACGAGCACCACGTGCTCGAGGAGGGAGATGTAGTGGAGTTACACCGGTAGGAGGCGATACTTCGAAGAACTACGCTTCTGCTGAAGTCTTCTTCTGCCACTTATAGAGCAGAAACAACACCCCGGCACCTATGCCCAGGGCGCCAGCAACCAGAACGATCTTTATTACAACAACGAGCATTCCCAGAACCCAGGCCGAAACCGGCACCATAACGATCTTCAACGCTTCCAAAAGGAGGAAGCTGATCACTCCGGTGATTGTCAGACCAGCTGCGAATTTCATGGGTTCTTTCCCATCTCTGAGTTCTTCCTGCATGCGGTGCCGCTTTCCTAGCCGCATGGGGTCCTACGGGCCAAAGGGTCCTTCGGTTTCAGCCGTCTGCTCAAAAGGTACACCCACCAAAGGTCCCGACCAAGCTCGACGGTAGGTTCGATGAAGTGGGCGCGCTCATCCTTGAAGCGCCCACTCCAGCTCCTCCTTTACCCATGGGTCCGTCTCCACAGAAAGACGAATCCGGAGGGCCTCAGCCCCGTTGGACCCCTCATCACCAGGGATTCCAACCTTCCTGAGGATCTCTCCCAACGCCCAGGCGGCGTGCCCCCGGACCAAGGGCTCCGGATCGTCCAGCGCCCGGGCCAAAGCCGGGACGGCTTCCCTGGATCCCCAGTTTCCCAGAGCCACGGCCACGTTCCTCAGGAACCCGCGTCTCTTCGCTCGCTTTATGGGGCTCCCGCTGAATCGAGTGGCGAATTCCTCCGGGCCTAGTCCCATCAGGTCGACCAATGCAGGGCCATCCGTATCCGGGCCAGCTTGAAACGCCGGCTCCGATGAGGCCCGAGCAAACTTCTGATTCCAGGGACACACCTCCTGGCAGATGTCACATCCGAAGATCCGATTCCCAAGGGCTGGTCGATATTCCCGGGGGATTGGTCCTTTCAGTTCGATGGTGAGATAGGAGATGCATCGGCGGGCATCCATCACCGGGGCCCCTGATGCATCCCGGCCAAGGAGGGCTCCCGTTGGACACGCATCCAAGCAGGCTTTGCAGGTTCCGCAGTGGTCCAGGCCGAACGAGCCATCGACCGGAAGGGGAAGGTCCAGAAGAAGCAGGCCCAGGAAGAAGTAGGACCCCGCTCTGGGATTGATGAGCATGGTGTTCTTCCCGAACCAGCCCAGGCCGACCCGGCTACCCAACTCTCTTTCCAGAATCGGCCCCGTGTCCACGTACGGGAACCCCCTGACCTCTTCCGCCAATCCTCGATCTTGAGCCGCCCGGTTGATCCAGACCAGGAGTTCCTGGAGCCGACCCTTCACCAGGTCGTGGTAATCTTGGCCTCGGGCATAACGGGCCACGACACCCCGAGACCGGTCTTCGGGAATTCCCGGTGGATCGGTCTGGGAATACGCCTGGGAGAAAACTACGACGGATCTCACTGGATCCATGGTCAACCGAAGGTCCCCCCGCCTTTCCACCTGTTCCGGCCGGGCCAGATAGGCCATCTCGCCGTGATGCTCGGTCCGGACCCACTCCCGGAAGAGGCCCATGTGTTCGGACGCATCCGGGGAGCAGACCCCCATATCCTGAAATCCAAGGGTTTGGGCCTGGGCCCGGAGGTCTCGAAGGAGGGTTTCCATGTCCAATCCTTAGCCCTGGGACCCCTTCCGAGCAATGGGTCTGCTCCTGTGCGTGGCTGCACCCCAATACTCGAACACCCTTCTAGGGATCGGCCCCGGAAGAAGGGAATCGGTCCGGTCCATCCGTGGCCCTTTGGTAGTCGCGGCCCTTCCAGTGGATTCGGGCCCCCCGCAACCAACTCCTGGTGAAGATGTACAGACCGAAAAGTGCGCCCAACGGGAAGAGAAAGCCCATGAGGGGGGTTCCCTTCATCCTCCTGGAAGCCTGCGTCCAGAGGAAGAGCCCCAAACCCGTGGCCGTAGCCGACCACGCCAGAATCAGGCCCCTGGCCCCGGTGAAAAGAGAAAAGACAAGTACAGACGGTGGGAGAACCCAGAGCAGAACGCCCACCAAAAAGGACAGGGGAAGAATGATCGGGAGCATCCAACCGGGGGTCGTCTGAAGGGCTGCAGTAGCAACGTTCTTGGACCACCCCTCCACCAGGCCGGAAAGGGAGCGGTACATCCGAGTCCGGAGGCCATCGGCCTGCCGCACCGACAGTGTCCATCCCCCGCGGACCAGGATCTGGGCCAATCGGAGATCTTCCACTACCTCATGGGCTACCGCTTCGTGGCCCCCCATCGACTTGTAGACCCCGCGCCTGAACACGAGGTACTGGCCGTTGGCGATGGCATGTCTCCAGTGGCGGGCCTTTCTGGGTTTGTCCGTTCGGGGGTAGCGCCCAGCCAGAAGCATGAAGAACTGGGGCTGAATCAGCTGCTCCCAGAAAGAAACCATGACTTGGCGGCCGATGACGGTGAGGGCGTCGGCCTGGTCCTCTTCCAACGCCACGACGACCCGCTTGAGGAGATCCGGGGAGTGCACGGTGTCGGCATCGGTGAAGAGTAGGAGGTCCCCCTTCGCTTCCTTCGCCCCCTGCCAACAGGCCCATGGTTTTCCGAACCACCCCTCCGGGAGGGGCTCTCCAAGGACCAGCGCGACCGGCGAACCGCTCTCTCCTACCGAATCCTCATTCCCCTCGGCACCCGAGGGCCGACGCTGTTCCGCGATCTCTCGAACGATTTCCCTGGTCCGGTCCTGGCTCCTATCATCCACAACCAGTACCTCGAACCCAGGGTAGTCGGAAGCCATCAGGGACTCCACGCACCGCCCGATGTTCTCTTCCTCATTTCGGGCAGGAACGATAACGGAGACGAAAGCCAAGCCTTCCCCGCCTTCCCCCCCCTCGCCCGAAGCCGCCGGCAACTTCCGGGGATTTCGAAAGAAGAAACCCAGGTAGGCCGAGACGGCGATCCAGGGTATCGATAGCAGAAAGAGGTCCACCGAGAGCGTTCTCCAGGGGTTCGGGTCAGATAAGAGGCTCCGGAATGGTCCCATGGCTGGCGCCGGTCCAGAAGCAATGCGGTGAGTTGGGGCCTGGCGCCAGTCCCACGTCGAGTTCTACCCTTCAGGCTGGAAGCCCTTTTCGACAAACACAAGCTGGAAACAACATGCCTCTCTCACCCTTGGAAGCCCGGGCTGAATTCCCGATCCTCGAGACCCACACCTATCTGAACTCCTGCTCCCTGGGAGCCCTCTCCCACCGGGCAGAACAATACCTGGATGAATTCCAGGCACGCTGGCATACCATGGGGGCGTCGGCCTGGTACGAGCATTGGCTTGGTCGAATGGCTCTTCTTCGTCAAAGGATGGAAATCTTTTTGGGGGCACCCCAGGGAACCGTCGCTCTTGTGCCCTCCACATCGGCCGCCCTTGCAACGGTTTCAGAGAGCGTTCAGAAAGAAATCGAGGGCGGGCGAAACCAGGTGATCTGCTCGGAGCTGGACTTCCCTACCCTTGGTTACCAATGGGCGATGAAGCCGGATATCGACGTTAAGGTTCTACCATCTCAGGACGGGATCGGGATGGACCCGGGCCAGTACGCCGACGCGGTTGACGAACGAACCCTGTTCCTGGCCACGAGCCATGTGTTCTTCACGACAGGTTTTGTGCAGAACCTGGGTGACCTCGCACAGATAGCCAATCGGGTAGGAGCCTACTCTCTCATCGATGGTTACCACGGCGCCGGCCAACTGGACTTCTCGGTTTCGGAGACCGGTGTGGACTTCTATACCTCGGGCCCGCTGAAATGGCTCTGTGGAGGCCCTGGGCTTTCCTACCTCTACATAAAAGAGGAACTGATCTCCCAGCTCCTCCCTCGCATCACCGGCTGGTTCGGCGCCCGGAACGCCTTCGACTTCGACATCCGGGATTTCCAACCCCACGACGACGCCAGGCGATTCGAGATGGGCACCCCCGCACTCCCAACTGTCCACACAGCCTTGGGTGGCCAGGAGATCATCGACGAGGTCGGTATAGGAGTGGTGGAAAGCCGGAATCGGGAGCTGACCGAGCTGCTTCTGGCAGGTTGCCTGGAAAGGGGATTCGATCTCACGGTTTCCGACGATCCTGCCCACCGCTCAGCCATTCTTATGATCAAGCACCCTGACCCCCCCGGCGCGGTTCGGCACCTGGCCAACGCCGGAGTCATCGTGGATCACCGTCCAGGCCACGTAAGGGTAAGCCCTCACTTCTACAACACGGCTGACGAAGTCGGGTTTTTCCTGGAGAGGCTGGGAAGTTTCACCGAGACTCTCCCCGGATCTTGAGACAGAAATTTGGCGAGCTTCGGAAGAAGCTTCCCCCGGGGAAATGATTGGACATATCTTGTTCGAAGGACTCTTCCGGGAACACACAGTGCCGGCAAAAGACCGGACTCGCCTTCCCACCCCTCTCGACGCGGATGGAGCGCCATGAGAACACGCGTGCTTTTCTTTTTGACCGTCGCATTCATCGCACTACCGCAGGCTCTGGCCTCTCAGGACGTCGCTGTTGCGGCCCGGATAGGTACACTTGGATTCGGAGGAGAGCTGGCACTGGGTGTGTCCGAAAAACTGGTCATCCGGGGTGGCGTAGGCTCTCTCATCCTTGACTACACTTCGGACGTCGACGATTTGGAGTACACCATCACGCCACCCTCTGTCACCGGGAATGTGGGCATCGATTTTTACCCCCTGGGCGGCTGGTTTCGGCTCATGGCTGGGCTGATGTTCCAGGGCGGGAACTGGGAGGCAGTTTCGGGCCCTCTCTCCGACTATTCAGGTAGCATCGAGATCGGAGACAGGGAATACGAGGAGGACGGTGAGCTTTCCGGCATTCTCGAATCCAACTCGACAGCTCCTTACGTGGGCCTGGGTTTCGGCCACCACACCAGGGGCGGATTCGGCGTCTTTATGGACTTCGGCCTGGCCTTCATGGGTGAACCGAATCTGACGTTCACCGCAACGGGGGATATCGCCTCCGTTCCCGGGATCGACGACGACCTGTTAAAAGAGGCCGAGGATCTCGAGGAGGAAATGGGAGCCGCTTTCGAATACTGGCCCATTCTCAGCCTCGGATTAAAAATCCCATTCGGTTAAGAGCGGCCAGGGCCCTGTGAGGGGCCCCACCTATCCTCGAGGCCTTTGGGTCCAGCCCAAGAGCAGGAGCCTCAGGTCGTCGGTCTGGGAGGAGAAGACGGAAGGTCCTCCTCCCAGGCCGCTTTCTTTTCTTCCTGGGCCCTTCCCAGGGAGAGAGCCACCATCATCCAAAGCCCCATGACGGGCACGGCCACGAAGGCGATCCCTGCCACCCCGAGTCCAATCAACTCAAGGCCCGTGATGGCCCACCCGTTCACCAGGTCACCTCCCCGGTAGACGGCGGCATCGATGAACGCCTTCGACTTGTAGCGCTCCTCTCGGTCCACCACGGTGAACAGGACTTCCCTGGCCGGTCGGGCGATGGAATACCTACCTGCCCGGTAGAGGACCATGAACACAGAGACCACCACAAGGGTCGGAAAAGCACCGAGCCCCAGATAGCCCAGAAGGGCAAGACCGGGCACTATTGCAAGGGCCACCCCAACCCGGAACCATTTCAGGATGCGGGCCGCCACAAAGGCCTGGAAGAAGATTGTGAGGGTATTCGTCAGAACGTCCAGCCACCCCAGAAACGCATAGCGCTCCTCCCGGACGGGGATGAGATCCCGAACCAGCGTCCCCTGATGAAAATAGAGGACCGTAGAGGCAAAGGTCATGAGGAAGATGAACGCGCCGATTTTTCGGAGGTAGGGAGATCGGAGAAACAAACCGATTCCCGACCAGGCACCGCCTGGAACTCTCTTGGCCCCCTCCACCCGGAGGGTGTCCTGGCCCTCTCGAGCTCGCCGGTGAAGAAGCCAGGCCAGCCGGGCCGCCACCTCAAGGGGAAGGACCGCAATGAGGAGGAGCACGAACGTAGGGACCCGGGCGGCCAAGCCGATGACCACGAGTCCTCCCAGGATACTTCCTGCGGAGGACCCCATGGCGATGAACCCGAAAACCCTCCGCCCCTGTTCGTTCTTGAAGAGATCGACGATGAAGCCCCAGTACACTGTGACCACGAACAGGGCGAACACGCTGGTCCACACGTAGAAGACCCGGTCGATCCAGGGGCGGAGTTCCAGGGGAAGGAACTCCAGGGCCACGAAGAAGAGGATCAGGTTCGAGGCAAAGAACCGATTGGCCCAGGGAATGAACACCCCCCGGGAAAAACGTGACACGAAGTGGGAGTAGACAGGTACGGCCAGGATCATCACGAAGAAGACTGCAGTCCAGAGAATCTGGAGGTTCCCTCGGTCCTCGGCGCTGATTTCATCCCGTACCGGCCGAAGGATGTAGTAGCTCAACATGATGCAGAAGCCGTAAGCGGTGGCCAGAAGTACGGGGCCCCACTCCTCCCGCTCGACGCGGAAAACCCGCTTTAAGGGGTAGAATAGCGAGTTCACCATCAGGGGTCCTTTTTCGTTGGGGCGGTAGACGCCCTCATGGGAGCGTCACGACCAATAGATCAGGTTGTATGGAGGACGTTAGAGGGAGAAGGATGGGGGACTCAGCACCGTTC
>CAYOVN010000056.1:0-18921 GCA_964407425.1 uncultured Gemmatimonadaceae bacterium
CTTTCCCGGGCCATACGGGATCTGGCCGAACGAATCCGGCCATGCTCCCAGTGCGGGGCCTTCAGTGAAGCCGAGGTGTGTGAGATCTGCTCGGATCCGGGGCGGGATGAAGGAATCATCTGTGTGGTGGAGGAAGCCTTTGAGGTTGGGGCCATCGAAAGGACAGGTGAGTACCGGGGCTACTACCATGTTCTTGGGGGGCATCTGTCCCCCCTTGATGGAATTGGGCCAGAAGAATTGAACCTGAAAAAACTCCTCGATCGGATTCGTACGGCCGAAGGAAAGGTCTCCGAAGTGATCCTGGCCACGAACGCGTCTGTGGAGGGAGAGGCCACAGCGGTATATCTTGAGAATGTGGTCCGACCCCTCGGGCCTCAAGTAACTCGCCTTGCCAGGGGAATCCCCGTGGGAAGTGATCTCGAATACGTCGACGGGACCACCATTGCGGAAGCCCTCTCCGGGCGCAGGGAGATGTGAGGGAGATTTTAATGAACAGAGGGATGAAAACTGCTGGCATTGCTGTGGTGGCCGTAGCGGCTGCCGGAGCGGTCGCGGCCTTGGTGCTCAGGGACCAATTGGACAGGCATCAGATGGATCTTTTTAACCCCCAGCCCCTTAGGCGTCTGGCGTGCCTTGGCCACATGGCCCGAGCGGAAGCGACCGTGGATAACATTACCCTGCTCCGGGACTTCGTCGCCTGGGAATCCCGAAAGCTCCTGAGGAATCGCGCCAAGTCGATTCTTGGCCGTATGGAGGATGAGGCTGGCCATGCCTCTCCTGCCGGTTGAGGATGGGGAGGGTGCCAGAACTTGCCTTCGGCTGTAGGGAACACGAGTTTATGTGCTTGGCCTCGGGTGAGGCGAAGGGTCCACAGGGGTCTTTCCTTCGTAGGCTCAACCAGGAAAGGCTCGGCCCTTTTTTGAAATTCCACATTCAGGGAATGGGAGCGTAGGATCGACCCATGTCGATGATCAACTACGCCAGTAGAGAGATAAACTGTAAGGTCGTCTACTATGGGTCCGGCCTCGGTGGGAAGACCACCAATCTCGAGTATGTATTCTCTCGGGTTAACCCGGACACCAAAGGGAAGATGATATCCCTAGCCACCGAGACGGAGCGGACCCTCTTCTTCGATTTCCTTCCCATCGACCTGGGGGAAATCCGGGGATTCCGGACCCGCTTTCACCTCTACACGGTCCCGGGGCAGGTTTACTACAACGCCAGCAGGCGGCTCATCCTCAAGGGTGTGGATGGCCTTATCTTCGTGGCGGATTCACAGCGGTCCCGACTGGAAGCCAACATCGAAGCCATGCATAACCTCTATGAGAACATGGAGTCCTACGGTTATGACGTGGAGACGATTCCTTTCGTGGTCCAGTACAACAAGAGGGATCTCCCGGACATTATGCCGGTTGAAGAACTCCGATCTGTACTGAATCCGATGGGGGTTCCGGACTATGAGGCTGTGGCCATCGAGGGTGAGGGGGTTTTTCAAACCCTAAGCGCCGCCAGCAAGCTGGTCGTTAAATCCTTGAGTTGAGACGCTAATGGCCCCCGGCCGTCTCACGTTGCCGAACCTCATCACCATCGGTCGGATTCTGGCCTGTCCAGCCGTTTTTTCGTTCATCTTCGTCCCTTCTGTGCCCCTTCGGTTCGCCTCCTTCGCCATTTTCCTGGCGGCAGCCCTGAGCGATATATGGGACGGCTACCTCGCCCGGAAGCACGGATTGGTCACGGACCTGGGAAAACTCCTGGATCCCCTTGCCGACAAGCTCCTTCTAGCTGCAACCTTCGTTCCCATCTATATCCTCTCACATCGACTGGGAGATGTCGGGCCTTTGCCGTGGTGGGGGCCTCTCCCCCTTTGGGTGGTCCTGGTCATTTTTGGGCGCGAACTGGCCGTTACCATCTTCCGGGCTTGGGCTCTCAGAAGGGGAGTCGTGATTTCCGCCGGGAAGTCGGGGAAGAGGAAGGCCCTGATGCAGAATCTGTTCAGCGGCGGGGTTCTCCTCTGGTACCCGCTTCAGATGCTGGCTACTCAAAAAGGGTGGAGTGGACCGGGTGTCGATCTCTGGATCGGGGTCCATGGGGCCTGGATTGGAATCACCCTCATCCTCGCCATATTCCTGACCGTGTATTCCATGCTTGACTACTTTTGGAACTACCGGACCCTGGTGGGAGTGAAAGGTTGACCCGAGGGTCCGTGGCTTCCTTACCCCCCTCAGCCGCGGTGATCGCCGTGGGTGACGAACTCCTCTACGGGCAGACGCAGAACACCAACGGTTCATGGTTGGGTGAGCAGCTATCCCGTGTCGGGTTGACCGTTCGTCACCGGAGGGTCGTCGGGGACGTCAGGGAGGACATCCAGGCCGCGGTGGCCTCAGCCATGGAGTCAGTCGATGTCGTTGTGGTCACGGGGGGGCTGGGTCCTACTCCCGATGACCTCACCAAGGAAGCGGTCGCCTCACACTTCGACGTTCCTCTTGTGGAGGATCCCGAGCTCCTGGAACGTCTGACGGCCCGGTTCCTTGCCCGGGGTTACCAAGCTCTTCCGGAGCAGGGTCGACAGATGGCTCTTGTCCCCGTTGAGGGAGAGGTACTGCCCAATCCGCACGGCGCAGCCCCCGGTCTCGTCTTGAATGCCAAGGGCGGGGGCACCTGCATTCTTCTGCCCGGTGTTCCAAGGGAAATGAAGGGGATCTTCACTCAGGGCGTGGAGCCCCTCCTCGTAGATCGTTTCTCCGGGCGGCTCCATAAGGTCCTCCACAGGGTGGTTCACACCCACGGGGTGCCTGAGTCGATTCTGATGGATGAGATCGGGGAGATCCTTCCCGGAGGGTCTGGTGCCGTCTCCATCGCCTACCTACCAGACGAGGTGGGGGTACGCCTCAGGTTCTCTGCCCGGCAGGGAGAGGGGCCGGACGAAGCCACGGCAACATTGGATGAGTTCGAAAGACTCCTGGAGCCGGTCCTTTCCCGGTTTCGATTCCAGGCGGAATCAGGCGACCTGGCCGAAGCCGTAGGTTCGGCCCTTCTGCGGGCCGGGAAAACCCTGGCCGTGGCGGAGAGCTGTACGGGAGGATTGATCTCCAAACGGATGACTGATCTCCCCGGGTCCTCCCGGTTTTTTCTGGGGGGAGTCGTGGCCTATTCCAATGAGGTGAAGAGGAGCATCCTGGGGATCGAGGAAGACCTCCTGGCTGCTGATGGAGTAGTCAGCCAGGGGGTGGCCGAAGCCATGGCTGTGAAGGGCGCTGAGCTATTCCAGGCTTCCGCCGGGATCGGGATCACCGGAATCGCCGGGCCTTCCGGAGGCTCTCCGGAAAAACCTGTTGGCACCGTCTGGTATGCGATCCATCTTGAGGGTCAGACCGTCGCCCGGAGGGAGCTCTTCCTGGCGGATAGGACCGCCGTGAGGGCCAGAGCGGCCCACGGGGCTCTGGGTCTGCTTTTGAGGCTTCTGGAAGGAAGGGAAGGGTGAGCACAGGCTACCGGGATGGGACCGGGATGGGTGCCCAGGGCGTGGAGCTCTTCTGGCGCATTTGGGAAGCACCGAATCCGAAGGCCTCCCTCCTTCTGGTACACGGCCTCGGTGAGCACTCCGGCCGGTATAAGCCCTTTGCCGAAACCCTGGCGGCGGGAGGGACCTCAGTCTTTGCGTTTGACCTGAGGGGCCACGGGAATTCTCCGGGACCCCGGGGGGATGTGGATGCCTTTCCCCGGCTCCTGGAAGATTTGCTGGGAATGGAAGAGGAGATGGGGCGTCAGCTCCCGGGGCCCATGCCCCGATTCCTCATGGGCCACTCCCTTGGCGGACTCATCAGCATCCGAAGGCTTCAGGTGTTCAAGGGGCCCTTCACTGGGGCGATCCTCTCGGCGCCTTGGCTCGCGACGGCTCAGCCCAATTGGCTCCGTTATGTGGCCCGGTTCCTGGGGCTGGCTTTGCCCACGATCCCCCTTCCGGCGGGCATTTCCCCTGACCGGCTGACCAGGGACCCGGATATGATCCTCGCCTGGAGGCAGGATCCTCTCGTCCACACGAGGATATCGGGCCGGTTTTTCCGGGCAGCCGACCGGGAACAGTCCAAGGCGCTTGTTTCCGGATGGCCCCAAGGCACGCCGGGCCTGTTCCTGGTCCCGGGGGCGGACAGGGTCGTCAGGAGCCCGGTTACAGTTGCTTTTTCCCGGACGATTGTGGGAGAAGAGATTCAGGTCGAGATTCTTGAGGGACGGGAGCATGAACCGCTCAACGATCTTGGCCGAGAAGAGGTGTACCGTATGGTGCTAGATTGGTTGGCAAACCAGGTCGAGCCGAAGCCTGGAGTGGACCAGGCCTTCGGCGACTTTCCCTGAATCTGAAAAGGGCTTGGCTCGTACTAGAGATATGACCAACGACGAAACGAAGGACCGAGAGGGCATGAATACAGACCCCCAGGGTGATGCGGGCTCGGACCCGGACCCTCAAGAGGGAGTGAACCAAACCGTCCCTGATCCGGAAGCTACCGGGCCCGAGATCGATCCGGAGGCCCAGGGCGGAGCGGCGGAAGAGCTCGCCCGGGAACCGGAGCAGGAGGAGGTAGCCTCGGCCCCCAAGGGTGTCGCGGAGGCGAAGCCCGAGGCCCAGGAAGCTTCGGAAACGGAGGTCTTGTCCGCTGAGTTGAGCAAGCTCCGGGACCAGCACCTCCGCCTCGCCGCGGATTTCGAAAACTATCGAAAGAGGGCCAGTACCGAGTTGGCGGGGAACTGGATCCGGGCCCGGGCCGACCTTGTCCGGCTGTTGGTGGAGGGTCTGGATGATCTCCAGAAAGTGAGCCAGTTCACCAGTGACGACACCACGGTGGAGGCTCTCATCGAGGGCGTCGATCTTGTGGAGAGGAATTTCATGAAGGCCCTCACGGAAGCCGGTCTGGAGGTTCTGGACCCGGTCGGTGAGCGTTTCGATCCAAACAGTATGGAAGCCATGATGAGGGTGCCCACTGAAGAGGATGGGATGGACGAGATGGTTCACCAGGTCTTCCAGAAGGGCTACATGTTCAAGAATCAGCTGGTGCGCCCGGCACGGGTGAGCGTGTACAAGGACGATGACTGACGCACCACCTACCGGATAAAGCCAGAGAACACTGAATGACGAACCCGACGAAAGACTTCTACGAGATCCTGGGGGTGAAGGAGAAGGCCTCCCAGCAGGAGATCAAGAAGGCATATAGGAAGCTGGCCAAGAGGTACCACCCCGATGCGAATCCAGGGAAACCGATGGTGTCGGAGCGTTTCAAGGAAATTGGTGGGGCCTATTCGATTCTCTCCGACGAGAAGAAACGGAAACACTACGACCAGATGAAGCGTCTGGGTGCTTTCGGACTGGGCGGGGCGGCCGGGAGAGGACCCTTCTCCAGGGGAGGGCCGGGCCCAGGGTACAGCGGATCACCGCCTCCCGGAGGGTTCTCCTTCGACGACCTGAGTGGGTTCGGCGGCGGGATCTCCGACCTCTTCAGTACCATGTTCGATAGGGGAAAGAAGGAGCCCCAGAGGGGCGAAAAGGGCCCCGCCAAGGGCCGGAACGTCGAGTACCTGGTTGAGGTCGCTTTCGAAACCAGTGTTCGTGGGGGCCGGATCAGCATAAGCGTACCCATCACGGAGGAGTGTGCGACCTGCGGCGGATCCGGAGAAGCTCCTGGCAGCTCCTCCAAGAAGTGTTCCGAATGCAAGGGTTCGGGAACGGTGTCCTTCGGCCAGGGCGGCTTCGCCGTCAAACGCCCTTGTCCTGCCTGTATGGGGCGGGGAACCATCCCGGAGAAACCCTGCAAACCCTGTGACGGAACCGGTACCGTGAGACAGGATCGGAAAATCCAGGTTTCGGTTCCGAAGGGAGCGGAGAGCGGATCGAAGATTCGGCTGACAGGGCAGGGGGAACGAGGATCTCTTGGGGGGAAACCCGGCGATCTGGTGATCACCTTCAAGGTCAAACCTCACCGGTTCTTCCGTAGGGACGGTCTGGACCTTGAGGTGACGGTCCCCATCAACATCGCCCAGGCGACCCTGGGGTCCAAGATTCGGGTCCGAACCATCGATGGGAAAAAGGTGTTGTTACGGATTCCAGCAGGCACCCAGCCCGGGACACGTTTTCGTGTCAGGGGGCAGGGTGTGCAGAAGGGCGGCCGGATGGGTGACCTCTACGTTGAGGTGAAGCTGGAGGTTCCCGAAGAGATGACGTCCGAATCCCAAAAGTTGATGGAAGCTCTGGCGGCGGAGTCGGCGCTAAAGTACTAGGATCCGACCCCCGCCCAGGACCCTGTCTCCGGAGAAGATGACGCCGGATTGTCCTGGTGTGACGGCAAACCGGGGATCCGAGAGGCGGAGGCTCACACTCTTCTCTCCCACTTTCGTCAGGAGGGCCTGGGCGGGTGGGGCTCGATGCCGGAGCTGAACCTGGACCTGGGAACCTGAGTCGGGGATGGGCCCAAGCCAGTTGAGGTCTTTGAGTTCGACCTCGGTGCCCCAGAGTTCCTCTCGCCGGCCCACCACCACCTCCCTGGATTCAGGCCTGATCTCCACCACGAACATGGCTTCGGAAAATCCCCCTGGGAGCCTCTTCCGCTGGCCCACGGTGAAGTTGGAATACCCCTCATGGTCCCCGACTTTCTCTCCGCCTGTCGTAACGATGGTGCCTGATTGAAAGGCCCGGTGGGCCGGTTCCAGCCGACTCCGGAGGAGGTCCCGGTAGTCTCCCGTGGGAACGAAGCAGATCTCCTGTGACTCGGGTTTGTCCGCGGTGATCAAGCCCCTCTCCCTGGCCAGTTCCCTGACCTGGTCTTTGGTCATTTCACCGAGGGGGAAATGGAGGAAGGGAAGAGCGTCTTTCGGAAGGCCCCAAAGGAAATAGGCCTGGTCCTTGTTGGAGTCGGCTCCCCGCAATAGTGCCGGACCGTGAGGGCCGCTCCCGTCGATACGGACATAGTGTCCGGTAGCGATCCCGCCGGCGCCCATGTCCCGCCCCCGGCGCAGTAGGTCACGAAATTTCGTGAAGGAGTTGCATCGAACGCAGGGGTTCGGGGTCCGACCGTCCGCGTATTCGGACACGAAGTCGTCGATTACGTCCCGGGTGAAATCCTCCTCCACGTCGAAGACCGAATGGGGGATATCGAGCGTCTCGGCCACACTCCGGGCATCGATCACACCTTCGAGGCCGCAGCAGTTCTTGGCGTGGGAGGGGCCCTCCGTGTAACAGAAGGTCCTGAGGGTCGCCCCCACCACGTCATGGCCCGCCTCGACCAGAAGAGCCGCTGCGACGGAGGAGTCCACCCCTCCGGACATGGCGACCAGGATACGGGACACAGAAAGGCCCCTAAAAGGTGGAAACGGACAGGGAGCCTAGGGTGGGCACCTCCACCGTTTCACGAGTCCAGAAAGCCTCTCCGTATTCAACCCGGATCATAGAGCCCACCCGGGCCGCGTGGGCCCTGATCTGATCCACCAGGGCCCGGCCCCCGCCCGGGAAGACCTCTCCAGCCTGGACGGCTTGCCCGAACTGGGATCCGTAGGCTGAGATGGCGTCCAGCTTTCTTTCCATTTGATCCGTGATGTTGACCACGAAGGTGGGCTTCGTAGGCTCCTCCCTGAAAGAAAGAGCATGGATGACCTTCAGAGGCCTGAAGGGGTCTCCCGCCGCCGGGTAGTTTCTCAATCCCGCCAGGAAAGCGGAGTCGTAGACCAGCTCCGCAGCAGCCCTATGGTCCGGATGCCGGCCCTCGATCCAGTGGGTGATGACCGTCCGGGGCCTGAGATCCCTGAGGATCTGGACCACCGTTTCCCTTGCTTCCTGGGTGTTTCGGAGGCGGGCGTCGGGGAGCGCGGCATTCCGCCTGACATCCAGCCCCAGCACCTCGCCAGCGGCCTGAGCTTCGGCGGCACGAATCTCCGGCGATCCCTGGCTTCCCATTTCCCCCCGGGTCAGGTCAAGGATTCCCGTTCGTTCTCCACGGTCCCTGCTTCTGAGCAGGGACCCGCCACAGATGAGTTCCGCATCATCGGGGTGGGCCACGACGGCCAATACGTCCAGAGGTTCCATAAGGGTTTTTTCAGAGGTTGTGGATACGGATTAGAAGACGGGCTCACTCGTACCGAAGGGCCTCCACCGGGTCCAGTCTGGAGGCCTTCATAGCAGGGAGCAACCCGAAAAGCATACCGGTAAAGAGAGCCATGGCAAGAGCTGCCAGTACCGACCAGAGGGGAATGGTGGCCGGAATTGGCGTGGCCCGTTCCACGGCTTCGGAGGCCAGGGCGCCGATGATCAGCCCAATGGCACCTCCGATGAAGGTGAGGACCCCGGCTTCCACAAGGAACTGCCAGAGGATCTCTCTACGGGTAGCACCCACCGCTTTTCGGATCCCGATCTCCCGGGTCCGCTCCGTAACGGAGATGAGCATGATCCCGATGACGCCTACTCCCCCCACCATCAGCCCCACCGACGAGAGGGCCAACATCACGATGAAGAAGACCCCCGTCAGCTGGTTGAACATCTCAACGAGCTGGTCGGAGCGGAGGAGGGCGAAATTGTTCTCTTCCTGGGGTCCCAGGCCTCGGTGAGTCCTTAGGAGGCCGATAATCTGGTCCTGGACCAAAGCGGTGGAGGCCCCATCCTCAGGGACCACCAGAACCTGGAAGAACATGTCGTCGGCTTTCAGCCGCTTCAGGGCCGCCGTGAAAGGCACAACGGCGAAGTGTTGGACCAGGTCCGAAAAGACGCTGTCCCCTATGTCGAAGACCCCCACTACGGTGAACTGGGCGTTGACGCCCCTGCGGCCCGATGATACGCGGACCCTCTTTCCTATGGGATCCCTGGAGCCGAAGAGCTCTTCCGCCAGGGCCTGGGAGATGACCAGGACTCCCCGGGCCTGATCCACCTCCGTCTGGATGAAGTTCCTCCCCGCTGTGAAGTCTCCCATGGTGTATCCGGTCCACCCGGCGCTGTTGCCGCTGGCCTGGACACCCCTGACCCGGTGACCCTCATAGGAGATGGATAGGGACATGTCGAAGTCGACCACCGCATCCTTCACAGCCGAAAGGCGCCCGATCCGTTCCGCTTCGAGGGGTGTGATCTTGGGCTTGTTCCACCAAGGGGGGCGGCCCGATCCGTCGGTGGTGATCCGGACACTCGTCATGTCGAACCGGGTAACGATAAGGTTCTCCGGCCCCGCCGATTCAAAGGCCTCCAGGACGCTGGACCGGATCCCGGTGATGAGTGCCGCCATGGTAACCACTACCGCTACCCCGATGGCTACCCCCAGGATGGTTAGACTCGCCCGGATGGCATTGGCCCGGATGGCCGACAGAGCGATCCGGACTCCCTCGTCCAGGTTCGCCAATGGGCCGCCGGTGGGGGGAGGTAAGTTACTCATATCGGAGGGCGTCCACCGGATCCAGCTTCGCGGCCCGGGCTGCGGGGTAGACACCAGCAATCATTCCAACGGCCACACCCAGGAACACACCCAATGAAACCCATTTAGGAGCCACGGCAGCCGGCATGGGGGAAAGGGCAGCCACCATCCAGGCCAGGCCGACGCCAACCAGAACACCGATGATGGCCCCGACGCCCGAGAGTGTCGCCGATTCGATGAGTACCTGAACAACGATATCCCTTCGCCGGGCCCCGACGGCCTTTCTGACCCCGATTTCCCGTGTTCGCTGCATGACCGAGACCAGCATGATGTTCATGATGACGATGCCCCCGACCACCAAAGAAATTCCCACCAGACCAGGGAGGGCCATAAACAGGATTCTGGAAATGGTGTCCCAGAAACCCAGGGATTCTTCAGCAGTTTCCAACTCGAACGTGTTGGGGTCCGAAGGTCGGAGGCCATTTTTGGTCCGGAGGATCGCCTCGATCTCCATCTTTGCCGGCTGGATATCATCCGGTTCCATGGTCTGGACGAGGATATTGTCCACGAAACCCCGAGGACTGACCACGTTCTGAATTGGAGAGAGGGCCGGGGCGATGACCCGGTTGTCCAGGGAAAACCCGAAGAGGGACCCCTGCTCCTCAAGGACGCCCACCACCCGGTAGGGAAATCCTCTGATTCTCACGGATCTTCCCAGTGGGTCCAGCCCCGGGAAGAGGGCGTCTGCCACACCGATGCCCAGGATGACGACCGCGACGCCCCGTTCAGCCTCCAGGTGGGAAAAGGCGCGCCCCTTTTCCACTACCAGATTTCGTATCTCCAGCAACTCGGGGGGGCCGGCCGAGATCATCACGTTCTCGACCTTGTTCCCGTTGTCTCCCTCTACGGTGCCGCCTCCGTTGCTCTCTACGGATACCCTGGCCGGGGTGGTGAGGTCGGCCCGGATGACTTCAGCGTCCTCATGCGTAAGGCGTGGTCGGCGGGCCCACCGCCTCATGGCCTGGGCGTCTGATGTGATCTGCACCGACGGCGCTCGGCCGACAGTGATGGTGTTGATCCCGAAGATCTGGCTGGCGAAGTCCTCTTTGATGTAACGGTCCATCCCCTCCACAACACTGACGACCACCAGGAGGAACATCACGCCGATAATCACGCCCAAAACGGAGAAGAAGCTCTTCAGTTTCTCCGTTCTGATCTGAGTCAGAGCCAGGCCCACGCCCTCCCAAATGTTCATGGTCGGCGATCCCTGGCCTCAGAGGCGGGGAGGGGGAGGATGGAACTCATGTGAAGGATACGGATCCCCCTCCGCCTTCCCCATCGGTTCCTTCTTCCAGGAGCTGGACCGGGTCCTCATTCTTGAGTTCTCTGATCAGCTGGTAGGGGCCTGAGACCACGGTGTCCCCGACCTGGATCCCGGAGATGACCTCGAAGTATTCCTGTCCCGTGATCCCGACTTCAACCGGTGTGAAGTAGGCGACTCCCTCCCTGACAACAAAGACTCCCTCGATATCCTGGGTCTCCTGGCTTTTGGCCACCGGGCCCCGGGACCTTCCCTCGGCCTGGTCGGCGGCGGGCGCCGAAGGCGCCGCCTGGTCTTCCTCTCCCACGGCTTCCGGCTCTCTCACCGTGAGTGAGATAATGGGAATGGAAGGCACGTCCTCCCGTACGGCCGTGACAATGTCGGCAGTGGCGGAAAGGTCGGGACGGAGTTGAATACCCGGATCGTCGAGGGTGAGGACGACCTCGAAGTCGATGGCGGCCGTTTGACCCGTCCCTGCCGTCTGGGAAGGAGGACGAATGGCACTGTTCCCTATCTCGGTGACCCGGCCCGTGAAGACCCGGTCCGGAAAAGCATCCAACTCCACGACCGCGCTGTCCCCCAGAGAGATCTCCGGAACATCCGTCTCGTCCACCTCCATGACGGTTTCCAGGACGGAGAGGTCGCTGATGGTGAGAATCAGGCTCCCGGCGTTGTTCATGGTTCCGATAACCACCGTCTCACCGGCCTCCACGTTCAAACGGGTCACCTTCCCGGACATAGGTGCCTTGATGATGGTCTTGGAAAGTCGGTCCAGAGTCTCCTCCAGGGATGCTTCGGCCTGGGAAACCCCGAACTGGGAAGCTTCGAAAAGTGCCTCGGCCACCTCCAGGTTCGTGGCAGCGTCCTCCACCTGTTGTCGGCTCACCAAGGTCGAGTCGCTGGCCCAGAGCCCGGCGAACCTGTCGTTGTCCCGGTAGGACCTCAGGCGGTTCGCCCGCTGCTGGGCGGCTTGCGCCTGGGCCTGGCTCAGAGAGGCTTGAGACCGGGAGACAGCGGCTTCCAACTGGCTGGGATCGATGCGAAGGAGGATTTCTCCCTCCGTCACATCGTCTCCCTCTTCTACGTTCAGTTCGATGATACGCCCCATGACGTCGGCGCTGATATCTACGGCTCTCCGAGCCCGAACGTTCCCGCTCACGGTGACGGTCGCCACCAGGTCCCGGGTCGCCACCTCTTCCATCCGGACTGGAAGACCCCTCCCGCTTCCTCCCTGGATGACGCTCATGGCGACAGCCGAGCCCAGGACGAGTACTACCGCGATGCCGATGAAGATTTTTCGGCGTGAACTCATGGATCTATGCCTTTCTAGATCGCTTTACGGGGTCCGTAGGGGTGTACCGATGACACTTTCCAAGCTTGCCAGGGCATCGTGGTAGGCGAAGATGGCGGCAATTCTGTCTCTGTCCGCCCCGGCTTTCACGGTTTCAGCTTCCACCAACTCCAGGAAAGTAGCCAGGCCCAGCCGGTATCGCTCCTGGGCCAAGCGGAGCTGTTCGTCGGCCCACACCTGGTTCTCGTCCTCGATGAGGGCCGCCTCATACGCGGTTCTGAGGGTGGCGAGGCCGCTGGCGATGTCTGCCTTCAGGGCCAGCTCCGAATTCCTCACCTGGTACTGAAGATCCTTCTCAGCGATCCGGGCCTGGGCCACATCCCTCCCACGCCGCCGTCCCGAGAAAATCGGGAGGCTGATCGAGAAGGAGGCCGAGGCGGGATTCCGCGTATAGTCGAAGGGGAAGACATCGTTTTGATTCACGACAGCCTGGCGTTGCGCCTCTGTGAAGAGAAACCGAGAGCAATCGCTGGGCGGAAGGGGGTCGGCCAGCCTGCTGTAGAGATCATTGGTTGCCTCACAACTGGCGATCCGTCCAAGAGAAGAGCCGTTTGCTTGGGCGACCAGGAAATTCGGATCCGACGCTTCCCTGGCGAATCCGCTGGTTCCTGCCGAGAAGGAAAGAGTCGGAAGGTAGGCCGACCTCGCCATTTTTACCGAATACTCCTGGACCTTCTGGGTTTCCCGGAGCCCTCTCAGAGATGGGTTCATTTCAAGAGCAAGGGAAATGAGTCCATCTTCCTCCCAAAGGGGTTCCGCCAGGTCGAAGCGGGATAAGAGTTCGAATCCGTCCTGGGGGTCCAGCCCCATCTGTTGGGTCAGGCGAAATTTCCCGGTCCGAACGGCATTTTCGCTCACCAGGACCGAAACCCGGGATCGCCCCACGGCCACTTCGGCTTGCCGGGAATCCAAAGGGGTTCCCGATCCGACCAACACCTGCCCCTGGGCCAATCGCAGATTGCCCTCGGCTCGCTCCAACTCCTGACGGGCCACCGCCAGTGCCTCCTCCTGCCGAAGCACCTCCAGATAGGCTCGGGTCACCAGGAATACGGTCTGGGCGACGCTGACTTCCCCCTGAGCCTCCTGGACCCTCCGGTCGGCCTTGGCCTGAGGGAGAGCCAGAAGAACCCGACCATCGATGGTGTACGACAGGCCGATGTTGTATGACGAGAAGAGGTAGGAAGGCTGGTTCCCGAAACCCAGCTCGGAAAGGGTGACACTCCCGAACCTCTGCTCCCCGGACCCCTGCCAGGAGAAACTCGTACCCGCACTTGCCCCCGGTAACAACGCCCCATAAGCGGCTTTGATATTCCAGTCGGCGACCTCTGTGTTGTTGAGGTCGGCCTGAAGGAGGGGGCTGTTTCTTTGGGCGATCCCAAGAGCCTCATCCAAAGAAAGGGAGGCGGGGATCTGCTCCTGGGCGAGAAGGGGGGACACCCCGGTCAAGAACAGAAACAGGGTCGCCCAAAGCGCCCTGAGTCTTGGGTGGCTCTTCACGGCGGCACTCCTGGGAGCGGAGGGACGGTGTGGTATTCGGTCGAGGACTCTACGGTCTTCCATGGGCCACGGTTTCATAAATAACGGTTTCATAAGAAACGGTATCAATCGAACGTCTCCGCTCAGGGATCATACGTAATCCCGGGCCAGACTCTTCATAGGATGGAGATTGGATTTGGAGAGGATGTTTGGAGGGTCAGCCCAGGTTCTCCCGTTCAGCCACGAATCCCTGGGCGGGAATCTCCAACCTGAGGATCCGGCCCTGCTCATCGAACCAGATATCTCTGGAATATTCTCCGCCCTCGAGATGGAATCGACGGGCCCCGGAAACCAACACTCCGCCCACCCGGACCTCCTCCTCACCGACCAGAGAGAGGGTCATCCGTTGCTGGGCCTCTGCTCTCGGGATGAAAACGGTGAGGGACACGGCCCCCTCCGATTCCAGGAAGGGTGACAGGAGAAAGTGGTGGTGGACGATTCCTTCATCCAGGAGAACGGACCCGGAACCGGCGCGGAATTCCCTGAGTTGCTCACCGGCGGCCGAGACGCTCCGTGCAAGGAATCGTTTCCCGGAGACCGTGATGAAGATGTCCGTAGTCTCCGCTCCGGCAACCTTGATCTGGTAATCGGATACAGCCAACGGGCTGCCCGACGCATCCATGGCCGGCGAAAGGGTGACTATACCCTGAGGCAGGTCCAACTCCACATTTCCATAGAGGATATGCCTCTGCTGGGCCCTCGGTCCGGTCTGGCGGATCGAGAACTCCTCTCTCCCGATGGCCTCCCCGTTCACATAGATACGGAAGGCGCCCTCATCGACTGAGATGTTCTGGCCAGCCGACAGGGAGGGTCCCAGAACAAGGAAAAGAAAGAGGGCTGCAAATCGCCGATAGGTCATTTTCTTTCACTCTTTATCCGAAATTCCAATTCGATTTCCGCTTAAATATATACACGGATCCGGTCAGGATGGTTCTTCGGAAAGGATCTCCTTGAGCGATTCGACGTATCGTCTAAAGACGGCTTCTCCTTTTTCGGCGGAGGCCCGGGAAGGGAAGCCCAGGGTTCCCCTGGAACCCGGCGGGGGTGTGGCGACTCTTCCCTGGGCATATCTTCGGTAGGTCTTGGGGTCTGCCTCCACATCGACGGCCTGGTCCAGGCGGACCAAATGGGGGGCCAGGTGCAGCATGAGGGATGTCTCCAACTCACCGCCATGCTCGGTGAGGGGGGACGCATCAAGGAGATCGCCGGCATCAATGGAATAGAGGTTGACCACCGTCGTGGAGGCGAAGGAGGCCATGGCCAGAAGAAGGGCGTCCAAATGAGGTTCATGCTGGTAGGCGGTCAGGATGAAGAACTCTTGAAACCCGTGATCGTCCCATTTCGCCAGGAGATCGTTGATAGCCCGGTGCAGAGTTTTGCGGCGGACTCCGGCAGACCCGGCGTAGCTCTCCTTTCCGGAGCTCCATACTCCATAACGATACGTCGGAGCCAACAGGATCCGGGATTCCCGGGCAACTTCCGCTGCCACCCGCTCTGCGATCAGGGTGTTGGCACCCAGTGGCAAGTGGGGTCCGTGTTGGATAAGGGCCCCCACCGGAAGGATCAAGCGGGGATCCCGGGCCAAAGCCCTTCCCACTTCGGGCCATGGGAGATCTTCCAGAAACCATGACCGAATCTGGTGCTTCCCAGCCTCTCCCCCCGCCCGGGGGCACGGTTCACTACTCATGGCATTTCCTCTGGGGAGGGGCCGTGGCCCTGGCAGCCTGGGCCCGCTGGCTTTCCCCCTGGTGGCTTCTCGTTTCGGTCGGGTTGGTCCTGGTCTCGATCAGGGCTCAAAAGCCGGTAAGACGAGCCCACGCCCTGGCCGCTTCACTGATCCTGGCAGGGACAGTATTGGGCTTTTCGGCCCAGGGCCAGTTGCGGACTTCTTCCGCTGGCGATCAGGAGCAACAGGCGGATCGGCAGGATCAGGTCTCGGAGGACCTCACCAAGCGGTTCGAGGCAGTCCTGGAAGCCGGTGACCAGGCTGTGCAGGAAACCAGACTCCTCCTGACGGATCCCGGGGCTGAGGACCTCCAGGAGAAGCTGTCCCGTATCCGCCGCAAATGGAGTGTTTCCGCTCTGGCCATCTACTCCGGGGAGGGTCGGCCCCTAGGGTGGGTAGGGGTTCACAGGGGGAAGATGCCTGGTGAGATCCGGCGGGCGGAAACGCCCTACGCCTTTGCCGGAGGTCCCCTCTTCCGGTACCTCTACTTCACCGCCACCGCTCCCGACGGGGACGGAACGGCGGTGGCTGCCGTCCTCCTGCAGGCGAACCTTCCAGCCGGGCTCCCGGAGTCGGGATTTGCCTCCCGATTTCACCGGGATACGGGGATCCCCATCAGGATTTTGCCCCCGCAGAGGGTCGAGGGCACAGCGGTTTGGGATCTATGGTGGGCAGGGGAGCCCCTGCTGAGCGTGGAGATGGCCGAATGGGAGCCGGACCATCTCTGGGGTCCCCGAACGGCCCTCTGGATTCGTTTGGTCTCACTTCTTGCCCTGATGGCATGGGGGTTCCTGGCTGTTGGGGGCAGGGGACTCTCCGGCCACCGGGCCGGAGCCGCCTCAACCCTCCTTCTCCTGGCCCTCCTCCTGCCGGCCCGGGAGATCTGGCCCGTGGTGGCCCTCACCTCACCCGCACAGTTTCTCCTTCCTGGGGTCCCAGGGGGGACCCTGGGGCAGGTGTTGGTCCTCCTTCTTGCTCTTGGAATCCTGGCAGGCCTCTTCCCCCTTTCCGGATCCAAGCGCTTCGGACCGCTGGCCTGCGCAGGCCTCCTTGCCTTGGCTTTCCCCGTCCTGGAGGGGTTTTTCCGACTGGGCCCATCGGCAGCGCTCCTTTCCGGAGGCTTGAGCGGGTTCCTTCCGTACCAGGTGACCCTCGCTCTCCTTCTTTCCGTGGGCGCCTTTGGTTGCCTCTCCCTCTTAGGGGCTCCAGGAAACGGGGAGGCCCGCCCCGCATGGTTGGCAGGCGGCGTCCTCGTCTCCCTGGCCCTTGCTCTGGGGTTGGGTGTCTGGGCTGCGGTAGGGCCGGGGACTCCGTTCTGGGCTTATGGTGCCTGGGCTTTCGCCGCATATCCCTTCGCCCGGAGCCTTCAGGGGTTTGGCCGAAGTAGGCGAGCGATCATGTGGGCTATGGCTGGGATCCTGGGGGCTACCGCCGCGATTCCGGCCGCATGGGGCTCTCAGGTCCAGGCCCGAATGGCCGAGGCCGAGGACCAGTTGGGAGACCTCGGCCCCGACGTGGATCCTTACCTCGAGTTCCGGCTGTACGAGATGGCTGAGACGGCGGACTCGCTGGATCGACTCATCGCCAACCCGGTGGAACTCCTCTACGAGATCTGGGCGTCCACGGGGGATAACGAAGACCCCATGCCCATGTGGATCACCCTCTGGTCCCCGGCAAACCTCCCTCAGGAGAACCTCTCCATGGGAGTCTTCGGGCGCCGTCCGGAGGAAGTGGGGAATTTTCTTGAGGAGGTCCGGGCGGAGGATCGACCCCTGGTCCGCTTATTGGGGCTGGCGGATGCCAGGTACGTTCTTCTTGTGCCTCTGGATGGGGATTGGGTCCTTTCCGCCTGCATTCCTCCAAGAGGCTCCACCTCTCTAGCCTCTGCCCTGGGGCCCATTTTCGCCGCCATGGGTCAGCCCGGTCTCGGACCCCTCAACCTCCTGCCGGTCCCGTCCCCGGAGAACCCGGATTCCGGCGGCGAGACTCCTGACCCAGCCACTGGGTCTCCGAATTCGGCCGGCGAGCCCCCGGTTTCCGGCGGACCAGTGGTATGGGAGCGGAGGGCGGACGGGTGGAGGGGGAGCACGCCGTTGCGATTTCCTGGGGGGTGGTACCTGGCCCGCCAGACCGTGCCTCTTCCCACGACCCTTCATATGGTCGCCCGTGGCACCATCGCCCTGCTCCTGAACCTCCTGCTCCTCCTCGCGGTTTGGGGTGTAGGGAGGACCATGGCTCGGGGCCGTGAGGTCGAGGTCGGGGAAGTCATAAGAGTCCTTGGCACGTTCAGAGCGCGGGTCACACTGGCTCTCTTTGGATTTTTTATCCTCTCCATCGCCATTTTCGGGACCCTTGCTTTCAGGACTCTGTCGAGGGCAGCCGAAAGAACGGCTTCGGCCCTGGCTGAGCGGTTGGTGGATGACGGGGCCAGCGGTTACCTGGATGTGGCGGGCCAGATGGAGATTCTGGCCCAGGAGGTGGGTGCGGACCTTCTGGAGTACAGAAACGGCGAGCTCATCGAAGGATCCGCCGAGGAGTTGGTGGAGTTGGGGCTGTACGAGGGTTGGGTTCCCGAAGACCTCTACCGGGATCTCGAAGAGCGTGCCGAGGTTCGGGGGACGCGTCTGGCCTCTCTGGCCCGGTGGGATTACGTCATGGCCTATCGCCGCCTTCCCGACGGTGACATCCTGGCTACACCCGTTCCGGTGGAGGCGGGCGCTACCGCCCTTCGTAGGCAGGAAATGACGGATCTGTTGGGATTCGCCATCATCCTGGGAGCTGTCCTCTCTCTCGCCTTGGCCTTCCTGGTGGGGCGAACCCTTACCCGACCCATCGAGACGCTTCAAATCGCCTCTGAGAGGGTCGGATCAGGGAATCTGAGGGTGCGACTGCCTACTGACCGGAGAGACGAGTTCGGTGCCGTTTTCGGAGCCTTCAACCGGATGGTTCTTCGAATCCGTCGAGCCCGGCGGGCCCTCCTCCGGACGACCCGCCGGACCCAGGCTATCATGGAAGAAGCGGCGACCGGGGTCGTGGCCTTGGACGCATCGGGGCGGGTCACCCTGGCGAATCCCCGGGCCGAGTCCCTCCTCAAGGAAGAAGTGACGGTGGGAGACTCCCTTCCCGGGGGGGACGGAGAGGCGAGGGAACTGGTCCAGTGGGTGGACCTCTACTTCCGGGATGGAATCCGGGAGGCGAATACCGAGTTCCAGATGGGGAAACGGCGGATCCGGGTTCGAGCTCGCAGGGTAACCGGAGAGGGCCCCCTGGGCGGGGCCGTCTTCAGCCTGGAGGACGTGACGGATGAGCTTCGGGCCGAGCGGATTCTGGCCTGGGGTGAGATGGCCCAGCAAGTGGCCCATGAAGTCAAAAACCCTCTGACCCCCATTAAATTGAGTGTCCAGCACCTTGAGCGGGCCTGGGAAGACCGTCGCCCGGACTTTGGTGACATTCTCGGTAGGAACGTAGGGGTGATCCTCAGGGAGATCGACCACCTGGCAGCTATCGCCAAGAGCTTCTCCCGGTTCGGTGCCCCCCAAGCTGCCGGCGAAGCGCCTCTGGAGGAGGTGGAGGTTCAGGTGGTGACGGATGAGGTCATGAACCTCTACCGGGG
>CAYOVN010000057.1:0-18665 GCA_964407425.1 uncultured Gemmatimonadaceae bacterium
CCGGCCGGAGCCATCGGTCTGCCCATCGTCTCAGCCGCACCCACAGCCCCCCTTCCGGAGGCATCCGACGGTGTTTATGTAGATCTCGGTACCGGGCGGCTCAGCATCGAACAGGTGGATATGATGCTGAGGCATCTGCCTATAGAAATCTCCTTCGTCGATCCGGGCGGGTTCGTTCGTTACTACTCGGAAACCGAAGAGCGCCTCTTCCCACGAACTCCGGGAGCCATTGGAAGGCATGTGGAAAACTGCCATCCACCCAAAAGCGTCCATATGGTCAAGGAGATCCTCAGGAAGTTCGCCGAAGGAGAAAGAGACGTCGCCGAATTCTGGATCCAGATGCAAGGAAAGTTCATTCACATACGATACTTCGCGGTACGGAACGCCTCTCAGGAGTACCTGGGCTGCCTTGAAGTCACCCAGGACGTCACCGAGATCCGGGCTCTCGAGGGTCAACAACGATTGCTGGACTGGAGCTAGAGCCTCCGCACCCTTCTAGACGGATCTATTGGGACCCGGCCCCTGGGATGATTCTTCCCGGGGGCTAGGCCGGTTCCCTGATCATGATCAGGAGCATCTTGAACGCGGTGACGGCGGTGAGGCCATGCGGAATGCTGGCCGGAAGGAGAAGCCCCTCCCCGGCCGAAACCCTATGGGGCTCACCGGCGATGGTGACTTCCACTGTGCCATCCAGAACCTCCACGACTGCATCGTGGGGTGTGGAGTGCTCACTCAACCCCTCTCCCTGGTCGAAGGCGAATAGAGTCAGTGTCCCAGTCGGTTTCTTGATCAGAGTGCGGCTCACTACAGACCCATCCTGGTAGTCCAGGAGGGATCCCACCGAAACCGGAGTGGCGAGAGGGTGGACGTTCGGTTCGCCGGAAGGCTGGGGTTCGCCGGAAGCCATGGGGCACTCCTGAGAGATGGGGTCGAGTAGGGCCGGAGCAGAAAAATGAAACCCAACCCCACCCTCCCGACAACCCTTTGGCCTACTTCCCTCCCCACCGGCATGGCCATCTCCCTACCCATCGGGCAGGCGTAATCCGGTTCCCTGGCGGGATTGGGATCCCCTCACCACCTTTCGGTAGATTCGCGGCCCGGGAGGTCCGGAAGGGCAATAGACCTCCCCTCCAGGGAACGGGATATCCCACCATGCCGTCGGCCGACCGAGACGTCATTCTGAGCCTGTCCAGACTTCGAAAATCCTTCGGAGATCTGGAAGCTGTCCGGGACCTTTCCCTGGATGTTTTCCAGGGCGAGGTCTTTGGTTTTCTGGGTCCGAACGGGGCTGGAAAGACCACTACGATCCGAATGATCTCAGGCCTTCTTCGACCGGATGGGGGGGAAATCCGCCTGGCCGGCACCCTTCTTCAGGAGCATCCCCGATCCTTCCGCCGAAGGATTGGCTTCTGTCCCCAGGAACTGGTCATCTGGGAAACCCTCACTTGCCTGGAGCAACTGGTTTTTCTGGGGACTCAGTACGACATGGGATACCAACCCGCCCGAAGCCGGTCTTTGGAACTTCTGGACATCCTGGGATTGTCACAGAAACAGGACCGGCTGGCCGGAACCCTCTCCGGGGGTATGAAGCGAAGGTTGAATCTCGCCCTGGCCCTGGTCCACGATCCGGAGCTCTTGATTCTGGACGAACCCCAGGCCGGGTTGGACCCCCAAAGCAGGGTCCTGGTTCGCGAATACATCCAGTCCCTGGCGACGGAAAAAACCGTTCTTCTGACCACTCACGAGATGGATGAGGCGGACCGCCTCGCCACGCGGATCGGCATAATCGACCATGGGGAACTCCTGGTTCTGGACACTCCGGCCAATCTGAAGGACGACCATTCCGGAGGGGACATCCTGGAGTTGACCATCGAAGAGGGGGGCGGTGGAATCGACGATCTTCTGCAGGGAATGTCCAACGAACTACAGTCCCTGGAGAGTCTGCCTGGAACCCTCCGACTGACGGGGACGGCGTTGCACGACCGGGTTCCTGAGCTGTTTCAAAGTCTCCAGAAAACAGGGATCCGGGTGAGGGATGTCACCCTGAGGAAGCCGACTCTGGAGGACGTCTTCGTGTCCCTAACCGGAAGGGGCCTCAGGGAATGAACGCCCCCAAAGGCTCCCGCCTGATCTCCCTCTTCCGGAAAGAGATGCTGGAGACCTTCCGCGACTGGAAGATGCTCAGCATGACGCTGACCTTCGCGCCCTTCTTTGTCCTCCTGATGTACGCCTACCTGGGCCACACCACCCCGACGTATCCGGTGGCGGTGGTCAACGCAGACCAGGGCGGGGTGACCGCCTCGGGAGAGATGGTGAATTTCGGGGATGGCCTGATCGAGGCTCTGAGGGCCGTCCGGGCCCCGGAGGGGGAGGCTGTTCTTCGGATTCGAGTCTCGGAAGGGTCGGAAGTCGAAGATCTTCTCGAGAGACGGCAGGTGGATTTGGCCCTCTTCATCCCAGAGGGCTTCTCCAAGGCCATCCTTACCCGACAGCTGGACGAGCGTCTCGATCCGGTCCTGGTGAGGAGTCGAGGGGACCCGGCCAACCCGGACTATATCATGGCCGCGGTGTGGGCCGACATGACCACCATGGGGTTCGTGGAATTTGCTTCGGGCCTCCAGAGCCCGGCCCTCCTCAGTCCTGAGACAGTTTCAAATACAGCGACCTTGAGTGAGTTCGATCTCTTCGTTCCCGGACTCCTCATCCTTGCCCTGATGATGCTCATGTTTACCGCCGCAGGAGCCATGATCAGGGAAAAGGACAAGGGCACGATCATTCGCCTTCGGCTTTCCAACATGACGGTGCTGGAGTGGCTTTCAGCCGTGAGCGTCACCCAGCTGTTGGTGGGGACTCTGGCCCTCACTCTTACCTATCTGACGGCCCTGGCGGTGGGGTATCGAACGGATGGGTCCCTTCTCACCCTCTTTCTGGTCGGGGGGCTGACCAGCCTCTCGGTCATGGGGTTCAGTGTGTTGGTGGCGGCATTTCTTCGAAGCGTGTTCGATCTGGTCACCGTGGGCTGCTTTCCCTTCTTCATCCTCATGTTCTTTTCGGGGGGCATGTTCCCACTGCCAGGGGTCCCCCTCTTCGATTTGGGGGACCGGGTAGTGGAGTTGAACGAAGTCCTGCCCACCACCCATGCCATCTCCGCTCTCAACCGGGTGCTGAGCTATGATGCCGGGCTGGGAGATATCGTGTATGAACTTGGGGCTATGGCCCTTCTTACCGTCGGTTTCTTTGCTTTGGGTACGTGGGTTTTCACCCGCAGGCATATGCCCACAGTCGGGTAACGGTGCTGGATCACCCAGGATCCTCGTTCGCCTTGGAGCATTTCTTTCCAACCTGTCCCCGTGGGGGTAAATCATGAGAATCCATATCCTTCCCTTCTCCCTCCTGTTGCTCGTCCTTCTCCCCTCTTCGGCCCTCTCACAGGAAGGTTTGAAGGTCTTCATCTCGGTTGATATGGAAGGCATTTCGGGCGTAGTGACCTCGGAAGAGTGCTCCAGTGCGGGACCCGACTACGGCTATTTCCGCCGGATCATGTCTCTGGAGGCAAACGCGGCGGTGCTGGGGGCTTTCGACGCCGGAGCCACCGAAGTGGTGGTCAGAGACTCTCACGGATCGGCACGAAACATCCTTCCGGACCTTCTCGATCCCAGAGCGAAGCTTATTCGGGATTGGTCCGGCGGGCCCATGGTGATGATGGAAGGGTTCGACGAAACCTTCGATGCCGTGGTCTTCATTGGATACCACGCCCGGGCCGGGACGGCGGACGCCATCATCGACCATACCAGTACCGGGAACGTCACCGATTTCGCCATCAACGGCCGTAGTTTACCCGAAGCCGGGTTCAACGCCCTCATGGCCGGACACTTCGGAGTGCCGGTGGCTTTTGTCGCCGGAGACCAGGCCGTTGTCGATCAGGTCCAGGAACTCTTCGAAGGAGTGGGGACCTTCGCCACGAAACAGGGCATAGGCGCCGCATCCCTGGGTCTGCACCCGGAGGCGGCCCGGGAGGGGATCCGGGCGGGTGTGGCACAGGCGGTCGGGAATCTCGATCGGGTTCAACCCTTCACCATGGCGAAGCCCTATACGCTGGTCCTTAGACTCAAGAATGAAGCTTCGGTGTATAACGGCTCATTCTTTCCCGGTGCACGCCGCACCGGTGACTGGGAATTGACTTACTCCAGCGAGGATATTTTCCAGCTGATGTACGCTTTTAACGTTATGAAACGTTAAAAGAGTAAGAGTCCGAGTTGTTCCTAAACTGTGCCGTGAGGTTCTCATGTACCGAGTTGGCGTTTTTCTGTTGGGGGTATTCCTCTTGAGTTCTAATCTGTCCTGCAACGATCCTGTTGGTCCCAGCCCCCCGGATCCCATCACCGAACTCCCTCGGGCTTTGACTCCGTCCGAGCAGATTGTCATCGCCCGCTCGAACACCTTCGGTTTCGAACTGCTCCGGCAGGCCGATGAGCGCAAAGAGGGTGATCACGCCAACACCATCCTCTCGCCCCTCTCGGCATCCATGGCCCTGGGCATGGCGTTGGAGGGGGCGGACGGAGAGACCTTCACTGAAATGCAGGCTGCACTAGGCTTCCAGGGGATGGCTCGAACCGATATCAACGCGTCCTACGCAGGCCTCCTCGATCTACTGCTGGATCTGGACCCGGCAGTGGAGGTGGGGATCGCAAACTCTGCATGGAGCAGACTGGGATTTCCCTTCACCAGCACCTATTTCAACGCCATCACCACCTCTTTCCAGGCCGAGGTCCAGGAATTGGACTTCGATGATCCTGGGTCCAAAGACATCATCAACCAGTGGGTTCGGGATCAAACCAATGGCCGGATCGAGGAGATCATCGATGGCATAGACCCGGCGGACATCCTCTTTCTCATCAACACGGTGTATTTCAAGGGCGATTGGACGACCCAATTCAAAAAGGAAAATACGCAAGACGGAAGCTTCCATCGGGACGACGGGTCTTCGGTAACGGTCCCGATGATGTCCGGCGAGATCGAGCGGGCCGGATCAGCCTACCTGGAGGGTGGACGACAGGTAGCTGAGCTCCCCTACGGAGGCCAAGCCTTCGGCCTGGTGGTGGTCCTCCCCGCCCCCGGAGAGACCGTAGACGATCTCCTGCCGGCCCTGGCGGACGGGACCTGGGAGGGGTGGATGGATGACCTTTCCGTTGGGGATTTGATGGTCCAGATGCCCAAATTCGAACTGGAGTGGGACCAGCTCCTCAACGACGCTCTAAAGGCCATGGGGATGGAAACAGCTTTCGCACCCTTCCAGGCCGACTTCTCACGAATGACCCCCGCCGCCGATGCCCATATCAGTGCTGTCCGGCAGAAGACCTACATGCGGGTGGACGAAGAAGGGACCGAAGCAGCGGCAGCCACCTCGGTTACCGTAGATGTGACCTCCGCCGGCCCGGGGATCACGCTTGATCGCCCCTATGTACTGGCCATTCGGGAGCGTCTGAGCGGGACGATCCTCTTCCTTGGAGCCATACGGGACCCACGATAATTCGGGGACCTCCTCTATAAACCCTCGGCCCCACTGCCAGATCAAGCAGTGGGGCCGAGGGTTGGTACGTTCTGGGGTTCGGGGGCTCTACCGTACCGCTTCCCCATAGCCGAGAAGGACGTCGGTGGCGCCCTCGTCCTGGCCGGCTACCAGGAAAACGACCCGGCCCGAGTCTTCGTTCCGGGCCCAAAGGGAGTTCACTTCCTCAACTCCGTCCTGAGACCGGAGTTGTGCCTTCAGCTCGTACCCTTCACTCTCCAGCCAACCTCTGTAGAAGGAAAGGATATCCCGGGCGGACCCGCCACCCTGCCATGCCACCGCACCCATGAAGCCTTCCGAGGAGGTGAGGGAGTACACCCCCTGCGGGTCTGAGGGCATGCCATCTACTCTTTCGACCCAGTCCGGCATTCCCTCCGCTTCGTCCCCGGCTCCGAACCTGATCATGGCATCGTCGGTCTGAATGACCATGGTCCCACCGTCCTCACTTCCCTCCACGTCAAAGCGGACCTGTCCATCCTCCGAGTTGATTACGAGGGAGCCGCCACCATCTCGTTTGACGAGGTCGAGTCGGACCTGACCCTCATCGGTATCGATGGCCAGGAATCCTCCGTCATCCGTCTTCGTCAGGTCGAAGCGGACCTGCCCGTCTTCGGTATCGATGACGAGGGATCCACCATCATCCCCCTTGATCAAGTCCATGCGGACTTGGCCATCGGAGGATTTAAAATCCATGATCCCTTCTCGAACCTGGTCCTTCAGGTCCCCGATCATTTCTTGCCCATCCGGGAATAGACCCATGGTCCCCCCGAAGAACTCCTCCATGAAAGCTTCTCCCGGAGAATCCGACCCGAGGTCCTGGAGCATCATTACTCCATCTTCCGGAGGGATTGAAAGAAGGGACGAATGGGACTCGAGCTTCTCGACCATGGCCTCCGCAGCGAGGGTCGGATGTGCTTCGATCTGATGCTCGATCACGTGAGCGATCTCAACGATCTGGGACTTCATTTTGACCGCGGCCAGCCCCGCAGCCACGATCCCGAGAGCGAAAAGCGTACCGATTGCGATAGAGAACCAGGCCAGGAACGAGAGCTTCTGGCCATTCTTCCCGGTAACCGCTCTCTCGAATTCGTCGTACATGGATTTCCCTCCTACCTCGTTGCAGAACTGGGCGTTTCCCGTAAACGTACCTTCCCCGTAACCAGGACTACGAGATTGGGGACCAACTTGTTTTAATTGACCCTGTGGCGGCGCCGAAGCTCCCAAAGCAGATTGTGGGGCCAACGAGACTCCAGACATAGGGCAGGGACCCATGACATCCAAACCCGGCACGTCCACAAAGGCCATCCACGCCGGTCGCCTCGACCCCAGGCTGGAAGGCGCCATTACGACCCCCGTGTTCCAAACCAGCACCTATGAATATCATGGGGAGGATTACCACGACGTCGGCTATCTCCGCCTCAGCAACAGCCCGAACCATATCGTGTTGGCCGACCGGATCGCTGCCCTGGAATCCACCGAAGCAGCTCTGGCGACCGGGAGTGGGATGGCGGCGATTTCAGCCACCCTCCTGGCTTTCCTTTCCACCGGCGACCATGTCCTGGTGCAGGACTGTCTCTATGGAGGGACCACCAGTCTTCTGAACCACGAGCTTCGGCGGATGGGGATCTCCTACACCCCCATGGACCCTCAGGACCCTTCCTCCTGGGAGGCGCTCCTCCAGCCGACCACCCAGATGGTCTATGTGGAGAGCCTGACCAACCCCCTCATCCAGGTGGCAGACCTGGAAGCGGTGGTGGAGTTCGCCGAGGAGCACGGCCTCGTATCGGTGATCGACAACACGTTCGCCAGCCCAGTGAATTTTCGGCCGGCGGAGGTAGGCCTGGATCTCGTCATGGAGAGCGCCACCAAATACCTGAATGGTCACACCGATGTGTGCGCCGGGGTCGTAGCAGGCTCCAAGGCCCATGTGGAGACCGTCAAGTTCACCCTGGATCACCTCGGCGGGGTCCTGGATGCCCATGCCTGTTTCCTGTTGGAGCGGGGCCTGAAAACCCTTCCGATCAGGGTCCGGGAGCAGAACAACACGGCCCACCGGATCGCCGAGTACCTGGAAGGACACCCCAACGTTTCGAAGGTGAACTATCCGGGGCTACCTGCTCACGCCCAATACGCCCGGGCGGCTCGCCTATTCGACGGCTTCGGGGGAATGCTCTCCTTCGAGCTCTCTGGCGGAGTCGATGCCGCCAACGCATTTCTGGGGAAGGTCACGCTCCCGGCCCATGCCGCCAGCCTGGGAGGAACTGAGTCCCTGATCGTCCGACCTGCCGCGGCTACACACGGGGCCGTACCGCCTGAGGAGAGGGCCCGGAGCGGGATTTCCGACGGACTCATTCGGTTCTCAGTGGGACTGGAAGACCTGGACGATCTTCTGGAAGACCTTGAGAATGCCCTGGAAGATTAGGAGCCTGTTCGAGTTTCTTGAGGCGAGGATCGGTCCTGTTTCTACCACAAACCCAGGACTCGCCACCACAGACCTCCCAGCCCGAGCCAGATGATCAGGTTCACCAGGCTCACGATGAATCCCAGCCGCCACCAGTCGGCCACTTCTACGTACCCGGCTCCGAAGAGGACCGGGGCCGGGCCCGTTCCGTAGTGGGTCATGGAGCTGAACAGGTTGCTGAAGAAGGCCAGGACCAGAGCAGCCAGAAGGGGCGGAGTTCCCACCACGAGAGCAACGCCCAGAAAGGGAGCATACATGGCACTGACGTGTGCCGTGTTGGAGGCAAAGAAATAGTGGGAGTAGAAGTAAACCAGGCTCAACCCTAGAAAGGCTCCGACCCAACCCATCCCACCAAAGAGCCCGCCCACGGCCTCGCTGAACCAGGGGATCAGGCCCAGCTCGGTGAGAAATGAAGCCATCATCACCAACGCCGAGAACCAGACCAACGTGTCCCACGCCCCGGTTTCCGTGAGAACATCATTCCAGGTTAAGACACCTGTCACCAAAAGGACCACCAGACCGAGGAGGGCCGTTGTTGTCGTATGGACGCCCAGGGGACCGGCCAGCACCCACAGGCCGATGAGGAGTCCGAAACACGCCAGCATGATCCACTCGGATTTCCCCGTTGGCCCAAGCTTCTCCAGCTGTTCCTTCGCCATGGTCCGAGCCTCCGGGGTCTCCAGAATTTCCGGCGGGAAGAGTCGGAACAGGACCCATGGAACTACCGCCAGGCTCGCTAGCCCCGGTACGATTGCGGCCACGGCCCAACCCAACCAGCTCACCTGGACCCCCTGAGCCGAAGCAAGCTCCACCGCGAGAGGATTTGCTGCCATGGCCGTAAGAAACATGGCGCTGGTCACGACCGTTCCCTGGAAGGCCACTACCGTAAGGAAGGCCCCCATTTTCTTCGCAGTTCCGTCGTCAGGCCTGCTCCCATAGGCCTCCGCAACCGACCGAAGGATGGGAAAGACCACGCCCCCGGCCCTGGCCGTGTTGGACGGGATGGCCGGCGCCAGGACGAGGTCCGTCGCCACCAGCCCATATCCCAACCCCAGGCTTTTCTTTCCAAGGGCCGCCATGAAGAGGTAGGCGATCCGGGCCCCGAGGCCGGTCTTGATGAACCCCCTTGAGATGAAAAAAGCCAGAACGATGAGCCAGATCACCCGGTTCCCAAACCCGGAAAGGGCCTGCGTGATGGTCAGGGTTTTGGTAACCGCGGTTGCCGTGATGCCCAACATGGCCACTGCCCCCATGGGGAGGGGCTTCAAGATGACCCCCACGATGGTGGCGACGAAGATGGCCAGCAGGTGGATTCCCGCCGGTTCAACCCCCGCCGGTGGGGGAATGAACCAGACCAGGAGGCCCAGGACGAGGGGGACGGAATAACGGAATACCAATCGGACCTCCAGCTTCAACAATTAGGAATGACGAGAGATAGGGAACCGGGGGTTCGCCGGCAAATCACATCAATCCTTGCCCACTACCTCCAACCCCATCAAGATCATTCCTTCCGAAAGGGCCCCAGGGGCCGCCGCCAACCAGTTGGCGAACTTATTTCGTCGGAGAAACGTGGAGCCCGGACGGCCAAGAAGACTCGTCACCGCCTCCCTGGCCCTCGCCATGTTCCTGGCTGCTCTGGAGGCCACAGCTGTAGGCACGGCCATGCCTACGGTGGTATCCGAGCTAGGAGGAGTGTCGAGGTACAGTTGGGTTTTCAGCGCATACCTGCTGACCTCCACCACCACTGTCCCCATGTATGGGAAGCTGGCGGACTTGTTCGGGCGTCGCCGAATCTTCACCATCTCGGTCCTTCTGTTCATCCTCGGCGCCTCCCTTTGCGGGATCGCCCAGACCTTTCCTCAGCTGATTCTCTTCCGGGCCATCCAGGGTCTGGGTGCGGGCGGGGTAATCCCGGTGGCCATCACGGTCGTCGGGGACATCTACTCCCTGGAGGAAAGGGGCAGGATTCAGGGAATCTTCTCCGGGGTTTGGGCCATTTCATCTCTGGTGGGGCCCGCCGCAGGGGGTCTGATTACAGACCTCCTTTCCTGGCGCTGGGTGTTCTACCTGAACCTTCCTTTCGGTTTCGCCTCCCTCATCCTCCTCCACATGTACCTGAAGGAAGAGGACGAAACGCGGAGCCGCCGGAAGCTGGACATCCTCGGCACTTTGAGCCTCACGGCCTCCATCGCCCTTCTTCTTTTGGCCCTGCAGGAAGGGACGGAGATCTGGGGATGGGGAGATCCTCGAACCTTGGCCATGATGGTGGGGGCTGGAGGAGGTCTCCTGTTTTTCCTTTGGCAGGAGACCCGGGCCCCCGAACCCATGCTCCCCCTTGAACTCTTCCAAAACCGGGTGATCGCCGCCGCGAGCATGGGGGGGTTCATGATGGGAACCGTCCTTTTTTGTGCCGCAGCCTTTGTGCCCATGTTCACGCAGGGTGTAATCGGGGGAACGGCCATCGATGCCGGCATGACACTGGCCCCCATGTCCATCGGCTGGCCCATCGCCAGCACCGTGTCCGGATGGTTCGTGGCCAGGAAGGGTTACCGCCCATTTATCCTCGCCGGATCGGCCCTGGCTTTTCTTGGATGCCTCTTGTTGGCTACGGCGGGCCCGGAATCGGGTAGGGGCCAACTCATGGTGGCCATGTTCTTCCTCGGACTGGGATTGGGATTCCTCTCAACCCCCTATCTCCTTGCGGTCCAGAACGCCGTACCAAGACACCAGCGGGGGGTGGCGACCAGCTCGGTTCAGTTTTTCAGGACCATTGGCGGATCAATCTCCGTGGCGGCTCTGGGTGCTGTTCTGAACGGCCACCTGGCCGACAGACTGGTGGAGGGAGTTGATCCTAACCTGGCGTTGAACCCGGACACCCGCGGGCAGATTCCGGCAGAACTCCTGGCCAACCTGACCGATGCCCTGAGCGGTGGACTGGGGAAGGTTTACATGGTCATGGCGGCCCTGGCGGCCTTGGGGATCGGAGTGGCGTTCCTCTTCCCCGGGGGATCGGCAAGGTCTCACGCATACCCCGAAGAAGCCTCGCCTCAGTCAGGGTGACCTACGACTTCCGGTGTGGGTCCCTGGCCTAACGGCCCTTTGGTCCCCCTGGGTCAGTCCCTGCTTTCGTCCTCCTCCATTTCCTCGATCTCATCCATGATTTCGGCCTCTTCAAGGGTCCGGAACGATGGAAGGCCGGACTCAGCCCCCTTTTCCTTGTAGCCGATCCGATGGAAGGGGTTTACCACAGATGTGGCGACATTCTTGAGGTGGGCCGATACCCTCTTGAGGTACCTGAGGTAGAGAGCGGCCGTCACAGCCTTTCCCGACTGACCCCTGAGGACCTGATCGGAGCGGAGAAGTTGAAGCCCTTTCTCCACCCTTCCCGACACACTCTTGTGACTCCTCAAGATCCCCCGGGCCAACTCCTCATCCGACTCGATCAGAGCCGGCATAAGATCCTCGAACATCTTGTCCACGATCCGCTCGAGATCGAGAAATTCCGCACTCAACTCCCCGCCATCGAAAGCTTCCGGAAGACCGGCAGCAAGCTCGACGATATTTTTCGTATAGTCACCGATCCGCTCGATATCGATGACAATGGCTGTGATGACCAATCCTGAATTCAGATCGGCTTTTGGAGAAACAGAAAGGTGGGTCAGGATTTTCCGCCGTACGCTTCTTTCATACTTGTTGAGCTGACGATCCCTGTCATAGATGTCCGCCACCAGAATCCCCTCGCCTCGAAGAGCCGCCACCGAATCCCGGTGCATGCCATGGGAGGTCCTGAGCATGAGGAGGGCTTCGTCAAAAGCCTCCTGGCAAAGGCTGCAATCAGTAAAAACGGATAAGAGTTGTTTCCACATGGTTCTTCATGCCTCCCGAGGCAGCTAGAACAAGAACACGTAAAGGAGAGGGAGGAAAATCAACGCCACATAGATCCCGATGACCGCCACCGAGCTTTTCCTGGACCGAGAGGCCAGCTCCCCAGCCTTCGTCGCAAGCCAGATAGGGAGGGCCTTCAAAGGATAGTAGATCAGGATTCCCAGGATATTGAAGGAAAGGTGTGCAAAGGCCACGGTTACGGCGGCTGGGTTTCCGGTGGAAAAAGAAGCCAGGATCGCAGTAATGGTCGTGCCGATGTTCGCCCCGAGGGTATAGGGAAAGATCTGTCGAAGGGTCAGAACCCCGGTTCCTGCCAGAGGAACGACCAATGAGGTCGTGGCTGAGCTGCTCTGAACAGAGGCGGTGGTAACCATTCCCAGTGTGAAGCTGGCCGCATCATTCCTGAAGAGAACCCGGTCGAAGAGGGTTTCCAAACGATGGAGGATCGCACCCCGCATCACCTTCATCATCTGCTGGAGTGCGAAGAACAAAAAGGCCAGGGCTATGATGGCCAACGGGATCGTATGGGGGATCTTCCCCGAGAGAAACTCCGCCGGGGGACCCACCAGGGCCTTCAGGGGGCTGGCCAAACTCAACCCCCCGACCTCCGCGAAGCGTTCCTCGAGGAAAACGGCCATCTTCTGGACAGGATGGAAGGCAATCTCAATGGGGAGGATGGTCAGGGCCGCCAGAACGTTGAAGAAGTCGTGGACGGTGGACGCCGCAAAGGCTCGTTTGAACTCGGCAGGCCGGGTGACATGGCCCATGGACACCAGCGTGTTCGTTGTAGTCGTGCCGATATTCGCGCCCATGATGATGGGAATGGCGAGATGGATGGGAAGGGCCGCGGAGGCTACCAACCCTACAACAATGGTTGTCGTGGTGGAGGAGCTCTGTATGATCCCCGTGGCTACAAATCCCAGGATGAGACCTGACACCGGATCCTCTACCGTATTGATGAGCTGTGCCGCGAACCCTGCTCCGGCCATCTTGAAGGCCGTGCTCATCAACTCGATACTGGTGAAGAACAGGTATAGAAGGCCCAGGAAATAGATCAGCCGGATAAGGGCGGGAAGCCAGGACGTTCGACTTCCAGAACTCGTTGACCTCATTTCTTGTTTCAAAGGCTCCAGTCCCATGAGGTACCCGAAGACGACAACTCAAAGGGGAAGTTACAGGTTCGTTTCAGTTTGGAAACTCCCTCGGAACTCATTCCCACCCCGGCGGGTTTCAAGAGCACCATGTTTTCACTCCTGATCCTCCAGTTCGGGCAGATCTCCGAGCTTTCCGGAGCCCTCTCCGAAAGCCCCCTCCTTGCCCTGGCCACCCTGTTCGTGGCGGGGCTGCTTACCAGCCTCACACCCTGCATCTATCCCATGATCCCGATCACGGTTTCCGTGATCTCCGGAACCTCAAAACAGGGGCAGTCCAAAGGCCGAACCCTGGGGCTGACTCTCACCTACGTGGTGGGGATGTCAACTCTCTATGCGTTCCTCGGCCTCCTTGCTGGCATGAGTGGAACCCTCTTTGGGTCGGTGAGCGCGAGCCCGTGGGCGCTCCTGGCGGTCGGGAACCTTTTGCTCCTCTTCTCGCTTTTTATGTTGGACGCCATCCCGGTTCCCATTCCCAGGCAGTTTATGGATTGGGCCGGATCCCAGGGCGGAGGCTCCTATGGCGCAGTGTTCCTATTGGGAGCCAGCTCCGGCGTAGTGGCAGCACCTTGCGGGGCGCCCGCCTTTGCGGTGGTCCTCACCTGGGTGGCCGCCACTCAGGCCGGAATCATGGGGTTTTTCTACCTCTTCACCTTTGCGCTGGGGATGACGGCAATCCTAGCCCTGGTCGGGCTGTTCTCGGGATCCATCGCCCTCCTCCCCCGGTCGGGGAAGTGGATGGTTTGGATTAAGAAGGGGGCCGGAATCATGATGATAGCCGTGGCTCAGTACTACATCCTGAAAGCGGGATACAACTTATGATTGGGAAAGAGAAGATGGATGCACCACGAAGGGATTCAGTCCTGGACTTGATACGACCCTCGGTCCTAGGCTTGGTTTTGCTCACGGGGATTCTCCTTGTTCCCGGCGGCCTCGCCGGCCAGGACATTTCCCTCCCCTTAGGCACCGAAGCACCCGCCGCAGCCCTGGAGGATCTGGATGGGAACCCGGTTCAGATTCTGGATTTTGTTGAGGCGGGCAAGCTGACGCTCATAGAATTCTGGGCCTCCTGGTGCGAGAACTGCGAAGCCCTCCAACCCGAGCTGGATCAGATTCACTCCGAGTTCGGGTCCCAGGTCAATGTGGTGGCAGTGGCCGTGGCCGTTTCCCAGTCTCAACGGAGGGTCAAGCGGCATGTGGAGGAGCATGGCATCGGATACCCCTATCTCTGGGATGAAGAAGGGGAGGCCGTGAAGGCTTACGAGATCCCCGGAACGTCCATTGTTGTCATCCTCGATGGCACCGGGAAGGTCGCCTATACAGGGTCCGGGAGAGATCAGAAACTGGTGGATGCGGTAAGGAAGCTGATCGAGGAGTGAACGCAGTACCCTCTGACCCCCCAAAGGCTCTCGATTCGCAGTTGCTGGCTTGAATCGTGGCCAAAGGCCCCACCGGGGCCACCAATGATGAAGGGCCCGACGGCTGAGAACCGTCGGGCCCTTCGGTATGCCGACCCATACGCCGGAACGGGATTCCAGCGGTCCTTCCCCTTCCCCTACCCTCTAAAGCGATGCCTGCCCTTAAAGGCCACCTGTTTCGGGCGTCACCCGGTCGATGGCCTCTTGTAGCTGCTTGTAGGCCCCCGGGTCCACCTGATTGAATCGTGGAATCACCTCTGCGACCCGACCCTCCGGGTCGACTACGATGACAGCCCGGCTCCCGACCATACCGTTGTCCCTCGGATCCCCTCCGAACGCAGCAAAGGCTGAAGAGCCCGGATCACTCCCAAACAGGAACTGGAAGTCCTCATCCTTGGCCCAGGAAGCCAATTCTTCCGCAGAGTCGCTGGAGATTCCGAGGAGAACGACGTCCTGCCCGTTCCTGAAAAGACTTGCGTACTGATCACGGTACGCTTGCATTTGGACTGTTCAGCCACCCGTCCTGACTTTGAAGAAGAACGCAAGAACAACCGTCTCTCCCCGTAGCTGGCTGAGCGTCATTGCCTCTGCCAATACACCGTGCCTGGTGGCACCGGTAACTTCGATATCCGGGGCCATTTCGCCCACGGCAAGGAAATCCGACGGCTCCTGGGCCAACGTGGAACTCGGGGCAAAAACCCCGACGCCCAGGCCGAGAAGAAGAATGGCAACTAATCTTCGCATGCTCTTTTATTCCCTTTTCCGTAATGGACAGTAGCCGCGATAAGAGCGAGTACCAGGAATCCTCCCAGAGGTTCCACCCGGCAGCTGAAAAAGAGGCGGGCTCCCCCCCTTCACGGGGAGGAGCCCGGAGGCCCTTCGGCGGGATCGTTGAAATCGAAGCGGGTTACCGCCCGTCCAGGGACCCCAGGGCGGTGTGAAATCCAAGGACAACAGAGAAATTATGGATCATGCCGAAGGCCGAATCGGACGGATCCGTGGGCTCAAAGGGCGAATCGAACTGCATGAAGTCCCTGCCCTCCAACCGGACGACCACGGGACCTTCACCCCATTCCCATGGGCTCACTATGTCCAACCCAAAACCGACCGCGGCCATGAAGTCGAAATTCTCGTCGCCATCATAGTTTGCCCCGGCAGGATTGTATGACATCGGGGCGCCGTCACCCATCCCCCAGTTGATGAGCCCCACCCCTCCATTGATGAACGGAAGGACGGTCTTTCCCGGAGCCGACGCTATCGGCCTCAGGAGGAATCCCAGGTCCATCGCGAAGACGCGGATCTTCCGGTCCCCCTGGGTCCAGGGAAGGATGGCTCGGGAAAGTCCAGCTGTTCCCCGAAGCCCGAGGTGCCCGGAACCCAGCCAGTAGTCGTAATGGGCGTTCATGGTCAAGGTCGGGTCGGGCTTCATCTCGACAAGCTCCCCGGCTCCCACCGCGCCGTCGTTCAGGGCCGTGGGGAAAAACACCCCCCCACTAAAGCCTGCGGCCGATTTGTACCCCTGGCCAAGAGCCGGAGAGGCAAAGGCAAAGGCGGAGAATGTAAGCGCCAGGGCGGCTAAAAAATTACGTCGCATGTCGATCCCCTGAGTTCTCGGCGTCTGAGTTTCCATTGGGTCATTCGAGGTCCAGGATGTCGCGGCGATAAACGTCCACGACCACCACACCCCCTGCATCGGTAATGGCGTAGAGCTTCAGGACCACGCAGTCCGGCCCGGCACACACGCTCCCTGCTCCGTTGTTGTCCGTCGGCAGGGGCGGCCCGACCCTCAGGGGCCCCACAATCAGATCCCGAATGTGGAGCTCTCCTCTTTCCGTGAAGTGGGTCGTGTCGAGGATCTTCACCGTATAGTCCGCTTGCCCGACGAAGGACAGGGTCTGTTCCGAAGAAGCCATGCCCGGGGTAAAACTCGGGAGATTTGGATGCAGGACTGTCCCTGCCCCTCCGTATACGTCCTTGGTGACCGATCCCTGAAGGCGTAGGTCGGTGGACCAGTAGTAGGAGGCCATATCACCGGTGGCCGCACCCAGGGAGCCATCGTAGTTCAGATCCAGGCCGGTGACCCGCTCGGAAGCGTTGTTCACCAGGTCCGCCACGAGGAGCCGGCTGTGGATCCCCGCAGTGGATGAGTTCCAAAGGGTGATTCTTCCAGCCTCATCCGCCTCCGTTCCGCCCTCACCGAAAGCCACCCACTCACGGTTACCTGACGCGGCCACGAACGTGGTGTCCCTCATGGCCAATCTTTCAAACTCCCATCTGTGGTCCAGTATAGCCCAGATGTCCGAGTTCCCTGCCGCCTTGTGTACCTCCATTGCCGCAAGAGCCGCGGGCAGGCTAAGACATTCACTGGTGACAACCGTCCCGGGGAAGCCCGGACGATGGTCCCAGATTTGGACACATCCCCCGTTCAACCCGGAGGCAACGCTATCGACATGGACGATGGAGGTTGTCATCAACTCGGGCACCAGATCTCCCGGTACCACGATGATGTTCGATTCAGGTCTTTCCCACACTGGCTGGGTGGTCATCACCCGGACGGTTCCCGTGTTGGCGGCGCTGGTGGGTCGAGTCGAAAAGAGAAGACGGCCGGCGGCATCCTGGGCGATAAACTGAGGCCGGTCACTGAAATCATAAAACAGGGCCTCAAGAAGAGTATCTGCGGGATTTTGCCCGGGGGTTCCGACCACTTCAAATAGGGCGTTGTTATAGGTAACGAAACGCCGCCCCAAATCCTCCTTGGGAGACCCAACGAGTGACACGAAGGAGACACTCGTCCCGCCTGAATTCGCGACGAACAGGGAGTCCCCCCCCATGTTAATGGCGAGGCCCCAGGGCTCCGCACCCACCCACACTTCAGCGCCCCAGCTTCCGGGATCCGCCTCGAGGGTCTGGATCCGATTCCTGGAGAGGTTTGAGACATAGACCCGGGATCGGAGGCTATCCACCAGGAGGTCGGCAAGAACCCCGCCCCCCGGCGCCAGAGATGTGCGCCCCATAACGGCAATCACCTGCCGGGGGTCGGTCACCTCGTTTGCAGTCGGGTAGGTAGTACCGCCGACGACGGCATTGGCGCACGAAACCTCATTGGTGAACCCCTCACTCACTGCTCCGGCGCAGTTTCCTTCCTTGTCGTAGGCAATACCGAAGAACACGATTCGGAGCGTGTCGGGAAGAGCCTGGGGGTCCACGAAGGGAGGGGTGAAGGTGAATTCGCTCACAGCCGTGTCTGCGGCCTGACCCTGGAAGTTCTCGGACGGATTGAGAACCAGGGTATCGGATCGGGCGCTATTCGTGACAATGGCCGTGAGAACTGTGCTGGCCACCCCGTCTCCCCCAGGGTTGTCGAAGGCCCTGACCGTCACGCGGATCTCATCCTCCAGCTCCATCCTGGGGGCGGTTTCCACCAATAGACTCACAAAGGGAGAAAGGCCATCAACCGTCGTAACAGACAGTTGTATGTTCTCTGCCTGACCCTGTACCCCTTCTGTATTGGTCCCCGTGGCGGAAATCTGGATGTTCCCCGTTGCTCCCTCCGGGACCGTGACGGCCGTGTCGGCCTGAGCCTCGGTCAGAGGGGGGGTGAACTGAAAGGTGATAGTCTCCGAAACCGCCCCGGTAATCCGGAGGGTAATGGAAGATACACCTTCCGTGTCCGTGGCCGTCACCTGAATGGGGACTCGCTGGCCCGCCAGAACCTCGGCCCCATTTGCAGGAGACACCACCGCGACTACGGGCGGATCGACATCCGCTGGAACTGCGTCATAGAGCGTGTCGCCCTCGCACCCTGACAGGGCTACGATCCCCGCAAGAAGCAAGAGGCTCATTCGCCGCCTATTGAGACGGCCAGGCTCGATCATCCGGCCTTCGCCCATTCGATCCTCCCTGAGGTCGGTGCTTTGTTTCAGCTTGCATTGAGATGCCCTGCGACCCGGCTACTGACGACGGGACGCGGAGAAACACATCTGTTCACGTTGGGCAAGAACCAAGCCAATGAAGGAAGGCCCTCAAAACCCTGTCATTCAGGCGGATCTGGGACCCCGGCCCGGAATGGGAGGTTGGAGAACTCTCCCCCGGGATCCATGACCCATGGAGTCCTCTTGATCGCCTCAAACACCCCAGAATTACAGGAAAAAAGGGCCACAGGTCAACTGCCGGTGGCCCTC
>CAYOVN010000058.1:0-18577 GCA_964407425.1 uncultured Gemmatimonadaceae bacterium
CTACGGAAGTCTGGATCTGGCTGTGGAGGCCATGAAGGCCGGGGCCTACGACTATCTCCCGAAGCCTTTTGGTGCCGACGAGGTCCTCCTCACCGTCCGGAAGGCCGAGGAGCGTGAAAGCCTCCGGGAGGAAGTGGGTCGGCTCCGATCCGAGGTCCGGGCAGACAAGCGATTCGGGGAGATCATTGCCCGATCCCCCGCCATGGTCCGGGCATTGGAGGTGGCCGAGAAGGTGGCCGTCCATCCTTCCCCCGTTCTCATCTCAGGGGCCAGCGGAACTGGGAAGGAATTGGTCGCCAGACTCATTCACCGGCAGTCCGATAGGGAGGGTATGCCTTTTGTGCCGGTCAATTGCGGGGCGATTCCCGAAACCCTCCTGGAATCCGAGTTCTTCGGATATGTGAAGGGGGCATTCACTGGAGCCGAGAGGGACCGGGGAGGGCTGTTCGAGGCCGCACACGAAGGCACGCTGTTCCTGGACGAAGTCGGGGAGCTGCCCTCCAGTCTCCAGGTGAAGCTCCTGAGGGCTCTCCAGGACGGTGAGGTCAGGCGCCTGGGGGGTACGGAGTACTCCGAAGTGGATGTCCGAGTGATTGCGGCCACGAACCGGGATTTGGAAGGGATGGTGAGTCAGGGAGACTTCCGGGAGGATCTCTACTACCGGTTGGCGGTGGTTCCGATCCACCTGCCTGCCCTTTGCCGGCGCAAGGAAGAGATCCCAGACCTGGTCCACCACTTCCTCCAACGCCACAGGGAGCGCCTGGGGGTAGCGGTAACGGGAATCACTCCGGAAGCCATGGAGGCACTCCTCCGGTACCCCTGGCCTGGGAATATCAGAGAATTGGAGAACCTCCTGGAGCGGGTGGTGGTCCTGGCGGTGGAAATGGAGATTCGGGCGGAAGATCTCCCCGAGGGCGTCCTTCATCCCTCGCCGGACCGGGCCCCAATTGAGCTCTCCGATGACAACCTCTCCGTCAAACGCCACTCCGCGGAGTTGGAGAGGGTTCTGATTCGGCGAGCCCTGGAAAGAACTGGTGGCAACAAGACCCAGGCCGCCGATCTCCTGGAACTGAGTCCTCGAGCGCTTCGGTACAAGATTCAGGACTACGGGCTGGAGTAGTTTCCGGCCTCTCGTCGAACGGGGGGCTGATCGGCCCCCCTATTCGGGATAGGCTCAACGAGCTATCCAATCGTCCCGGGCCCAGGGTCATCTTGGGGTCATGCGACAACGTATCATCTCTCCAGGAAGGGCCCAGGGTTTTACCCTCATGGAGTTGGCCGTGGTCATCGCCCTTATGGGCCTGGCCATCAGCCACCTTTTATTGGCTGCCCGCTACCAGTCCGACCGTTTGGCCGTTTTGGGAGCCCGGGAGGATCTAGCGGGCATTCTGCATCGGGCGCGAATGGAAGCCATTTCCAGGGGAAGTGCCGAAGTGGTCCTCACCTCTTCACCCCCATTGGCGGAACTCCTTTCGGGTGGGGATACCCTCGCCCGGACCTTCATCGGCGAGTCCTACGGTGTAGCCCTCCGCCTCTCCCGAAATCGGGCGGAGACCCGGTTGCGTTTCGGGCCACTGGGCCTGGGCCTCGTGGCCAGCCAAACCATCGAGATTTCAAGGGGGGAGACCGAGGTCTTACTTGTGGTCTCTTCCCTTGGCAGGGTGACCCGCCGATGAACCGTGGCTTTTCCCTTCTCGAGCTGATTCTGGCCCTTTTCCTCTTCCAAGTTGGTCTTCTCGGGGCAGCAGGGCTTATTCACCTCTCCGAAGTCAACCTTCGCAGGGCCGAGTTGACGTTGAGGGCGACGCTGGAGGCGGAATGGACCGGGGACTCCCTTTTGGCACTCGGGTCCATGGCCCCGGGGGTCGCTGCCCTTCCGTGGGGGGAGCTTCGGTGGTCCGTATTCTCTTCCCCGGTTCCGGGATTCAGGATTACTGCCTGGTCCCAAGTCGAGGGGGATACTCTCGTGACCCTTCTGTCCTTACCGCCTCTGGCCAGGGGTCTCCCGGTTTTCCCTCCGACTCCAGAAATGGATTGATGGCCAGCAGTCGATCTCAGGGAGTCACCCTACTGGAAACTCTCTTTGCGATTCTTCTTCTTTCCTTCCTGGTCCCGGGGGCTTGGAACGTCCTGAGCGTCCAGAGGAACGCAGGGGTGCTTATTGCCCACCGGGCTGAGAGCCTGGAAACGGTTCGGACTGTGGCCTGGCTCCTTTCCGAGGAAGTGTCATCGGGGCGACCGGGGGTGGATTGGGTGGTGGAAGGAGGGGATACTCTGGATCTCCGGGCATTTCGGGGGCAGGGGCTTGTTGATGAGGAAGCGACGGAAGGGGCTTCGATCCGACTCTGTTACTGGGGAACACGAAGCCCGAATCCCGAAAAAGACTCGGTCCTCCTCCTGGGAAAAAACGGGAGATGGAGTGCCCACGATCTTCGGGATCGGACGGAGATTTCAACGGGCTGCCTTGGGGAGACGGGAGGTACTGAGGAGAGGTGGAACCTTGTTCCGGATCCCCCTCCCTCCGCGTTCGCCAGGTTGTACGAAAAGGGTAGGTACCATCTGTCCGCCCGAGCTCTCCGATACCAAAGGGGTGAGGGAGGGCGTCAGCCTCTGACTCCGGAGAGGATCGAATTCGGCAGGATGATGGGGCCGATTGAGGGAGGGGTTCCCTTCGCCTGGGAGCTGGTGATCCGGGACCCGAATCCTAGGTTCGACTCCGTCCCGGGGCCCAGGTCAGCCCTGTGGCGAGGGAGGAATGAGTGAAAAGAGATCTGGCCGGCATGGCTCTGCCCCTGGTCCTACTCCTCCTTCTCGCCCTTACTACCTTCGGGCACGCTGCACTGGTGTTGTCCCAGCGTGAAGTACAGGCTTCGGCGGCATACCGGGACCTGGTCCGAGCCGAGAAAGCGGCGGGGGTAGGCCTCCGATTGGGCCTCTCCGTCTCACCTGACCCTTTCGGAGACCGGTCCGCTTGGGTCGCACAACCCCTCCTGAGCGGCGAGCTTATCGACGGTCTGACCTATTCTGCGATCCGACGTTGGATCGACCGGGAGTTCTTTGTCATCCAGGGCATCGGCGGCGTGAAGGGTTGGCCGGGTGAGAGAGTGTTAGGAGCATTGGGTTGGACTCTTCATCCGGGGGCTCGCCTCGCCTCCTTCCTGGCCGCCGCTGAGGTGGGCTCAGAGGTCTGGGTCCATGAAAGATCTACCCTCTCCACCGACGGGTTTTTCTCCATCCCGGAGGGGTGGTCCTCCGGATTGGGGGAGGAAATCGGGACACGGGCCAAGGGGATTTTTCGGGATGGCCCGATCCCCGGGGTCGTAAAGAAGAAGAACGCTCAGGACACCACCGGAATTCCTGGCCTGGGGCTCCTTTCCGGGGCGGCTCTCCTCCTCCTCTCCCGCCCCCCAGGTGATCATGCCTCCACGGAGCTCGGTGGAGGCGGGGCCGGCTGCCCCGGATCGGGTGAACGGCCGCTATTCCTGAGCTCAACGGGTCCTCTCTCTCTCCCCCGGGGCCGGACCTGTGGCCTTGTAGTGACGGGTGGCGATCTGAGAGTTGGGACAGGAACGGTCTTTCAGGGGTTGGTTCTAACAGGTGGGGACCTGGTGATTGAGACGGACGGTAGGGTCGAGGGGATGGCGCGGGTGGCAAATGACCTTGTTTTGAAGCCTGGAGCAGTTTTCCTCGGGGCCTCGATTCCGAGCCTATGGGCGCTGGAGGGGATCAGCCGTCTCCACTATCCAATACCGGTCCTTTCGGGCCCGTTCTCGGGAAGGTAACCTTGCCCCCAAACCGGCAATTTGTATCGGATCTAGGAAAAAAATGTTTCTTCACAGCCGGGAATCCCCCCCAATCATGCATAACCCGTAGGCTCCCGAGTGGCATGATATTCGTATCTAGGCGGTCAAGGATGCCTCTTCCCAAAGAAGGCGAAAGGAAGAATCCCAAACGAGGACTCGCCCTGATCACCATCTCCGCCGCTACGCTTCCGAGGGACCCTGAAAGCGGATCGAACTCCAGAAAACGGCTTAATCCGGAGGGCTTTTGAAAGCGGCCCGCGCGAGGAATACGCGGCGCTTCGTGACCACAAAACCAAGGATGAACAGTGGTCCAGGACAATGCCCCGTCAGGACCACCAGATTTCGAGGTTGATCAGACCGAAAAACCGAGAAAAAACGAATGACCGAAGGCGAAAAAATGCCAGTAAAACCGTTTGGTTTCGCCGATTTCGTAATCAAATGTTCCCAAAATTTATCTCCTTTTCGCGGAGCGCCAGCATCCTTGACAAGCTTTGGTTTTGAGTGGTACTCTGAATCCGATATTCTGGGGCAATTCAGCTCCCCCTTTCCTTGGGTAAATTGAAATGGGCCTGTTCGGAAAGAAAACCTCGGTAGGGCTCGACATCGGAAGCGGCTTCGTGAAGCTGGTTGAGGTCGACCATTCCGGTGATCAGCCAGAGGTGTCTCAAGTCGCCATCCGGCCGCTTCTCCCTGATGCCATCGTCGAGGGGGAGGTCATGGATCCCGGCCTTGTCGCGGAGACCATCAAAGGCCTCTTCGCGGACGTGGGATTCAAGGCGAGGGATGTGGTCACGGCTGTGGGTGGACACGACGTGATTATCAAGAAGATCGAAATGGATCGGATGAAGGAGGCCGACGCCCGGGAAGTGATCCGGTGGGAGGCTGAACAGCACGTCCCATTCGATATCAAGAGCGTCGAGTTGGATTTCCAGGTTCTGAACCCCCTCGACGAGGGACTGCAGATGGAGGTCCTCCTGGTTGCGGCGAAGAAGGAACTCGTCGACAATAAGGTGGCGCTCCTGTCGGATGCCGGTCTTTCGGCTTCGGTCATCGATGTGGACGCATTTGCCCTACACAACGCTTTCGAGCACAACTATCCCGAGGCCATGGACGGAATTGTGGCCCTTGTGAACGTGGGACATGAAGCCACCAACGTGAATATCCTAGAGGACGGGGTTCCAATCCTGACCCGGGATATCCCCTTCGGGTCTCGACGTGTGAGGGAAGACCTTCAGCGTGAGCGGGGCCTCACGGCGGAGCAGGCTGAAGACGTAGTCCAGGGCCGTGACGAAATCGACGACCTTCCCCGCTTCGTCGAGCAGAGTGCCGACGAAGTGGCCGTTGGTATCGAACGAGCATCAGCCTTTCTCATGACCCGTCAGTCCGGCGAGAGCTTGGGAAGGGTCTATCTGAGTGGTGGTGGCGCCAGAATCCCTGGAATGACGGATGCTTTGGCGTCTCGAATGAATATAGAGACACACAGGGTGAACCCCTTCGAACGAATACCGGTCCGACCGGGTGCGGCGGGGAACCTCAACCTGGAGGAAGCGTCTCCCATGCTCCTCCTTCCCCTGGGCCTGGCCCTTCGGGCGTAGGCAAGAGGTGATCGAGCCTTGATTGAGGTCAATCTATTACCAGGTGGAAAAAGTCGGCGGCCGCTAGGATCCCGCCTTCCCAGTATGCCCAGCTTCGGCGGGGGATTCGGGGACCGATGGGTTCTGGGCTCAGCAGCTGTGATCGTCCTGTTGTTGGGGGGCGCTGGTTACCTCTATTGGACGGTGACGCAGGGACTGGCAGATCTGGACGTAGGGATCGAATCCGCTCAGGCTGATTCGGTCCGTTACGTGGATGAGATCGCGCAGAATGCCCTCCTGCAGGCCCGGGAGGATTCTATCCTCCAGAGAGCCACGATCATTCAGGAAATCGATGAGGGTCGGTATGTGTGGCCCCACATCCTGGACGAAGTCGCCCGGGCGCTTCCCGACTACACCTGGATCACCGAAATTGTACAGGTTTCCCTCGGCGAACAGATGCAATTCCAGATCGATGGAAGAGCGGGGAACAACTTCGCGGTTACTCAGTTCATGGAAAACCTGGAAGCGTCCCTATTTATCTCCAACGTTCGTTTCCGATCGACTGAGCAGGTTTCCGAGGACTCGGGCGGATTCAACCGGGCGGTGACTTCGTTCTCGCTGGATGCTTTTTTCGACCAGCCTTCCCCTGAACTTTTGGAAACCGTCCCCCTATTCGGGATTCCCACCGGTGGGGCAAACGCCTCCCCTTCGGGATCCTAGGCTGACCGGGTTGAGCAATGGCATTGATACCTGACGATCCGAAACAGCGAAACGCCCTTCTTCTGGCCGTTGTGACGGCGGTCCTGTTTTTCCTCTTCTGGTCTTATTGGCGTGCGCCGAGGCTGGAGGAGTTTGGGGAAAAGCAGGCCCGACTGGAGCAGTTGGAGCAGAACAACCGACTGGCCCAGGTCATCGTGGCAAGAGGCGGGACCGAGCTTGAGGATCGACTGGAGGAATACGAACGCCACGTGGATCGGCTCGAGGGCCTGATTCCTCAGAGTGAAGAAGTGGCGTCCCTCCTGAATCAGATTTCCGCAGCGGCTCGGCAAACCGGGGTCAGCGATCCGGAGATGAGGCCGGAGCCCAATGAACCTGGGGCGTTCTACACCAAAGAGTCCTACGAAATCGAGGTTGTGGGGGAATACCACCAGATAGGGCGTTTCCTTACGACCATCGCTTCGCTTCCCCGCATCATCACTCCGGTAGACCTGGAACTGACGCACTTCCAGGGTGATTCGGAGATCCTCGATCCTGACCTGGAAGTGCCTCTCACGGCACGGCTTCGGATCGAGACCTTTATCCTTCCCGGGGCCGCCGGCATTCCGCCCGTTGAGGGTGGGGAGGGAACCGGATCATGATTACCTCGTTTTTCCGATCCTTTGTGTTCGCAAGCCTGTTCCTGATTTTTTGCACCCAACAGGTTATTGCGCAGGATCCGCCTGCTGAAACAACGCCCCCGACCCGGCCGGACTCGGTGTCACTGGTGTTCGAGCGGGAGGTGTTCTTTTATCCCCAGTACGAGCGGAGGAACCCTTTCGCGCCGTTGGTGAATGGAGATGATACCGGTCCCCGCTTCGAGGGACTCAGGCTTTTCAGCGTGATCCAATCCTCCAACCCGGCCTCTTCCGTTGCTCTTCTTGGGCCTCGGAGTACCGGGCAGGAGAATGGTGAGGTGACTGGGCAGATGTACCGAGTACGGCGTGGTGATCGCCTTGGCAACATTCGAATCCTACAAATCCAAGCAACCCGAATCGTCGTCGACGTTGAAGAATTCGGGATGAGGGAGCAGCGAATTATGGAGCTGCAGCGACCTGGTCAAGGAGGCCTCTTATGACCTCGATCCTTTCCCTTTTGGCTGCTGTCCTTCTCAGTATAGGAGGGCCGGTCACAGGGCTGAGCATTCAGCCGGCCCCGGAGCGGACTGAGGTCGTCATCTCCATGGCGGGGCAGGTTCAATACCGCGACTTCACCATGGAAGGCCCGAGCCGCCTGGTACTCGATCTGATCGGTGCCGAGCATGCTCTGCCCCGGGACGACTTCCTGAATATCGATCGGGGAGGAGTACGATCCATTCGAACGAGTCAATACTCGAATGACATCGTTCGGCTGGTGATCGAACTGGATGCCCTGGTCGAGTATCAGGTTCTGGAAAGGGACCAGGAGCTGAGGGTGGTCTTAAGGAACTTCGGAGGGGAATTCACGCCCTGGAACGCCGGGAGCGCGACGCCCGCTGGGACCGAAGTCCAAGCCCTCTCCGTTTCCCAACCTGCCCCTCCGCCCCAGGAAGCAGAGCGGATCCGGGTTACGTTCACCAATACTCCCATTGCCGAAGTGCTCTTTCACTTCGCCGAGTTCGCCGACCGCTCCATCGTACCGGGTGCGGCTGTGACGGGGACGGTGAATGCCGAGATCAGGGATCAGCCCTGGGAGGAAGCTCTGGAGGCCATTCTCTCTTCCTATGGTTTCGTGGCCCGGGAGATGGACTCGGGGATTATCCGGGTGGACAACCTGGAGAACCTCCGGCAGAGGGAAGAGACGGAGCCGGTGGCTACCAGGACCTTCTCCATCAGCTACGCAACAGCGTCCGAGCTTCAGTCTGCGGTGGAAGCTTTCCTGACGCTGGATCGCGGGAGAATCTCCGTCAACTCGGCAACGAACACTCTCATCGTCACCGATGTTCCTCGGGTTTTGGACGCCGTTGAGATGCTCATCTCCGATCTCGACAAGGAAACGCCCCAGGTCAACATTTCCGCCAAGATCATGTTCATCAACCGGACGGATCTTCAAGATTTCGGAGTCACCTACGACCTGAAGGATTCCCAGGGGAATCAGCTGAACCTCATCACCCCTGGAGCCGTCGACTACGACGGCGACGGGGTTATTGAGCTGCCGGGCGAGCAGGTGGACATCGGCACGGATGTCGTGTCCCTGGGGGGAAGTTCCCTTGCCGGTCTCGGGAACGCCCGGGCCCGTATCCCCAACCCGAATCTCACTCTTCTTACCAGCTTGGTGATCGGGCGACACACCCTGATCAACTTCATCGAAGCCTTGGAATCCCTGAGTCTGACCCAGGTGGAAGCGGAACCGAGCCTGACGGTGTTGGACAATGAGACGGCTCGCATGGGTGTCGGGGAAGAGACTCCGATCCGGGTCATCGACGCCCAGGCCGGAGCGGTCCAGGGATCGATTCCGACGGCTCAGGTCGAAGTCCGGGAAACGGGTATCATCCTGGAAACCACCCCGCATGTCACCGCCTCGGGGAAGATCCTTTTGACTCTTCATGCTGAACGATCCGCAGCGGTCACGGCCGAGTCCGACGCCGGTGTGGTATTCCAGCAGCAATATGCAGACTCCAGGGTGCTGGTGGACGACGGGGAGACCGTGGTGATCGCCGGTCTGACGGTGACCGAGACGACCGAACTTCGCTCCGGTATCCCGCTCCTTATGGACGTGCCCATCATTGGCTACCTCTTCCGCGTCACCCGTGAATCGACGGTTCAACGTGACCTCATGATTCTGGTAACCCCGACGATCGTTCGGGGCCGCCGGAACTAGGGAAGGACCAGGAGGAACTTGATGTCTCACGGCATTCGAAAACGCAGGCGCTTTGTCTCGTATTTCACGGGACTGGCTGCCCTGGCTGCTCTTTGGTCCTGTGATGGGCAGAATGCATTTTCCTCGGCCGGTATCTCTACCGACGGGGCCGGCCCCAGCGTGGAGATTCGGACCCCAAGAGAACCGGCCGCTCGGCCTGTCGGGGACTCCGTTCTGATCGTAGCCCATACCAGGGACGATGTGGGTGTGGACTCGGTGCTCTTCGCCGGTGTCTCCTACCGAGGCGATGAAAGCCTCGGGACGGACACCATCGTCGTTCGTTACTACTCCAAGATGGTCCGGTTCGCAGGCTCCGTAGGCGACACGACGGTAAGCCGGTATCTCCTGGCATCTCCCGATACGACTCGGGAAGCCTCCACCGTGTTCGCTGTCGCATATGACACGGGTGGAAATATCTCTGCCGATACCGTGTCCATGACCATCGGTGGTCCCCGGGTCACTTTCCTGACCCTCGAGGATGGGCTCCAGATCCAATCCGGCCTGAGTCTCAACCTCCAGGTCGAGGCTGCCGATCCCGAGGGCGTCCTGGATATGACGATCCAGATCTCTGGGGCATTCGACTGGGTTGCTGAAATCCCCTTCAGCCCTCCGGAGGAGTTCGTTCTGGTGAACAGGGTCGTGGTGATCCCAGACGGCATCACCGGCTTTATCGAGGTGTCCGCCATCGCCAGAAACGGGCTGGCGGTGGTTGGTCAGGACGGACCGATCCAGATGGAAATCGTGGACTTCGAAATCGGGGACGAGACTCCGCCGGAGTTGTCCGTAACCTCCTTCTCCACTCAGCGACTGGAGCTGGATGATCCCATAGAGGTGTTGGTAGCCGGAGCCGACAACAACCAGGGCTCCGGTGTCGCACGGGTAGGGTATACGGTTAGGGCGGTGTCACCGCGAAGAGGGGACACGCTGACTCAAACTCAGGAACGGGTGTTCAACCCTCCCCGGACCGGGAATCTTGCCGAACGGTTCGAGTTCCTGCCCTTTAATGTGGACGACCTCAACCTTCCGGATACGCTGGTCTTTGAGATCACCGGATTTGCGGTGGACGGTGACGGAAATTGTGCGGCGGCCGTGGAAGAAGGCGTAACCATGTCTCTTCCCTGCGCAGCCTTGCCTGGTGGGCAAACGGGGGCCGAGGGCCGGCAGGGATTTAATGCCCCGAAAGTGATGGCTTCCGGAAGAACGGTGGACTTGCCCACCGGTGGCCGGATCATGGATGCGGTGGTGGATACCCTACGCCGCAACCTCCACCTCACGAACATTGAAAACAACGTGGTCGAGGTATTCCGGCTCGATTCGGAAACATTCGCCCCGGCTATTGGAATTGGGTCTGAGCCCTGGGGGATGACCCTGGACAGGAGCGGTGATCGACTTTTGGTTGCCAACTCAGGGGGAACCAACATTTCTGTGGTGGATCTCGATACCGAGAGCGAACTGGAAGATGAGAGATTTTTCACCCCCGACGTCGTCATCTTCGACCTCCAGTTGGAGAATGCTGATGCCGGGTTCCAGTTCAGAGTTCATCCTTATCCCAGGCCCGCATCACCGTCCTTCAGTGATCGACCCCAGTACATCGCTGTGGATTCCTTCGGGAACTACGTCTTCTCCACGCGGACTACCTCCGTGGGAGACATCGGGACGGCCAGGAAGGCCTATTTCCCCGAAGGTGCGGATCGGTCGGAAACCAAGTTGTTTGTTGAGCACGGTCATAACGCAGAGACCGTGGATTACTGGGCCTTCGCCCACATCGACAGCATCGGGATAGGGTTCGAAGAGGTAGGTCCCGGGGTGTACTTCGCGGGCCTCACACTGTTCGATCACGTGCCCGGGTTTCCCGGCTCGGTCGTTCAGGCGACAGCCAACACTTCCGAAATCGACCCGGTAGAAAACGCGTGGGCCCGATTGAAACTCCAGGGTTCCGATGTTTACGTGGACGCCGGTTCCCGGTGGAACATCCCGTCCTTCGGATTCGCCGACACGACCTTCGTTACGGCCTCCGGGGACGGTGGTTGGGTCCTTATCGGTGAAGGAGGTACAACGCCGACCGGCCGCGTCATGATGTACCGGGCGAGCCAGAGGGACACCACGGATCTGTCTGCCACACTACGCGTGTGGGACGAAGTCATCAACGCGGCCGACGTCGTCCATGGTGTGGGCCTCAACTACGACGGCACCCTGGGTGTGGCCCGAGGAATCAGCGCCTACTTCTTCGATACCGAACTTCAGTTGAACGGTAGGGTGGACTTGCCTGGTTCTGCGGAAGGAACCGGCGCCGCCCTGCATCCCCTTCATGCCAACCAGAGGACACTGGAGAACTTCAATGGTGTCTACCGGCCCGATACACATCTGGCCTTTGTCGGCACAGGGGATGGTACCATCGACATTCTCGATACCTACAAATTCACGAGGATTGGGCAGATTACGCTAAGGGATGTCGTAACTGGACCCTTGAGGGCCATTCTACCGCTTCCAGGTGACAATGATGGCCTTTCCTGCCCGACTCTTCCGGTGACGGACCAAGTCGGAAACCTGATTGGAAACGCGACCCAGCTGTACACGGGTGGGGAGTTCACCCTACCGATTCCGACGGGTGGAATCACGGATGACTCCTGTATCGTGGTCAATCTCTTCGCCATTACGTCCGCCGGCGGTGTAGTCGTGGTGCCGGTGAGGAAGAGCGAGATCCTCAAGTACCATCCGAACCGATAGTCCGGGGATGGGGTGAAAGGCCCCTTTCCTGTGAAACGCACCTACGCCCCTGGCGGTTTCCGCCGGGGGCGTTTTGTGGTCCCCTTGGACAGGTGGGCAACTTCACCTATCCTAGGAGCCTGAGTCCTTCAGGATGCCAAAGCCCCGGAATCCCATTTACAGCACGATGCCATGAGTCTTCACACCCTCTCTTTCAGAACCGCTGGCGAATCCCATGGAAGGGGATTGGTTGCCCTCATGGAGGGGATTCCGGCAGGCCTCGACCTTCAGATTCCCCGGGATGTGGACCCGGAGCTTCGACGGCGGCAGCAGGGGTACGGGAGAGGTCGACGAATGAAGATCGAGTCCGACCGTGCTGAGGTTCTCTCCGGGATCCGTCTGGGGGAAACTCTGGGCTCCCCGCTGGCCCTTTTGATCTGGAACAAGGACTGGGAGAACTGGCAAAAAGCCATGGCCCATGGCCCCCCCGACCCGGAGGAGAACCCCAAATCCTTGAGGCCCATGTATCTTCCCCGGCCAGGACACGCGGATCTGGTTGGTGTGTTCAAATACGACCGAAAGGACACGCGGGACATCCTTGAACGGGCCAGTGCTCGGGAAACCGCCGCTCGGGTGGCTTGCGGTGCGGTGGCCAAACGCTTTTTGGCGTCTTTCGATATTCGTGTGGAGAGTCATGTTCTCTCCATCGGGGGCATCGAGGCCGAGGTCCCGGAATCACTTCCAGGGGATCTGAACGGTGCCGCCGACCAGTCGGAGGTACGCACCCTGGACCCGGAAGCAGCCGAAGTTATGATGAGGGCCATCGATCAGGCCAAGGAGGATGGGGATACCCTCGGAGGTGTTTTCGAGGTCGTTGCCCGAGGGGTTCCCGTAGGCCTGGGTAGCCACGTGTCCTGGGATCGGAAGTTGGACGGCCGACTGGGGCAGGCTCTTCTTTCCGTGCAGGCTGTGAAGGGTGTGGAGGTCGGGACGGCCTTCCGGGGTGCTTTCAATCCCGGTTCCCTGGTCCACGATCCCATCGTACCTGCTCCGGAGAAGCCTCGGACCGGGGGCCTTGGGCGGGACTCGAACCGGGCCGGGGGCTTGGAAGGCGGGGTGACCACCGGGGAACCCCTCCTGGTGCGGGGGGCCATGAAACCCATCTCTACCCTCCGGAAACCCCTGGCCAGCGTGGATCTGCGAGATGGAAGTGTCGCCAACGCGGCCGTCGAGAGAAGCGACGTTTGCGCTGTCCCTGCAGCCGCTGTGGTGGGGGAAGCCATGGTAGCCCTGGTCCTGGCGGACGCTTTCCTGGAGAAGTTCGGCGGGGACTCCCTTCGGGAGACCAGGAGCAACTTCGATTCGTATCTGGCTCACCTCGGGGCCCGAGGCTTCGGGGAACGGTGACTCCGGGGCCCACCAGTGAAGACGGAACGGTGACTTCCATCTGTGAGAGAGTCCTTCTGGTGGGCTTCATGGGGAGTGGAAAGACCCGGGTCGGGGAACTCCTGGCCCAGCGGTTGTCCTGGCGCTTTCATGACTTCGACAGAGAGATAGAGTCCCGCCAGGGCCTTCCCATTTCAGAGATCTTCCGCCAGCATGGAGAGGGCTTTTTTCGAGCCGCCGAGGAACGAATCGGTGCTGAGTTGCTCCAGGGCACCCAGGTGGTTCTAGCGTCGGGAGGCGGGTGGCCCATCGCTCCAGGGCGGCTAGACAGCCTCGGGCACGGGACACTTTCGGTCTGGCTGAAGGTCAACGCCGAAGAGGCTTTGAGGAGGGTTCAAACCGAAGGGCCGACCCGTCCCCTTTTGACGGTGGCGGATCCCTTGGGGAAGGCGCGGGGCCTCCTGAAGCAGCGAGAGCGCTATTATGAAAAGGCCGAAATTACTCTCGACTCCACCGGGGTCGGGGCCGAGGAACTGTCGGAAACGATCCAGAGACTTATAAACGAGAAGCGTCAGGCCCAGGGGCAGACGCATCCTCCAAAAGCGTAATGGGAATGGTTAAGGGTACGATGGGAAAACGCCTGGTCATTGTAGAATCTCCGGCCAAAGCCCGGACCGTTGGAAAATACCTCGGAAAAGAGTATGAGGTGGCTGCATCGGTGGGTCATGTGCGGGATCTCCCCACGAAGGAGCTGGGGGTCGACGTTGAGAATGGCTTTGAGCCGAAGTTCGTCACCATTCGTGGGAAGGGAAAAATCCTCACCGATCTGAAACGGATGGCGAAGGATGCGGAGGAGATAATCCTCGCCACCGACCCTGATCGTGAGGGAGAGGCCATCGCTTACCACGTTGCCGAGCAATTGGGTTTTGAAAAGACACCCGAACGGTTCCACCGGGTGACCTTCAATGAAATCACCCGTGAGGCGGTGCTCGGGGCCCTGGAGAGTGCCGGCGAGCTGAACATGGAGAAGGTGGAGGCTCAGCAGGCTCGAAGAATCCTGGACCGGCTGGTCGGATATCAGGTGAGCCCCTTCCTCTGGAAACCCATTCGGCCCGGTCTTTCCGCGGGTAGAGTACAGACCGTAGCTCTCCGGTTGATTTGTGAGAGGGAGGACGAGATTGCGGCATTCCAGTCAAAGGAATACTGGTCCATCGTCGCCAGTCTCGAGAAGGACGATCAGCCCTTCGAAGCGAAACTCCACAAGATCCAAGGAAAGGCATTTTCCCTCTCCACCGGAGAGGAAGCCCAGGCGGTCCTTTCCGACGTCAAGGGCCAGCCTTTCGCGGTGACCGAGGTGAGAAAGAGGGAGAGGCGAAAGAACCCGTTCCCGCCCTTCACGACCTCCACTCTCCAACAGGAGGCGGCGAAACGACTCCGGTTCGCTACCCGACGGACGATGCGGGCTGCCCAAAGGCTCTACGAGGGCGTTGATATGGGGGAGCGGGGCACGGTTGGCCTCATCACCTATATGCGTACCGACTCCACCAGAGTCTCTGCTTCTGCGGTCTCACAGGCTCGGGAATGGATCGAGGGCGAGATGGGTAAGGCCTATCTGGCTTCCTCCCCCCGGCTTTTTCAGGGTAAACAGCAGAAGGGAGCCCAAGAGGCTCACGAGGCCATCCGTCCTACCGATGCCCGGATCCATCCTTCGGAAGCCCGGGGTTTCCTGGGACCCGATGAGGGTGACCTCTACGAGCTGATCTGGCTCAGGTTCGTGGCGAGCCAGATGGCGCCGGCGGTTTACGACACCACTACCGCCGACTTCGACCTGGCAGGAGTCTCGGGAAGAGCCTTTCTGTTCCGGGCTACCGGATCCATCGTCAAATTCCCGGGGTTCACCCGCCTGTACCTCGACACTACCGAGCGGGGCGATCACAAGCGGCTGGACGACCTCGAGCCTCTTCCAGCCCTGTCTGAGGGTGACGTCAGCCGTCTGGTCGAGCTTCAGCCCAACCAACACTTCACTCAGCCTCCGCCACGGTTCAGTGAGGCCAGCCTGGTACGAGAGTTGGAAAAACTGGGGATCGGTCGGCCGTCCACCTATGCCCAGATCATCTCCACCATCCAGGATCGCGGGTATGTAGAGGTGGAAAAGAGGCGATTCTTCCCCACCCCCCTCGGTGATACGGTGGCGAAGCTCCTGGTTCGGGTTTTTCCCGACATCTTCGATGTGGACTTCACCAGCCGGATGGAGGGGGAATTGGACCGGGTGGAGGAAGGCCAGGTCCGGTGGCGGGCCCTGCTGGAGGCCTTTTATGGTCCTTTCCGGTCCCAGCTGGAAACAGGGATGGCCCACTCAGAGGACATCATCAAGGAGCTCCTGGCTGCGGAGGGAGAAACCTGTGACCTCTGCGGAAGTCCCATGCAGGTCCGCTGGAACAAGTTCGGCCGGTTTCTCGGATGCTCGGCATATCCTGACTGCCAGAGTACCCGACCCATCGACGCAACGGAGGTTCAGGAACGGAGTCTGGGTGACGATCCCGAATCAGGACTCCCGGTCCTGGCCCGCGTGGGCCCCTATGGCCCCTACGTCCAGCTCGGGAATGGGGATGGGAAGGAAAAGCCCAAGAGGGTCAGCATACCCAAGGGGATGGCTCTGGACGAAGTGAGCCTGAACTATGGGCTCCTGCTGCTTTCCTTGCCTCGACCCGTGGGAGTCGACCCACAGACCAAGAAAGAGGTCACGGTTGGGATTGGGCGTTACGGCCCCTATGTCCATAGTGCCGGGAACTACCGGAACCTGACCTCTCCTGCACTCCTCTTCGAAATCGAGCTCGACGAGGCCTTGAAACTCCTTGCTACCAAGCCGGGCCGCGAGGTCCTGAAGGAGCTTGGCCCCCACCCGGAATCCGGCGTGGATTTGAAGGTCCTCGATGGCCGCTATGGTCCATACGTCACCGATGGGAAACTGAACGCCAGCCTGCCGAAGAACATGGACCCCAAAGACCTGGAGATGGAGGAGGCCGTTGAACTCCTCATCAAGGCAGAGGCCAGAAAAGCCAAGGGGAAGGGTCGAGGGAAAGGCGGGACCAAAGCCAAGGGGAAGTCGGCGGGAAAAACAGGGAAGGGGAAAGCGGCGAAAGGGAAGAAATCCTCTTGAGGGCTCAGGGGAAGCTGACGTGAAGCAAAGGCATGGCTGATCCCATTCGAGTGGTTGGAGGAGGTCTCGCCGGATGTGAGGCCGCCATCTACCTGGCCGAGAAGGGACACCAGGTTGAGCTTCAGGAGATGAGGCCGGAAAAGGGTACGCCGGCACACCAGGGCGGAGACCTGGGAGAGTTGGTCTGCACAAACTCCTTCAAGAGTGAAGACCCCCGAAACGCCCACGGTCAGCTCAAGAGGGAGATGGCTGCTCTGAACTCTCTCCTCCTGAGAGTTGCTCGGACTTCCCAGGTGCCGGCAGGCTCAGCCCTGGCTGTTGACCGGAGCCTTTTCGCAAAGGGGATGACCGAAGCGGTCTCCAACCATGGGGGTATTTCCCTGGCCAGGGGTGAGGTAGAAGAACTCCCTTCGGGTCCAGCGGTCATCGCAACAGGCCCACTCACCTCCGACTCACTCTCCTCTTCCATTCGCCGGCAGTTGGGAGACGATGGCCTCTCCTTCTTCGATGCAATCGCCCCCATCCTTCACCGGGATTCCCTGAACGAGGAGGTGGTCTTCGAAGCCGGTCGGTTCGGGGAGGACTCGGACTATCTCAACTGCCCCATGAACGAGGAGGAGTACGCAACGTTCCTGGGGGCGTTGAAGAGTGCCGATCTCCACCAGGGACACGAGTTCGATAAGGTGCCATTTTTCGAGGGGTGCCTTCCTGTGGAGGTAATGGCTGCCCGGGGCGTGGATACCCTCAGATTCGGCCCCATGAAGCCCATCGGCCTCGAGGATCCCCGAACGGGAAGAAGGCCTCATGCCGTGGTCCAACTGAGAAGAGAGGATCGGTCGGGGCAGATGTGGAACATGGTGGGCTTCCAAACCCGCCTGAAGTTGAGGGAGCAAGCCCAGGTCTTCCGGTTGATTCCAGGGCTGGAGGAGGCGGAATTCCTCCGATGGGGCTCCATTCACCGAAACAGCTATCTGAACTTTCCGGGAACACTCACGGAATGGGGAGCGCTTCCGGAAGCGCCCACGGTCGTCTTCGCCGGCCAGATCACGGGTGTGGAGGGGTATACCGAATCGGCATCCAGCGGACTACTGGCCGCCCTGAATCTGGACAGGCTCCTCTCGGGGAAAACCCCCACTCTTCCACCTCCCACGACGATGTTGGGAGGCCTCTACCGATACCTCCGGGAATCAGACCCCGGGCGCTTCCAGCCCATGAACTCCAACTGGGGCCTCGTAGATCCGTTGCCCAAGAGGATTCGGGACAAAAAGAAGAAGCGGGAGGTCTTGGCTGAGCGAGCCCGGAAGGATTTCACGGATTGGCTATCTGACGAGGGCATCACTCTTTGACGGCGGATGCGTCGGGCGGTTCCGGCCAGGCTGTGGAGGCCTACCTGAAGGTCCTCACGCATGAACGACAGCTCTCCCCCCACACGGTAACTGCTTACAGGAAGGATCTCACGGATCTTTCCGCTTTTTTGACAGAATACCTGGGAACCCCCGATTGGACCTGGAGCGAGGTGGACCGACTCACTCTCAGGAGTTTCCTGGGATGGTTGCTCCGGCGTGGCCAATCCCGCCGGACCATCGGACGGAAGCTGTCATCGATACGCGGCTTCTTCCGGTTCCTTCATCTCGAGGATCGAATTCCCCTCAATCCGGCCAGGGCCGTCCGGGCCCCGAAGGCCGAGAAGCGTCTCCCGGGCCACCTCTCCCGTTCGGAGGTGGAGGCGGTATTCCGGTTCGCTGAGGCCCGGGCGGCCGAGAACACCCTTCAGGGCACCCGAACTCTTTTGATCCTGGAACTTCTCTATGGGAGCGGGATCCGCCTCTCCGAACTGCACGACCTGGATCTCCGTGAGATGGACCTGCGGACTGAACAGGTAAAGGTGAGAGGAAAGGGGCAAAAGGAACGCATCGTGCCTCTGACCGGCCGGACCCTTCAGGCCCTGAATCGTTACAAAAACCGACGAGATGAGGCGGTCGTAAGGGGGGGGGCTGCGTCCGATTCGGCGGCCCTCCTTCTCAATGCGAAGGGTGGGCGTCTTTCCCGTCGATCCATCCAGAGGGGGGTCCGGCAGGTATTCGAGAAGGCCGCATTGGAACAGGACCTCAGCGTCCACTCTCTCAGGCACTCCTTCGCTACCCACCTTTTGGACGCCGGTGCCGACCTCATGGCCGTGAAGGAGCTCCTGGGCCACGTGTCTCTATCCACCACTCAGATCTACACCCACACCTCCACAGAACGGCTGAAGAAGGTCTACAAACAAGCTCATCCCAGGAGCCGGTCCGAGTAATGGGGCGCACCCCCTTTCTCGGACCGGCTCCTAACTCGCCCTGACCCGAAATACCCCTTCC
>CAYOVN010000059.1:0-18548 GCA_964407425.1 uncultured Gemmatimonadaceae bacterium
GGCCATCACCATGGGTGGAGCCGCCGTCGGAACCAGCCCTTACACCAGCATTGTGAGTGCCAGCCCAGCTCCACCCACCGAACCCCACCCCCATGTCCTCTAGACGCCCCTCCCGCATCTTGCTACCAGGCGGCCCCCCACCCCCGGAAAAGCGTAAGCTTAAGGATTGGCTTCGCCGGATCATGGGAAAAGAAGAGCCGGTAGAGCCGGAACGGATAGTGGAGGTTCTGGAAGAGGAGAAAGCTCCGGACCTGGGACAGATCCAGGAAGATCTCTTACACAGGGCAACCGTCCAGCTTTTGCCAGGACGGTTGGAGCCTCTCATTCCCGAGGTGATTCAGCAGGAGATTCGGTTTCAGGGGACCCCGGGAGCCGAACACGAAATCACACTTGGATGGGAACTGGGAGATCCGCCCCATCACGTTACCTTGGACCACCCCTCCATCCAGCCATTACATGCGAAGATGACCTTTCAGTTCGGGAGTTGGATGATCGAAAGCCTTGCCCCCCAAGACCCGGTTGAGATCAACGGGACACCCGTACCGAGCGCGAGCGGTCCCTACCTTCTCGCAAGCGGGGATCAGATCCGTATTGGGGATGCCCTTTTCCGGTTTCACCTGCCATGACCGAAACGTTCGGACCCTTTCTCTTCGGGGAAAAAACCCATGAGGGGCCCCGGGAAGTCAACCAGGATACGGTCCTTTCCATTCGGCTCCCGGACGAGCGTTGGCTCCTGGCAGTGGCCGATGGAATGGGAGGCCTGGAAGAGGGTGGGCTGGCCAGCCAGGCGGCCCTTGGGGCTCTGTACCAGAGCTTGTCAAAGGGTGCGGACCTGTTAACGGCCGCCAACGATGCGAACCAAGCTGTGCTAACGGCGGCCGAAGGCCGGGTCATGGGTACGACCCTGGTCGCGGCCCTGATCGACGGAACCCGGGCGGAGGTCATCAATGTGGGGGACAGTCGGGCCTACTGTTCAGACTCTCTGGGACTGATTCAGATCACCCGGGACCACACCATGGCGGCCGAGGCGGCCCAGGATGTGAGTGTCCTGACTGATGAGTTGGAAACGGGCCCATCTCGTTGGGCTGGAGCCCTCGCCCGTTATCTGGGAGCGGAAGACAAGGTCAAAGTGGATCGGTTCGGTCCCATCGAACTGATGGAGGACGGCTGGCTTCTTTTGTGTAGCGATGGACTTCACGGGGTAATGGCGGAAAAAGAGTTGGGTTCCTTTTTCCAGGGACAGACTGATGCGCAAAAAGCCGCCAACGGTTTGGTGGAACAGGCCCTGGAAAGGAACACCGGGGACAACATTTCTGCGGTAGTCGCCCATTGGCCTGAGCTATTGGCCGCCCCGATTTCAAAAACTGTCCCCAAGTCCCGCGCCAAGCATCGGCCCAAGGCCCAATCCAAATCCTCCAGGACCCCCCACTCCCGTTCAAAGGGAAGGAAGGTGAACATCTTCCTAGGGAGTTCCCGGTCCAAACCACTGAAAAGGATCATTTCTTTAGCATTTAAGGTATTTTTGATTGTTATTCCGTTGGTGCTCATATTGGCATTTCTTTTTGACCGGTTTTTACCCGCTTCGCCCTGACGAATGAAAGATCCAGAGCTACTTAAAGAGGCTGTAGAGGCCTTGGGAGGAGAGTTCGAGCTGATACGAAAGCTCGGACAGGGCGCCACGTCTGTGGTGTACCTCCTGCGCGACCATGCCTTGGATCGGGACGTGGCGATGAAGGTCATCAGGGCTACGTTCGCCGGGGACGATGAAGCCATTGCTCGGCTCCAGCGGGAAGCTCACCTGGTGGCCCAGCTCGCCCACCCGAATATCGTCAAACTCTACGGAACTCATCGCCTCACGGACGGTAGCTTCGCCCTGTTCATGGAGCATGTGCCAGGACGGAATCTGAAGGAGATTCTGAGGGCGGAGGGAGCATTCTCAGTCCAGAGAGCGATGCGAGTTCTCACCGACGTAGCCTCAGCGCTCGCCTATGCACATCGCCGCCGGATCGTGCACCGTGATGTAAAGCCGGAGAACATCTACATCGACGAGGAGGTGGGGGCGGCCCGGCTGGCTGATTTCGGCGTGGCCCGGCCCTGGGACCAGGATGCACGCCTCACCCTTCCTGGGGCTTCGTTGGGAACACCGGCATACATGTCGCCCGAACAAATCGACGGCATGGAGGTGGACGGGCGGAGCGACGTTTACAGCCTGGGCCTGGTCGGCTACGAACTCCTCCTGGGCAGCCACCCCTGGGAAGGGGAAAACGTTTTCACGATCATCTACCGTCAGAAGAACGACCACCTGGACGTAGAGGCATTGGGCTTGGGTGGAAACTCAGCCCTGGGCAGGACTCTAGAAGGGGCACTGGAAAAGGACCCGTCCAAACGCCTCGAGTCGGCCACAGTGTTCCTGGAACGGCTTACAGACGAGGATGGAGCCGCCCTACCCACCGCCCCGGCCATGGTTCAAGAGCCGGCTGAGGAGGGGGTCGGGGAGGAACTGGCCCCCGTTGACTGGGGTGCGGTCGAAGCTACTCCCGAGGATGCCGGACCCGTCCCCTTTTCGCCATCAGGGGATCCGGATGAGGACGAAAGCAGCGACCTCGCCGTATTGGGAGCCCGACCGAAAAACCTGAGAAGGCCCTGGTACCTTGCTATTGGGGGCCTGGCGATTATCGCCATTTATGCACTCTATAGCTGGGAGCCCTGGGGTGATTCGACCATGGATCCGGGAGTCTTCATCCCTATCTCCCAGCCTCCGACCGCAATAGGTGAGGCAACCCCTTCTCCGATTGAAAACTCCAACTCCCCGACCGGCCTCCTACCGGCCCGGGATTCCATCTATCGGGGAGATGTTGGTGCGATGATGCCTCTGGAGGTTCTAGCCATGGGGCCTGGAGGAGTACCCATGGCCGACACAACGGTGGTTTTCCGAGTGGTGGAAGGGAATGGAGTCCTCGAGACAGAGGAAAGCGTGACGGATGAGAACGGCCTGGCTCAGGCCACCTTGAGGCTTCCGAACCGCCCTGGGAACATGATCGTTCTCGCCCAGATCCTCGATTCGGACACCCTCAGAACACTCCTCGCCGTCACTGCTGAAACCGGCGCCCCCCAAAGGGTGCTTTCGATTCTTGGGGACGGCCAGGCCGGCAGCCCCGGGCAGACCCTCGACGAACTGGTAGGCGTCAGGGTGGTGGACGGCTTCGGCAACGTGGTCCCGGGGGTGGATGTTCGTTTTCAGGTGCTTCAGGGGGCAGGCCAAATCCGCCCGTCCTCCAGTCAGACGGACGATCAGGGACGGGCTTTCGCTCGGTGGACCCTCGGGAGTAGCGGTGGGACGCAGATGGTCGCGGCTGTGGTGCCCGGAGTGGAAAACGACCTCCTCACTTTCCAGGCTACAGCCCAGGCGGCGGCGACCCCGGACCCGGAACCGTCCCCCGCGGCCGAACCCGAGAACCCTGGAACACCCCGAACGGGCCCGGTCACGGTGATCTCGAAGACCTTTGCAATCGGTGGGAGCCAGGTGTGTCATCTGGCCAATGGCGTCGCTGTTTGCCGGGGGGCTAATGATCGCGGACAGGCGGGAGACCGGTCCCTAACCGGCCTCGCCAGTTTGAGCGCCGGAATCGCTCATGCCTGTGGTTTGGATGCGATGGGTCGAGCGTTCTGTTGGGGCTCGAACGACTCAGGCCAGCTCGGTGATGGGTCCACCACTGATCGGCGCCCGGCAGCCGCAGTCGACTCTGAGACCCGGTTCTCCCTTCTCGCAGGAGGTCTCTCACACACCTGTGGTCTGGGTGCGGGAGGGCAAGCAAGCTGTTGGGGCCGGAGTTTAAACGGGCAGTTGGGCACCGGGAGAAGACAGGACGAACGGCGGCCGGTAGCGGTATCAGGCGAAACATCCTTTCAGGAACTGATCGCCGGCTGGAACCACACCTGTGGCTTGAGTTCCGGCGGAAGGCTTTCGTGCTGGGGGGCCAACTCGGAGGGTCAAATCGGTGATGGTTCCCAGGTCGACCGCCTTGCCCCCACCAGAGTATCGGGGTCCTTCCGGGGCGTTGCTGCTGGGGCTGGGCACACCTGTGGAATCAGTGGATCGGAGGTCCGGTGTTGGGGGGACAACCGCTTCGGCCAGCTCGGCGATGGGACCAGTGAGGACCACGCGTCTCCAACCGTAGTCTCGGGGCTCCCTGGATCGGCCATAGCCGTGACGGCGGGCGCGGTTCACAGTTGCGCCCTTCTCTCCGATCGGACGGCCTATTGCTGGGGCCAAAACCTCCACGGCCAACTCGGGGATGGGACTGTCGAGAACCGATCCGAACCAGTGGCCGTGGCCGGTGGCCTGGAGTTTGTTTCTCTCCACGCAGGTGGAGGCGTAACATGCGGGTTCACTCGGGGCGGCGCAGAATATTGCTGGGGCCTGAACCAAAGCAGCCAGCTGGGCGATGGAACCCGAACCAACCGGTCCGTTCCTACCCGCGTCGGGGGTAACCGGCCCTAGGCGTCTCCCCCGGAATCCAGAAATCGGACCAGACCACCCCACTCTTCATCCAGCATGAATCCGTGAGCCTTCAGAAAAGGCCTGGAGATGAAGTGCGTGTTGATCGTCTTTACTCCCAGGGATTGCATCCGAAGGCCGAAGTCCTCCAATAGCTCCCCACCCAGTCCGTTCCCCCGGAGGGAAGCCGATATGACCAGGCCATCCATATGGGCGACTTGCGGCTCGGGAATCTTGTAACAAATCCCCCCCACGATCCGCTCCTCGCCGTCAATGGCCAGGAGGTACGAAGACTGATCGGAGAGACTCAGAGGCATTCCTGAGTCCAGGTACAATCGGTAGAGCTGTCCGATCTCCGCAGGATCGATAGGCTCCCTTACCGTGTATTCTTCTTCCCTGTTGTCACTCACCTCCGACCTCACGACCACCTTGCCCCGTTCCTGGTCTCCTACCGCCATCACATCCACCGGCCGGACCCGCTTCCCTGCCGGGAACACCATGTGGCTAAAGACCAGACGGTCAGCTTCCACATCCAGCGTCGCCTGAAGTTCGGACAACTCAATCATGTGGGTGGGACGGTGGGTGGGGTTCCTGAACATGCGGGTCAACAACCGACCGAACGCCGCCAGGGTCTCGGCTCCTGAGTCCGCAAAGTATGTGTTCTTGTAGAGAGTGTACCGTCCCGAATCACCGAAGGCTTCCAGCCGATATAAACGGTGGAGTTCACTGATCTGACGTTCCCTGGCCCGGGGTGTGGCCCTGGGGTTCGACCGTTCCCATTCATGGTAACGCTCCACTGCACACTGCAGAGGCAGGGGCACTCGATACTCATGTTCTAGGTGCTTCAAATACTCCTGGAGCTTCTCCTCAAGCTCCCAGCCCGGATCAGGCTCCGGGACCCCTGATTTGGCCACATGGTCGCTTAGGTCCTGGAGGAACTCCCTCCCGTGTTCCACTCCCAGGGCTTCCACGGCGGCGTCGAATACCCAGCATATATCCAGGTCATTTCGGGTCTGAGGGTAGTAGCTGATAGTGGGAAAGTAGAAGCTCTTGAGCATGGGCCCGACGAGAGACATCGGTCCGTCGTAGGGCTTCATATCTGCGAGGGTCAGGATAGTCCCCCCGGCCCGGAAGTCGGGCGCCGGCACCATCACGTTGCCCGGGGAGATGGGGCCCGGCACGATACGTCCGTCGCTCATTTCCCAGCCGAGGAAGAAGGCTGCCATTCCCCTGACGAAGAGATTCCTCCAATGCCGACGGGTCGGATGGAATTCGACGAAACCTTCTCCGCTCAACTCCCGCACCCTTTCCCATACCGTGAGGTCGTTCACCAGAGCCATTGAAAAGGCCCTCAGGTCCGGGCGATAACAACCCAACTGCCGCACCACCGGGGGACGATCGGCACGTCCTCCCAGAGCCAGCATCCAATAGGTGGTTTCGAGTACACTCGCCTCTTCCCGGTCCGTAGCCGTACCCAGAAGTAGGTCGTAGTGCTTGCCCCCACGGGTGTTCACACTCATCCGATATACCCGGTTCTCCAGGAAGGAGAACACCTGGGCGATCCAGATCCCGTTCGGGGGGATATCGGTGACCTCCACCCCCCTGTCCTCATAGGCCAGCATAAGGGACTGTTTGAGGAATGTGGTGCCGACCAATGCCTCTTCCAGGGTTTTGATCTCTTCCTTTGTCATCCGGTCCTGGAAGACGATCTTCCCCTGCCACCGATTCGGCTCGTTGTCCGGGGTGGTTTCCTGCAAATAGTCCTCGAACCAAGCCACCATCCTGGCCAGATGGCCTTCGGCCTTCTCCGACAGTTCCGGATCCAGATCGTGCAAGACCCAGCTCACCAGCTCAGCCCTGACTTGTGGGTAAAAGATCGGGTGATTGTGAACAAAGCTCTCCAGAAGGGAAAAAATCCCGTCCATCTGATCCCGAAGGGCCGCGGAGGCGGGCCAGACCAGCTGGCGCCGATACCGGAGAAGTCTCATCCGAAGAGCATCGAGCCTGAAGCGCTCGATCTTGGCATTCCCGATATCCTCAATGCTCTTTTCCGAGAGGAAAGGAAGCCCGGAGAGAAGGAAAGAAGGGAGTTCCTGAGAATAGTCCGGAACGGGGCCCACAAGCAGGAAGATCTGGTAGGCCAGTGCCCGAACCTCGAAGTCTGGATGCCTCGCAAGGGCCTCCAGCCTTCTGTGAATGGCCCGGCTCAGTCTCAGGCTGGCCCCCTTCAGCATCCCCTCCAACGTCCGAACGGATTCCAGGGCATCTTCCGACGGTGAAAAAAGAGCTACGGTACACAAGCGGTTCACCTCGACCAGGGCCGGGTCACGGATTGCCGTCGGGGTAACGGTCACAGCAGGGGTGTAGTCGCCCTCTTTTCTCCAGGGGAGGAGGACCTGAGGAGAGACCTTCTTGAGGGGAAGATCCCAGCCCTCTTTGCAGGGACAGAAAGCAATGAGAGATGGATTGGCCAACCAGAGCATCGGCTGCCGGGCAAACTGGCCCAGGTCAACCAGATCCCCTTCCACCTCGTATTCCAGATCCCCGATCTGGAGATAGCCGCTCTCCGCCTTCCTGATCACCGAAAGGAACCGCTGGGCCCGACGATTGAGGAGGCCTTCTTCGTGGGCTAGGATTTCAGTTTCCAGGATCCCAAGATCTCTGAAGAACCACCGGGGAATTCGGACTCGGATCTCACCAACCTCCAACTCCACATAGTCCCTCTCGTAGAGCCGATCGATGGTCTCCCTGAAGTTCTCCTCGATGGTTTTCCGCTGGAACGAGCCCTTGGGTGTAAGCTCTCCCCGATCCCTCTCGAAATCCCGAGGGAGCACTGTGAAGTTCACCACCCGCTCGTAGGGGGCCAGCCCCTGATTGGCCGTAGACACAATCTGCTGGAAGTACTCGGCCGTCTGCTCCGAGGTTGGCCCCTCCTTCAGGACGGGATCGTCCAGGTCGGGAACGATGAGGAGCACGTTGTACTCCCTTCCATCCCCAACCAGGAAGCTCCGAGCGATGCCTGGAACATGGGTCAGCTTCTGCTCGATGGCGCCAGGAGCAACGGTTTGACCCTTGCTGTTTTTATAGATGTCCTTGATTCGGTCGACGATCTCATAATGGCCGCTTTCCCGCATCCGGAAGATGTCCCCCGTCGGCAGCCAATAGCCGTCCCCCGGGGCCGGAGCCGGATCACCCAGATAGCGGGCCACATAGTGACCGGAAATCTGAAGCTCCCCCACCTCACTCAGCCTCGCCTCCAACCCGGGGAGGGGAGTCCCGACGCTGTTGTCCTCATAGGCCCCTGGGGGGGTCATTGTGATTCCCCCCGTGGCCTCGGTCATCCCGAAGCCGCTGCAGAGTTCCACACCGTGACGTTGGAAGAAGTGGAATGCAGCGGGCTCCAGGGCCCCTGCCGCCGAAATCCCCCATCGGAACCGGCCCCCGACCACGCTTCGGAACCTCTCGTCCCTTCCCGACCGGTCAGCCGCCGTGTCCATTTCGGCAAGGCATTTGTCTTTGATCTGCTGCCACCGTCTTGGAATGCTGACGAGGCCCGTTGGCCGGACTTCCTTGAATCCGGAGAGAAGGGTTTCAAGAGAGGGATTACCCGAGAAAACGTAGGTCCCCCCCCAGAAGATCATCCCCATCATCTCCAGGTAACGGCCGAACGTGTGATAGAGAGGGAGGAAACAGAACAGGAGCTCGTCATCCCCCACCTTCGGAAGAGCGGCTGCTCGGGCAAAACGCTTGGAAATCAGGTTGTAGATGGTGTACTGGACGCCTTTTGGTTTCCCTGTACTGCCTGAGGTGAACATCACTGTCGCCAGATCGGTGATTGGCCGGCGGGGACGGGCCTCGAGGACTTCATCCTCCTGGGCCTGCCCGAGTTGGGCCATGGATTCTCCCAGGCGAGATTCGAGGGGCCCCGGCGTTTCGGCAGCCGGATCCAACACGAATAAATGAAAGGGGGCAGCCGTCAGTGCCCGTGTGGCCTCCAGCCGGTCCCTCAGTTCTTCCGTCTCCACCACAACCGTGTTGATCCCCAGCTCATCGAAGATCCAACCGAGGGTTTCAGGATTAAAGTGGGGATTGAGGGGAGTGACCAGGATGTCGTACGTCAGGCAGGCCAGGTCACAGCAGGCGGCGTCGAGACAGTTCTCAGAAACGATGGCCACTCTAGGAACACCGGGATGAGTTTTCCAGAACAAAGCCGCCATGGTCCGGAGGCGTCGGAGAATGCTCTGGTACGACCAAAGGCGGGACTCCCGGCCTTCCATCTCCTGGAAAAGCGTGCGCTCAGGGTGTTCCCTGGCCCTCTGCTCGAAGAGGGTCTCCAGACTGAACTGAGTCGCCAACACGACGGAGAAGGTCGTTTCCGCCCATCGGTGCCTGGTTTCGGGGTCGGGGAGGGCCTGAAGAAAAGAGGGCCGCCTGGTCTCATTGAGGTACCTGTGCCAAACGTCTGGAGAGGTCACTTCGGGGCTTGTAGCAGCCTGGAGCTCTTCAGCAGCTTCCAAAAGGGCTAACGCCGCCGCTTCCGAACCCAGGTTCGCCAGCCAATTCCCCAGGCCGGCTTCAAGTCTCCCCTGCCCTTCAGTCATTCCTCGAGCTCCTTATTCACTCGTTCGGTTCAATGGACTTCGGCACCTGTGACACCTGGGGTGGTTGCAGCGACCTGAGCCAGCTCCACCAGAACGGAAAAAGGAGATCTCCCCATGGCTCTCCCAACACTTGTATTCACCTGGAGGGCTACCGCCACATCCAGATCCGGAAAGTAGGCCATTTCTGTCAGGTATCCTGGAAAAAAACCACTGTGCCCCTGACTCGGACCCGCCGGCGTATCGTTCAGGATCACGCCGAGGCCGTAGCGACTCCCGGGGCCCAACCTGGCCGGGACCCCGTCCAACATGAGCGTAAGCAACTCGGGGGCAATAGCCTCACCGGTGTACAGGGCCCGAGCCCACCGGGCCAGGTCCCCGGTGGTGGAGGCGAATCCGCCGCCGGCCCACTCGAATTGAGGGTTGATTACGAACCGCCCATCCGGCAGCAGAACCTCATCCGTGCCCCCAAAGGGGTTCCCGGGCCCTGCATATCCTTGAATCAGGCCGGGGATGTTTCGGCTGGATGAAGGTACGGTGTTTCCCATTCCGAGGGGATCCAAAAACCTGGCCTGGATCAGGTCGTAGCAGGCCTCCCCCGTGATGGACTCCATGATCATCCCGAGGAGGATGAAGTTCGTGTCCGAGTACTCCCAGCCATCCCCGGGAAAAAAAGACGGTTCTTCATCGAGAACATAGGCCAAGAGCTCTTCCGGCGTCCATTTCTTGTCCGGCTGGGCTGACAGATCCTCGGTGAACGCTTCCTTGAACTCATACCTCATGACTCCGCTCGTATGGGTCATCAGGTGCCGAACCGTGATTTCCCCTGCATTCGGGACCCGAGAATACCATGGGATGTGACCCAGATGTTCCGAGACGGGGTCAGCCAGGTCGAAACGGCCCTCCCCCAAAAGCTGGAGGGCCAAAGCGGCAAAGTATGTTTTTCCAACACTCCCCTGGAGCATCCGGGACGAAGGATCCATTGGCAGATGCCGGACCGTATCCGCCTCTCCAGCAACAGGCTGAAGAACGGATCCATCCGGCATGGAAATGGAGGCACTCACCCCGGGGAAACTCCCCCCGGAATAGAACGAATCAACGACACTCTGGAGCCGCCCGAGGATCTCCGGATCCGGGTCTGGCGGGCCCTGCCGGGCCAGCGTGCACCCGAACATCGTGCCAAACAGGACCAACGAGATCCCAACATCCCGTGAGCCTCTCCAAATCGACCCATTTTTCATCATTCGGCGTTCCCCCTTGAGAGTTTTTGACCCTTCATCATCTACCCACTTAAGGGGCTGGCCGCCATACCCAACCCAGCGCACCATCTCTTGTGGGCTTGGCCGCGATCCCGGGCGAACCAACCGCCCCCGAGCCGGGTAGTCCCTTTTGACCAGGAAAGCACTGATGAAAACAAGACCAATACCGGAAACCCGACCATGACCTCGGACCCCGAAAGCACCACCCCAGAAGCCCTCCGAAGATTCGAAAGCGGTCAGACCGATTTTGAGGAAATCATCGACGCCCGTGGAGTTCGGAGTTTCATGATTCGGGATGAGGAAGATCCTCGGTTTTTCCGAATCGAGTCCGAAAATCCAAGCGGAGGGTTCTCGGTTTCAGCCACGGGTCTTCGCCTCCCCCCCTCTCTCGATCGACCCAAAGAACTCCCAAGACAACTGCCCTTCATCGCTGACGCCACCACCGTGGTGATGATCATGCCCGGCACCGGTTCCGTGGTCATTCGATGGGAAAACCCCCGAGACCCAAAGGGTGCCTTCCAAGGCGTACGCGACTCCCTTATTGGGGAGGGGTGGGCGGAGGTGGCTCCCGACTCGGAGGGTCTACAGACCACGGCAGAAACGGGTAGCCCAATCCGGCTCGAGGTGAGAAAGGATGGTACGGAACGCACCCTGACCCTCTTTGAGGGACAGCATCAGTCGGACCTAGTCCTTACGGAGGACCGGATCGCCTGAAGCTGTGGTGCCACCCCCTCTGTAGAGGTCGAAGGGTTATTCAGCGCCAGACCTTCTCCAGAAAATCCTGTACTTCAGGTATGCCGCCCTGGAGCACCAGATACCCATCGTGGGGCTCCCTTTCCGTAACCTCTCCGGCGATACAGCTGGTCATGAGTTCACGGGCCTTCTCGGGATCACCAGGGTGAACGCCCAATGCCCAACCCAGTTTGATGTAGGCGACCTCGGGAAGCATGTTGGCCAGAGGGATGACCCCCAGTTCCAGGATTTCACGCCCGGTCTCATACACGTGCATCTGCACGAATCCCCAGAGCGTTTGAAGAGTCATATAGACCTGGACGCCGGCATCTCTTGCGCGCTCGAGAGCGGGGTAGATGAGGCGGTTCACATGGCCGAGGCCGGTTCCCGCGATCACGATCCCTTTATAGCCCTTCTCCACCATGGCGTCGATGACATCGGCATTCATGCCGGGATAGTAGTACACCAGGGTCACTCGGTCCTCAAACTCAGCCTGGACCAGGACGTCCCGATCCTCTCGCCGGGGTGCCCAATCGTCTTTGATGGGGGTGACTCGGCCCTCCTCCACCATGGCAAGGGGGATATCTCCCAGGGTCCGGAACGTACTTCGGACCGAGGAGTGCATTTTGCGGACCCTCGTGCCCCGATGCAGGAGATTGTAGAGATCGGAGGTCGGGCCGAACATGCAGACCATGACCTCGGCAATTGGGCCGTGGCCGGCCGCCCAGGTGGCGTTGATGAGATTCTGGGCAGCGTCGGAAGAGGGTCGATCGGACGATCGCTGGCTGCCGACCATGACGATGGGCACCGGAGGCCGCTGAACCATAAAGCTGAGAGCCGCCGACGTATGGTGCATCGTGTCGGTGCCGTGCCCGATAACGACACCGTGGTAGCCTTCCCTTATGGCCTCACCGGTTTTCTCGGCCAGGATCAGGTATTGCTCCGGTCCCATATTCTCCGAGAAAACCCCAAAGAGCTTCTCCGTTTCGAGGTTGCAGATGTCCGCCAACTCCGGCACTGAGCCGTATAGCTCACCAGGGCTGAACGCCGGAATCACGGCACCGGTCCGATAGTCGAGACGAGAGGCGATGGTCCCCCCGGTCCCAAGAAGCTTCACATGGGGATGGGCGGGGTCTGTGGGGAACTCCTTTTCCGGAATCTGGTAGTGGGCTTCCTTGAAACCGAGCTTCTCCAGCTTTTGAACCGTGTCGTGCCGGATCCCCACGTTGTATCCGGAGGACAGCTTCAAAACGAGATGGAGCTCATCGCTCGTTTCGGACCTGGGCAGAAGCAGCCCTTCAAAAACCCCTCGGGTGGTGTCGGCCCGGACCTCGCACCACACTGTGATTCCAAACCGTTCCATCACCGCGCGAGAGGGACCTCGATAGCCTCGGTAAGGATCCTTCTGAGTTGAGGTCATGATGCCACCCCCCCGGGCTTCCGGTCCACGAGTAGTTGGGAAAGGCGTGACCTAACCCATGCCGGATCCACCCGGCCAAAGAACTTCCGCATCACCTCCCCCATTCCCCAGGCCAGGAAGGTCTCCGCGGTTCTCTCCCCACCCTCCTCGGCCATGGGAGCGACGAGCTCCAGCGTTTCTTCCAGGCGTTCTTGATCATCCGGCCGAGGGCGGAATATTGTGAGAACATCCTCTACCGATCGGTCAGCGTCCGACAGGACTTCGTCCAAGGCCCATGCCAGGGCCTCAGGGCGGATCTCGCCGCCCTCCAGAGCTCTTACCAGGGGTGAGAGGCGAGAAGATTCCGGAACCTCCACATGGGACCGAGGTTTCGAACCATTTCGTTTCCGACTATGGAAGGGAATCCGCTTCTCGAAAACCAGAGCGAGTCGGCGGGCCACACCAACACCAACCGGAGCGAGCTCATCGAACAGATTGGCCCAGGGTGCAACGGAGAGGACCTTCGCCGCCCGGGCATCGAGACCCAACTCCTCATAACGAGCCGCCCTGGCCCAGGGAGGTTCCGCCAAATGGGATCGGACCTCCACCACCATGGCATCTGGAATGGGAAGGGGAGGCGTGTCCGTGTCCGGATACATTCGATCCGGGCCCGGAAGAATCCGCTCGAATCCGTTTGTGCAATCGTCGTTAGCCTGCCGGGTCTCGGACGGGATCCCCTCCAACGCCTCCCGGGCCCTGAGAATGACTTCCCGGGCGGCCGTGGCAGCATCCGTTTCCGGCGCCCAGATGACCACGATTGAATCTTCTGAATCCGCTCTGATTGCCTTGGTCAGATCCTTCCAAAGGCCTCGGCTGATTCCCTCGCCCCTGATCCGCGAATGGGTCATGAAGGGCTGGTGAAGAGGGCAGGCGATGACCCTCACTCGATCGGCGAGCTCATCGCCGAACGTGGCGCCCGGTTGGGTCGGGTGGTTGAGAAGGCCCCCAAACCCCGGAAGGCGGACAGCACAAACCGAATCCCCCAGGGCAATGGCCTGCCGGAGGGGATAGAACTCCGATACGCTCAGGATCGCATCAGCATCGAGGACCAACGGGGACGTTTCCCAAGGAAGGCCCTGGGGTGGATCAGGAAGGTGCCCAACCTCCACGCCCCTTTTTTCCAGCTCGGCTTTGACCCGGAGAAGATTCAGCTGCCGGAAAGCTTCCCGATGGACCAGGAGGGGGAGGCCCCTGTGGTGTGGAACCCCTTTGATCTCCACCCGCCGCCCCCCAGCCACGGACACATTCACATCCTGGCGGGCGGCTCCCGGTCCTCGGCGAACCTTTCCGGTGGATCGAGCCAACTGGGCCAGAACCTGAGCCCCGGCCTGGAGTTCGTGAGGTGTCAGGAACTCGGGTTCGGTAACCATCTCCGTGAGTGGCATCCCAAGCCGATCGGTCCGAAAGGTGATCCGGTGTCCCACGTCGGAAACCTCCCGGCAGGAATCTTCCTCCAGAGATAACTGCCGGATGGAGAGTTCCCGGTCCACTCCCAGCTCAGGGACTCTGAAGGGGATGGCTCCGGTCAAACCCACCATTGCCGTTCGCTGGAATCCCGTAGGAATCGAGCCGTCGAGGTACTGCTTTCTCATCACATGAAGTTCGGACACAAGATTGAGATTACAGATCTCGGACATCTCTACGGCGATGCGCACCGCCTCTTCGTCGATTTCGAACGGCGGCGTGTCATCCATCTCATAGGTACAGACGGTGCCCCGTTCCAGGAGGTACACGATCTCTTTATGGGTCTTGAACTCCATCAGGGCAGTGCCGTCATACTCCCCCAGTTCACTGAGGGTCGGCCGCATATGCCGGAGAACCTCCGCGTCCACCTTTGTGACCCTCCTGCCGGCAGGGCAGCGACAGAAAAGCTTGGACTTGGTGTCCAGCTGTTGGTGGACTTCCAACCCCCCCAGGAACCCCAAGGCTTCATAGTCCCCGGGGGTCATGTCTGCGAAGGGTTTGTTGGGAAAGTCGAGGGCTGGGTCGGGGAGAGGATTCAGGTCACTGGGTGGCAGAATCCCGCCCCTCGGATTTTGGTTGGTCTGATCGTCCATCTATGGCTTATCTCCGGGTCACTCCCGAAAAGGACTCAATCTGGTCTGATGCAAAATACGGCAGGACTGGCGGGAGGATAGGGACCGGCAAAAAAACGAGCCGACTCCCCCGTGAGGAGCCGGCTCGCCGGATACCAGGCTTCCGCCCATTCAACCTGAGGTCAGGACCCTCCCCCTACCTTCTTCCGGTATTCCTCTGAGGCGAAAATGGCCACCTCGACTCTCCTGTTCTGCTGCATCCCATCCTCGGTGTCGTTGGAGGTTACAGGTTCCGTTTCTCCCAAACCCATGGTCCGAACCCTACTCGGTAAGACACCCGTGCGCATCAGATGGTTTCCGGCAGCCTCTGCTCGATCTTCCGAAAGGGCCTGATTGTACCCTTCCTCACCGGAGGAGTCCGTGTGCCCGACGATAAGCACTTCCGACTCGGGGTATTCGTTTAGGCTCGCCGCCAGGTTGGTAAGATGCTCCTGGGCCTCCGAGCGTAGGCCGTAGGAGTCGAAATCGAAGAGGAGTCCGGAATCGAAGGTCACCTGGATGCCCTCCCCTACCCTCTCCACCTCAGCTCCCGGAAGCTCCTCCTCCAGGACTTCGGCCTGCTCGTCCATTCTCTCTCCGATTAGGGCACCAGCCGCCCCACCTACCGCAGCCCCGATAATTGCACCTCTGGCCGTGGATCCGGTTTGGTTTCCGATGACTCCGCCGAGAACCGCACCTGTGGTTCCACCGATGACAGCGCCTTCCTGGGTTTTGGACAAGGAGGCACATCCAGCAACAGCGAACACAAGCAAAAGGCCGGTGCCCCGAAGAATTACAGCAGAGGATGATCGAATCATGGCGTTTCTACCTCAACAGCGATTAGGTGAATCCCTAAGGGGCCTACGACTCGAACCGACAGCCGCATACATCAAATACTCCATCCCATACACTGAAAGACAAGCCGGCGTTCACAAGGTCACCTGGGAGACCAGTTCCCCCGCAGGCCCCGGGGTCAGTTGTCAGATCCGCCCACCCTCGTGCTCAAGATCGTGATAGGCTGGGGGTACCGAATGGCCCCAAGGGGCGTATCCACGACGGGGGAAGCCTTCAACGCTACGTCCTTCGACTCACCCCCGAGCCCCGCAACGGACAGAGCCAACTCGAAGAGATCCTGAGCACTTCCATCGAAGAACTCGATGAGGTTCAGGCTGATGGGGATCGGGATATCCCGGGGCTCCCCCGGTGGAAGGATCACTTCGTCTTCCAACACCCCACTCAGGGTCTCCTTGTCCTGGAGGAGGAGCGTCCAATCCATCCGCAGAAGCCTCGCCTGGACACTGTTGTCTGAAGGGTTCTCGGCCAGAACATGCAGATCGAATTCCATGGGAAGCTGGTTTCGAGTGATGGCCAGAGCCAGCGCGGCCACATCGGCCAAGCCCAGATCCTGATAGGAACGAATCCGATCCAACTCAACGCCGGCCAGGCGGAGGTCTGAAACCCTGTCGAGGCTGAAACCCACATCCCCCAGGGCAGAAAATTGCTGAAGAGTCGCACAACCGGACGTGAGCACGAGAAACCCCACCCCAATCAATAATGACCATGTTCTTTTTCGAAGAAACACCGGGGACTCCTTATCTTATTGGGTTCAGAAACAGCTCCGGAGCCTTTCGACTCCTCGTCGCCTGTTCCAGATCGTAGGCAAAGGCCAGGAGCTCACTCTCGGTCCACACATCCCCGATGAAAGCTAAAACGAAGGGTGTCCCGTCGTCGTAGTAAGCAAAGGGAAGGGTAACCAAAGGTAGCCCCATATCGTTGATGATGTTGCTGGGAAGTTCGGGGTGGTTATTGGGGTTTCGGTCCGGGTTCTCAGGATCATCAATGAGGTCCGGGATGGGGGCGCCGGCTTGGGGAAAGAAGAGGCCATCCAGATCGTTTTCGGCCAGGACCTCCCTGAACAAAGCCTGAATCCGATCCCTCCATTCCTGGAATGACGGCCTTTCCTCCTCCGCCCTGACATCCCCTGCCGTGGGTTGAGGCCGTCGTCCGGGCCCGGAGGAGTCAGGAGCCGCCTGGGATCGGCCCCGGCCTCCCCCCCTGCCGAAAGTCTTGCCGGAAAGGGCCTCCCACTCTTCAATGCTGTTGAAGGCCGCCCCCTCACGCAGCCCCTGGAGGTATTCGAGCATGGGGTCTCCCCCACCGGACCGGGCCCCTCTCCGATCTCGATACACCTCGATGAAGGGCGTTCCGGAAAACGGATCCTCCACCACCTCAGCCCCCTCATCCTCCAGGACCGAAATGGCATCCAGATAGAGAGCCTCGGTCTCCGGGGCCAGGGGAAGGAAGCTGGTCCTCCAACCCTCCCCCACCAATCCAAAGCGTTTTCCCACGAGGGCCGAGTCGCTAAGGGCCGATGCGAATCCGGAAGGAGGGAGATGGCCGGCCGCCGGAGCGGTCCGGGGATCTTCATCCACGGGCCCTGCGATAACGTCCAGTATGTCCGCCGCATCCCTTACGGTTTTGGCCAGAGGCCCCACCACATCAACGGTAGCGCTCATGGGCACCACACCCTCGAGTGAGACCAAACCGAAGGTGGGTTTCACACCCACCAGGGCCTGAGCCGAGGCAGGGTTTTGAATCGAGCCTCCGGTCTCTGTACCCAAACCGGCCACGGCGAAACTGGCGTTCACCGCCGTCGCCGTCCCGCCACTTGATCCACCGGGAGCCTTTTCGACGTTGTAGGGGTTAAGGGTGACCCCGGCCACCGTGGAGTTGGTGCGGGTACCATGACCTGCAAAATCCGGGAGGTTCGTCTTCCCGAGAATGATGGCGCCAGCAGCTCTAAGGCGTTCCGCCACCGTCGCATCGTCATCCGGGATCATATCGATCCCCCCGGTGGCTGATGAGAACCCCGAGTATCCAGCTGTGGTCACAAGGCCGGCAAAGTCGATGTTGTCCTTGATCACCAGGGGAACCCCGTGGAGGGGGCCCCGGGGGCCCTTCTCCCGGTATTCGGCGTCCAAGGCGGCCGCCGTTTCCATGGCCCTCGGATTCAAGGACACCATGGCGTTGTAGTGGTCTTCGAAGGCCTGGATGCGATCCAGGAAGGCTCGGGTCAAATCCACCGCCGTATAGAGGCCTGCCGCATAGTCAGCCTGGATTTGGTGGGCCGTTAGTTCAACGATGTCTATGGTCGGGGATAGGGCGGGCGGATTCGGCTCCGAGTTGATTCCGCCAGGATCCTGAGCCCAAGCCCCACCGGCGGGGAGTATGAGACACCACCCCAACAAAACGGCCCATCTGACCTTGTCCGCCCAGTTGAGTGCAATCCATTCACCTCGCAGGCCGTGCCCGACCTGGGTAGATATCCGATTCCCTGCCACTAGGAGGTTTCCTCCGGTCCACCCTCGTCCGAAGAAGAAGATCCTTCAGGAATGTCAGGAGAACCCAGCCTCGGGGGTTCGGCTGGAGCCCGGAGCTCCTTGAAGAAATCCAACTCCTCCTCAACGTGTCCCAGACGTGTAGAGATCTGGTCCATGTCCTCCAGAAGCCGGGCTAGGAGTTCTGAATTCGCTGTTGACTCGAGTCGATTGGGGCCCCCTTTCAATCGGGCGGCCAGAAATACCGACCCCCAACCGAAGGCGAACAGAATCAACATAAACACGAAAAACTCTCCCAATGCACCCTCCTCAGACGAACCGGTTTGGAGTTAGTAAACGATTCGCCTTGCGCCGATGAAATGCCGCTGCCAATAAGGATCCCTCAAATTCGACACCCGCACACCGCTCGAACTGCTGTGAATGAACTGCCCGTCGCCGACGAATAGGCCGACGTGAGTGGGCTCACCCCCGGCGACCGCCGAAAAGCCGAGAATGTCCCCGGGGAAAAGGGCTTCGACCTTCAACTCGATGGGAATTCCCTCCCGGAGCTGGTCCCTGCTTATCCGGGGAAGACTGATCCCATGGCGAC
>CAYOVN010000060.1:0-18189 GCA_964407425.1 uncultured Gemmatimonadaceae bacterium
ATGCCCAGCACCCCGTTCATGGGGGTTCTGATTTCATGGCTCATGTTCGCAAGGAATGCGCTCTTCATCCGGGTCGCTCGCTCCGCCTTTTCGGCGAGCTCTCTCATCCGCTCCTCCGCCTCCTTTCTCTCTGTCACGTCCCGAACGACACCGAGGACCCCCAATGCGTCCCCCTCGATGTGTCGGAACACCGTCTTCACGGTTTCCAGAAGCCTGCGGTGGCCATCATAGTCGACGACCCACTCCTCGAATCGGACCGGGTCCCAGCTTGTGAGGGCCTCCACATCGCTCTTCCGGTAAGCAGCCGCCCGGGTGGGACCAAGGAGATCCTCGTCGGTTTTCCCCACGATTTCTTCCTCTGATCGACCCACAAAGTCGGAAAAACGGAAGTTGCAGCCTTGGTAATGCCCCTCCCCATCTTTGAAATAGATCATGTCCTCGGTGCCGTTGATCAGAGACGTGACTAAGGAGTTCTTTTTAGCCACCTCCTCCAGTGCTTCCCGGGCCTCCACCTGGTCCGTCACGTCACGAGCGGTGCCCTGAGCCCCCATGTTTTCACCGGAAGCGTTTTGGAGAGGCCGGGCCGAGAAACTCAAAAATCGTTTCTCTCCATCCACCGTTCGATGAACCGTTTCATAGTCCACCAGCTCGGAACCCTGGAGGACTTTTCCAAAAGCGGTATAGTCGTCCTGGAGGTGGTCTTCATCTGCAAGATCCAACGCCACCTTGCCCAGGAGGTCCTCCGGGGAAGCGCCGTAAATGTGTTCCGCAGACGCGTTCAGGAAAGTCCACCGTCCTTCCGTGTCCACCTGCCAGACCAGGTCTCGGGCCGACTCCACCAGGCCCTGGTACTGTGCCTGGGCGGACCTCAGAGCCCGGCGCGTTTCCAGCTGCTCCGCCAACTGTCGGTTCGCCTTCCTGAACAGAAAGGACATGACGACCCAGAAGGTGAGAATCAGGGCCAGGAGCCCGAAAGCAAGGATCGGCTCCAGGGGACTAACCAAACCGATACTCCGGAGACCAACGCTGACAAAGACCGATCCAAGGAGGATGGTGGAAAAGCCGTAGAACGCCGCATTGTCGGCGACAAGCGTAGCGGTGGCGACTGCGACCAATCCAGCCAGAATCACCAGGAGGATTCCGACCTGATCGGCCGGGAGGTTCAACCCGAACAGGACTCCCCCGATCCCCCAGGCCAGAGCGATGACAATGGCACCCGCGAAGGCCGGTTTTCGGGCTTCCAGGGGTTTGTCCTGAAGATTTCTTGCCCGATTCCCGAGATAGACCCTCAGGAGAGTGGCCAGGATCAGGATCCCGAACCAAACGAGTGACGCCCGGCCCCCGACCAGATCCATGAAATAGATAAGGGCCACCACACCGGCCACGGGATGGCCAGCCACCCCTCCAGTGGCGTCGGCCACGAATTTCCGGGCCATGGCCTCCCTAAGGAGGCGTTCCGGTGGATCCAGGTCCGGATTGCCCATCTCGATGCCGGCGGCCGAACCGGTGCTTCCCGGCTCGGAGGTTGGGGACGAAACTCCTGCGTTCATTGTGGCCCTCTCAGGCTTATATCAAAGGCGAAGGGGGGCTCTTCCTTTTCAGGCGACATCTGATTTGGCTTCCAAAACAGCATTCACTCTCATAAGCCCGGCCTCCGTGCTCTCTCGGATGGCAAACCCATAAAAGAGAACCCGATCCAAAAGCAGGTTTAGAGACAGGCTGAGAATGGCCAACTCCCGCCGGCCCCAGAGGAGGGCGGAGGCTGGAATGAGAATGCCCAATAACAGGCGCAGGCTAAGAAGGGCTACTCTTTGTCGGTATAACTTCGGATGAACGGGAAGCCCCCGTTTCACTGCCACACCTATCCTTCGGGTCCTCTCCCAAACTAAAAGGCCATCCACCAAAAAGACCACAAGAATCATCAGCTCACCTCTCGCCAGGGCCCCTGGAGGGAGCTCACGGAGAAGAAAAGTGAGCCCGATCCCCAAGCCCAGGACCAGGGGTTGAATCAGTGAAGGGCCGACCCAACTGAGCTGACCGGGAAGTTTGTACACGAATCCGAGTGCCGGAAGCAGGAGGAAGGAGAACACCAATCCGGCAACGGAAATGGGCCCGAAAAGGACAGGGTCCTCCGCCAGCCCGATACCGGCACCGCCGACAAGGAGGGCAAGGCCCACCAAAAGGACTTCATTCGAGAGGGGGCTCCGACCCACACGGACCAACGCTAGGTGTCCCCTCAACCGGCGCCCCAGATGCCCTGCGGAGACAAGGAATCCAACACCCAACAAGGCCGTGATCAGGATCAGGACTCTGTCCGGAGGAACCAGAGGAACCCATCCGATCAAACCCACGGCCAACCATGCCGCTGCCAACCCGGCTCCACTGATGGTAAGAGCCGTGAACAGGACCAGGGGCAACTCATGGAAGCCACCTTCGCTTCGGGGGTCAGATCTCTTCATCGGACCCTTCCCCAACCCCCATCAGGGTAGAGAGGCGAGAAAACCAATCTTTCCGAATTCCGCCGGACGGTGGTGCAACCCAGAACCCAGGATCGGCCCCGGACGGATCCAGGAAACCGGGAGACTCCACTGCAGGAATGAAGCGATCCGTGTCGGGCCCCCTGATGTCCCGGCCACCGTCCGGAAAGGAGAAGTCCAGAGCATTAGTGGGACAGGCATCAACACACGCCGGCGCCTTTCCGTCAGCGAGTCGGTGACTGCAAAAATGGCATTTCGTCATGAGCCCGGACTCTTCATCGAAAGAAGGCGCACCGAAGGGACAAGCCATCTCGCAGTATCGGCATCCCAGACATCGATCTGGATCAAGGAGAACAAGCCCATTCTCCTTTTTCGCCAGAGCCCCTGAGGGACAGGCCTTGGCGCAGGGAGGGTTCTCGCAGTGGTGACAGGCGACGGAAAGGTGATAGGTGGGACCACCCCCGATTCGGGGTTGATTGACCTGCAGGACTCTCCGCCAGGACACCCCAGATGGAAGACCGTTCTCGATTCGGCAAGCCAAAACACAGGCACCACAACCGACACACCTGGAGAGATCTAGTCGGAAGCCCGTGCGGGTCGGAAGATCGGTCATGGAGCTTCGACCTCCACACGGCATTCGTAGAAGGTCGCTCCGAAACCCATGTCGGTCACACCGTCATCCGTCACAAGGTTGATCCACGGGTCATTCGGCACGCAACGGCCTTCCAGGACATGGACCACTCCCCGCCGAATCCCTGGATTGATGCGCACCGGCACCTCTGCCGACCCTCGGCTGTTCCGGATTGTGGCGAGATCTCCATCGGCCAGACCCCGGTCAGCGGCATCTTCGGGGTGAATGTCCAGTACTCGGGGTCGCTCAACCTCCTGTATAGAGTCAAGGTTCCCGAACTGTGAATGGATCCTCTCCCGGGTCTTACAGGTGAGGAGCTGGAGTGGGTACCGATCGGAAAGATCGGAATCAGCCCCTTCCGGTGGTGGGTCGTACCCAGGCACCGGATCCACCCCCCAAAGCTTCATAGCCCCTTCTGAGAAGAACTCCACTTTCCCGGAGGGGGTAGCGAACACCCGGTCAGCCCAAGCCACATCTCCGAGATCCGAGAGGTCCAGCGGACCCTCTCTGAGCTGTTCCAGGGCACCCTCCTTTCCCTCAGGCAACATGGCCCTCAAACGATCTGTCGGGTCCATGTCGAAGGCCTCGGTACCAAACCCGAATCGGACACAGAGATCTCGCCAGATCTCCGTTTCGGTTCGGACCCCCTCGGGGGGATCCATGACCTTCTGCCGAAGCTGGACATATGGATGCCAGTAGGCCGTAACCAGATCCTCTTCCTCAAAGAGGGTTTTGGCGGGGAGGACATAGTGGGCCAAGCGGGCCGTATCGGTTATGAACTGATCCACCACCACCACCATTTCCAGTCCGGCGAAACCCCGGATGACCTCCTTGGTCCGGGGATGTTGGCTGACCGGGTTCGCTTTCTCGAACCATGCGACACGTAGGGGAGGATCTTTCAGGCTCTGAAGGGATCGACCGAGTCGGGATGTGGGGAATGACCTGGTAAGGGTCCCTTCCGAGGGCGGAAGGGCCGGGGGAGGCCTGAGGCAGTCGGAGTTGAGGTTTGCGTACTGCCAACCCCCTCCAGGAAGTCCCACGTTCCCTGTGAGGGCCGGGAGAAGAGCCACCGCCCTCATGGCCTGTCCGGCGTGCCGATGTCGCTGTAAACCGAACCCGGCGATGATCAGAGCCGGAAGCTTCCGGGCATAGGCCACGGCCACCTCCCGGATAATTTCCGGAGCCAAACCGGTGATCTCCCCAACTCGATCCGGGGGAAATTCGGCGATCCGCTCCAGGTAGGGATCCACTCCCAGGGCGTGGTCCCGGAGGAAATCACTGTCATGGAGACCCTCGGTAACGATGGCATGGGCAAAGCCCAGGGCCAGAGCTCCGTCGGTTCCGGGTCTGGGCTGAAGGTGGAAATCAGCCGCATCGGTCGTGTCCGTTGATCGGGGATCGATGACCGCCACCCTGGCGCCCCGCTCCTGGGCCTCGAGGATAAGGCGCCACTGATGCACGTTGGTTTCGGCGGGATTGTGTCCCCAGAGCAGGATAAAGCGGCTGTCCCGGCTCTGGCTCGGATGGTTGTGCCGGTTTCCGCCGTACGTAAGACGAGTGGCCTCCAGGCCGGCTGGCCAGCAGAGGTCTCCGTGGGCTCGTGTCACTCCACCGAAGGGATTCCAGAAGGCGTCTGCCAATCCAGATAGGGCTCCGTGGCTCCCGGAGCCTTCATAGTGGAGGACGGAAAGGGGTCCGGATTCCTTTCGGACCTTCCAGAGGGTCGCGACGATCTCGTCAAGGGCCTCGTCCCAGGAAACGGACTCCAGCTCACCTCTCTTATTCCGCCGGAGGGGAGACGTGATCCGATCCCGGTGGGAGGCTCGCTCGACATAGGAGAGGCCCTTTAGGCAAACCTCCCCCTCAGTGGCCTTGTTTTTCGGGTCTCCTTCGATTCTGATGAGCCGGTTGTCCTCAACCGTCACCAGCATACCGCAGGTGCAGTAGCAGTTCCGGGGACAAACGGTCCGGATCGTCCGGCGACTCATTGCCGCCACACTCCCATCAATACCTCCAATCCACGGGACGAATCAGTCAGAGAATGATGGCCAGCGGAAGAAGGACGACGTACCCGAGAACGAGGAGGACCGGGGCGAGGGTGATGGACCCAGTGGAGAGAAGGAAATAGCCCAGCCCCACCGTCAGGATCCCGGCAATGCCCAGGACACCGTTGATGGTGGAGAATTGAAGGGGGGCTTTTGGGCCGCCCCGGGTCTTGGTTGCTTCAGCTTTCGTTCCCATAGTCGCTGCAATCCTATCCCACCCATCAGGGGTGGGTCAAGGAAATCCTCTGTCTAGTTTTCAGGTTCTTCCAATCGGAACTTTTCGATGAGCCGGGCGAGTCGAGACCTCGAGATCTTCAGTAGTCTCGCAGCCTCACTCTTGTTCCATGTGGTGTGTTCGAGGACACGCCAAACCTGTCGGCCGATGGCCGCATCAAGGGTCAAATCCAACTGGCCCTCAGCATTGGTGCTAAACGGCCCCGGGCCACCAACCCCCATCCAGGATTGACCTGACTCCTCTCCGCCGTCCTCTCCGAGCTCCGGTCGATCTGAACCGAGGCGAAGATGCTCCAGTCCAAGGGTTGCGCCCCGGGCAATAATGGAAGCCCTCGTCAGCGCGTTTTCCAACTCCCGGACGTTCCCAGGCCAATCATAGCTCTGGAGGGCATGCATGGCATCGGGATGGATGTGGTGGACCTTCTGTTGAGTCTCCACTCTGATGCGGCCGAGGAGGTGGACGGCCAAGGCCTCGATGTCACCCCTCCGTTCCCTTAGGGGCGGAACCACGATCTCCACCACCCGAAGGCGGAAGTAGAGATCCTCCCTGACCCCCCCTTCTTCCACCAGGGACTCAAGATCCTGGTGGGTGGCGGTGATGATCCTGGCCTGGGTCTTCCGGACCGTTTCGCCGCCGACGGGAAAGAAGGTTCTATCCTGAAGAACCCTCAGGAGTTTGGTTTGAAACTCGACGGTCGTGTCGCCGATTTCATCGAGGAAGATCGTGCCCGTCCCGGCGAGCTCGAAGTACCCCTTCCGGCTGGAGATTGCCCCGGTGAAAGCACCTTTGACATGCCCAAAGAGCTCCGACTCCAGGAGAGTATCACTCAGGGCGGTGCAGTTCACGGCAATGAATGGCTCTTCAGCGTGGAGAGAGTGGTCGTGGATGGCTCGGGCCATGACCTCCTTTCCGGTTCCGGTCTCACCCCGGACCAGAACGGTAGCCCGGTTCCGGGCGAGGACACCGATCATCTTGAAGATGTCCATCAGGCGAGGATCCCGACCGATGACGACCCTCCCCTCCCCTTCGGAGGCAGGTTCCGGAACGGCCTTCTTCCCAGCTTCCAGGTTGAGCTTTCTCTCCCTCAAGCACCGGGAAACCAGTTCCTGCAAGGTTTCAACTTCGATGGGTTTGACCACGTAGTCGAAAGCACCCGCCCTCATGGCCCTTATTGCGGAGGTCATATCCTCATGGCCGGTCATGACGATCACCTCGACCTCATCCATCCCCTCCCTCACCCGCTCCAGAAGCTGGACCCCATCCATCCCTGGAAGACGGAGATCGGTCAGGACTAGAGCCGGATCGAAGGCATGAACCCGGGAGAGAGCCTGTTCGGCATCCGCGGCCCGTTCCACCTGGTACCCGCTCTCCTCGAGGATCGCGCTGACGACACTCAGGTGATCCGGATCGTCATCTACAACCAGAATGCGTTGAGGCATTGATCATGGGTCCTTGTTGGAGTTGTCATCATCCTTTGACCGTTCCGAATCCCCCCCTGTTCCCTCCTCCGGGCCCCTCCAGTACTCTGGATCGTCCGGAGGCTCCCCAGCCCGGAGCCGAGCAAGGGCCTCTCGGTTTCGCCCCCGTCTGATCCGGACCATAAGAATCAGGGAAACAGCCAGAAGAATCCAGAACACGGAGGAGTGGGAAACAACGAACAACCAACCATACCGTTTCCGGACGTAGGCCTTCCAATCCTCCTCGAACTGACCGATGGTCAGACCATAAACCGATCGCATGGCCTGATCGAAGTTACCCTGAGATTTCCACCGCTCCAGGAAAATGCGGAGGCCCCGCTCTCCGCTTTCCTGAATCAGGTATTCTACTGCGGTAGCCGACAGAAGGTAGGCCAACCCCGCAGAGGCCTGGTCCCTTGGCCAACTGAGCCGCAGGGAGTCCAGTGGAGGGGCCTGCCCCAACGCGAAGGCCACTCTCAAACGCCAGCCCTCTCCCGGATCCCAACCGCCCGAGGCCCATTCAGCATATCCTTCATTGAACCAATTGGGCGCTCGAAGGCCGGGCAGGAATTGGTGCAACCCGAGATGGGCCCACTCATGACGCAGGACTCTAGCTTCACCCCACCCTTGAGTCCGGCGAGCTCCGAACCCCGGGACCACGATCCTCGAGAGGGAGGGAATGGCGACCCCGGCCCCCCACTCGGGGACGGCTCCACCGGTCAGCTCATCGAAGCTGGGTTGGTCCGGAGCGATAAACAGTGAGAGCCCGCTAGGCATTCCCTCGGGAAGGCCCGGAAGAGGCGGAAGTCCCTCCAGGAAGTCTCTTATTCTCACGGCCCGGAGAGAATCGGCACCCTGGAACGCGACATCGACCTGGGTTCCGGGGACCCAACTGAACCCTTCCACATCGGGGCTTTGCCCCAGAATTGGGGAGTTCATGAGGAAACCAGCCGCAATGCCCAAGCAGAGAAAACAAACCCGGGCTGCGCCGAACATTGAGCGGATGATGGGGTTCAGGGAACGGCCGAAAGGTCGGAGAGCCGTCCCCGGGCCTCTTCATTCTCGGGGTTCAGCTCGATAGACCGGCGCAAAAACATGATCGCTAAATCTTCTTCACCCAAATCCGCCGCGATTGATCCGAGTCGTAGGAACACGTCGTCACCTAGGGATGGATCCAGCCGAACCGCGCGCTCGTAGTGGGCCTGGGCTCCTTCGGTATCGCCTCTCCGGAGTGCCTGATCGCCAAGATTCTTGTGGGCCTGAGGGGGGACCTCGGATCCGGAGTGGAGGGCTCGGATGAAATACTGCTCCGCAGCCTCATGATTGCCCTTGTGATCCAGAATCGCCCCGGTGTTCACCAGGATGGGGCCCTCGGCGGGATAGAGCTTCAAGCCTTCTCTCCCGATGGAAACAGCCTCGTCCAGTTCACCCATCGCTGCCGATGCCATCACAGCGTAAGAGTAGTACAGAGGTGAAGGGGAACCCTTCCCTACTCGGTTTCGATAGGCAACGAAAGTGGCCCGAGCAGACTCGGTGTCCCCGCCTTTTAATTCAGCGATTCCCCTCGCCAGGGTGAGGTCAATGTCGTCGGAAGCGTTTTCCGCAGCCTCCCGAAGAAGCTTCGTTGCCTCCTGGAAACGGCCGAGCAACTCCAGAGCCAGGGCCCGGTTCCTCAAGACGGAGGGGCGCTGGGCCCAGCCCTCCGGCATGGAGTCGAAGTACTGCAAGGCCTGTTCGTGGGTTTCGCCCTTCAGGTGGATTAGGCCCATTCGGAAGAGGGCGTTTGGCTCGGAGGGATCCAACTCAAGAGCCTTTGAGAACTCGGTGGTGGCATCTTCAAGCATTCCGGCCCGGTAGAATGCCTGCCCCAGACGGATGTGTTCCTGGAGTTGACGATCTTCTGCATCGGCCGAAACCGTGGCATTTTCTCCGACCTTCTGAACGAATCCGGCATTAACCAGTTCGTAGATTGCCTTCCCTGTTTCGAACTCCACCAGGCCGGATTCTTCCACCACATCCCTAACGGTATTCACTCCATCCAGGAGGGGGAGAATCCTCCGCTGATTGGCGGTGGTTTTGATTTCCTCCGCTTCCCTGGGGTCCCGGCCAAGCTTGAAGATCAGGTCGAGGGAGTCGACCTCCCTCTCGATGACCGACCATTCATCCACTCTTCTGGCACCCTCCAGGAGAAGGCCGTCGGAACTGAGGGAAACCAGGAGAACCTGGGCCTGGTCAGGGGCTTCGTCCGGTTTGAAGTGGAAGGTCCCCTGGTCCCATGCGAAGAGGTGATAAACCGCTTCCTCCACCTGACTTGAGACCCACTTCTGCAACTCATCGATGGAAATCACTCCAAAGTCAATGAGAATCTCACCCAACTTCTTCTCCCCGTCCTTCGACTGCTCCTCCATCGCCCGGTTGAACTCTTCAGCCTCGATGACCCCGTTCTTGATCAGGATATCCCCAAGGCGATCCGGTCGGTTGAGCACCGAAGCGTAGACCACCCGGCCACCCTTGAAGTAGATGTAGCCGAAGTTGGAATGGTCCGTAACCGTCAGGCATCCGGTCTTTCGCCCGAGAGAAAGAAGCTGGGAGATGTCTGCCAAACTGACGTCAGAAAGGGACCCTTCAATCGCCATTACTCAGGTACCTCCGCAAGCCGGTCTTCCAACCGAGGCCAGTCCCAGACCACCTTCTCCGGGGATGGGCGCCACGGTTCCTCCGGGGTGGTGGCGACGACGCCCTGGGCCAGGACGTCAAGGAACCCTCCCCCGGATCTTCCATCCCCAACGCCCGGCCCATCCTGGGGAGTCCGGGTTCGGAAGGACTTGATCCACTCCCGATCCTCGACGGCGATGGCCTTCTTCTCCGGCTCCGGCTCCGGCTCCTCCACCACATGTACGGCCAGGGCCGCCTGAAGCTCGGCAGAAAGATCGGTGGATGCGACTGGAACCTCTATGACCAGCCCGCCCTCCAGGCGCGCCCTCAGGCGATCATCCAAAGCGGAGATTTCCGAAGGCGCCCGATCCGCCGAGATCATGACTCGAGCCCCCCGGCGCTGGAGCGCCTCGAAGAGGTGGAAAAACTCCTCTTGAGCCCGTTCTGTGGCCGAAAGGTCCTGAGCACCCTCCACCAGAAGGAGGTCGACCGACCACCAACGCTCTCTCCACGCCCCGGCGACACCGCTGGAGAGTACATGGATGAACTCCTCAGCAAACATGGGAACCGAGATCAAAGCGACTCGGGCTTTCGCCTGATCCAGGATCCCGGCTCTCCCTGAGGCCTGAAGAAGAGCCCGGGCAGCCATCCCGTCGGGACTCCAGACGTAAAGGGGGTTGTACTCAGGCCGCTCGGTCGTCACGAGTTGATCGGCAGCTCTCACTACCAACTGAGGGAGCTCCCTACCTATTTCCTTGAGGTCCGGACCCTCGGGGATTTCCGGGAAGGGCCGAGAGCGCTCCTGAGCCGAGGAGAGGAGAGCCTCCGCCTCGTCCAACCGACCGGGATCGCGGAGCACGCCGAAGGCCGCTTCCGGCCAGGGATTCCCAGCGGCATCGAGCTCCATCCTGATTTCACGGAGCCGTTGGACGATTCTCCGGAACTCGGTAAGGATGCCTTCCGGATCCGGGGGGGAGGTCTCATCGTCGATGTGTCGCCGGAGAATGTCCCCTTTGAACCCCTCCGCCTCTATCTCCTCCACAGCTTCCCTGAGGAGTTTTCTCCAAGGGGACTCATGAGCCTGCACCTTGGCCGCCACCGTGTCCGAGATCTCACCCAGGAACTGCCCTAATTCCGAATCTCCGAGACCCGAGTCCCGCTGTTCGGTTTCTTGGATCAGGGCTGTGGCTTCGTCGGGGCTGACCAGCCGGTTTTCCCCCTCCTGAACCTCCAGGATCCGCTCCAGGCCACCCCTCAGATCCCTGATGGTCCTAAAGGGGTGTCGACCTATAGAGTCGGCGACACCGGTCTGGAGTCCTTTCCCACTCCCTTCCAGATCTTTCTGGATGATGGCGACCCGGGTTTCATATTCGGGCGGGCCGATATTCACCAACAACCCACCTTCGAACCGGGTCCGAAGATGTGCCGCCAAACCCTGTATCTCTGCCGGGGGCCGGTCACTGGCCAGAACGACCTGTTTCCCATCTCCGGTAAGGGCGTCCAGGGTTAGGAGAAGAAGGTCCTGAAAATCTCCCTGGGTGGTGAGGAACTGGACGTCGTCCAGAAGCAGGATGTCCAAGTCCTTATAGCGATCACGCACCGCTTCAGGATCCTTTCCGCCGGAGGACTGGACAAATTCCCGGAGGAATTCCTGAGCTGTCTGGTAGGCGACTTCCTTCCCCGGCGAGACCTTCGCGATATGCCGGGCCATTGCCCCGAGGAGGTGAGTCTTCCCAAGCCCGGTGGAGGCGTGTATGAACAACGGATTGTAGCTGACCCCAGGCCGCTCAGCAGCCCGACGAGCCGCAGCCGAGGCTAGCCTGTTTGCCGGCCCGACGACGAAATTCTCGAAGGTGAAGTGTGGGTCTAGCGTTGCCATCGTCCGTCCATGCCCAGGGGCATGGGGTTTAAGGATTCCCCATTTCTCCAAGTATGCGGTCCATCATCCCCCCCATCATCACCTGGGGCGATCGTCACTTTCCCCGTCTCCTCTGGCCCATTGAACAACTTCCGCCATATCCGGGGGAAGATCGGCCCGAAATCGCATTTCCTCTCCCGTGGAGGGGTGGACAAAGCTCAAGTCCGAGGCATGAAGGAGTTGGCGGGACGCCCGGCGTTCCAACTCCTGAGCCCAAGGTCGGCTCGGCCCACTCATTCCTTTGGCCCAGCCCGGACCGTATACCGAGTCCCCAACCACCGGGTGCCCGAGATGATTGAGGTGAACACGGATTTGATGCGTCCGCCCCGTACCCAGTGACACATCCAGGTATTGTGCCGCGGCCCATTGCTCCCGAACCCGAAGACGGGTAAGGGCTCGTCGGCCGTTTCCCACCACCGCCATCTTCTTTCTATCCCGAGGGTCCCGCCCAACGGGCTGATCGACCGTCATGGGTGACTCAGGGATTTTCCCCCAAGCCACCGCTCGGTAGACACGTCGAACTTCACGCCTCCGGATGGCGTTGGAAAGGGCAATGTGAGCCTCGTCGCCCTTGGCCACCACCAATAGGCCGGATGTATCCCGGTCCAAACGATGTACGATACCCGGCCGTAGCTTGCCCCCGATTCCCGAAAGATCCTTCACATGGTGAAGAAGGGCGTTCACCAGGGTACCGTCCGGATGACCTGGGGCCGGATGCACGACCAGACCCGGGGCCTTATTGATCACCAACAGGTGTTCGTCTTCAAATACGACGGTGAGAGGAATATCCTGAGCCAGGACCTCGAGGGGCGCAGGGGGCGGCACCCTGACAGCGACCACCTGCCCGGCCACCACAGTCTCGGACTTCTTGGCCCCCCGGTCCTCGAGAGTTACGTGGCCATCCCGAATCAGCCCTGCACACCGGGAACGTGAGAATCCCAGGCGTCGGGCCAGAAATTGGTCCAACCGCTCCTCGATCCCTTCCTCGGCTACAAGGCGCTGAATCTCACTTCCCTGGGAATTCGTAATGATCACTCCTGGTTTCGAGGGCAGATGCCCTAAAAATGGGCTCGAGTAGGCCTAGGCCTCCAGCCGGGAGAGGGAGAGTCGCACAGAAATGTCTTCGATCTCAAACTCTCGTGAGAACTGGAAATCAGCCCCGTCACCCAAGTCCGCCGTATAGAAAGTTTCGGCAAGGGTTTCTCCAGTGATGAATTCCTGGAAAGCCGACGCGGCCCCCTGGACTTCTTCGTCCCCGAAGACACCGAGGGAAATCCGGTCGGTGATCTTCAGATCTGAGTCCTTCCGCAGGCGCTGGACCCGATTCACCAGCTCCCGGGCCAACCCCTCCCGGCGCAGGTCGTCATCCAGGGCCGGATCGAGAGCGGCCGTAAAGCTCCCATCCCCCTGAACCACCAACCCACCCTGGCCCTCCTCCACAACCTCCAGGTCATCCTCATTTAGCGGGAACCGTTCACCACCCACCTCAATCTCCACGATCTCTCCTCCCCTGAAAGCCGCGAGAGCCTCGGAAGAAAGAGTCCGGATGACCGAGGCCGCGACCTCGGAGTTCTTCTGGAAACGGGGCCCCAGCGACCGAAAGTTGGGTTTTCCCGTCAGGCCGACAAGCCCCCCTGCCGATTCGAGGAAGTCCACCTCTTTGACATTCAACTCATCCTTCAAGAGATCCAGAAGCTCACCACCCAGGACCATTCCACCCGGCATCACAGCGAACATCTTCCCGAGTGGCTGGCGAACCCGAATCTGGACTTCCTCTCTTGCTGCCCTACCCAGAGAGACGAGAGCCCGGACAGCGACCATTCCCTCTTCCAACTCCGCGTCCACCGAGCCGTCCTCGGCTTCAGGGAAGGGAGCCAGATGGACACTTTCCGATGTGAGCGCTCGATGGATCCAGTCGGACACGAAGGGTGCGATGGGGGCCATCACCCGGGCGAGATCCACCAGGACTTCCCAGAGGGTCCTGAAAGCGGCCCGGGAATCGGGAGATTCCCCGCTCCCCCAGAACCGGCCTCTGGATCGGCGAACGTACCAGTTCGACAGATCCTCGCTGAGGAACTCACCTACAGCTCGATAGGCCCTCGTGACCTGGAACCGGGAGAGTTCTTCCTCAACTTCAGTGAGGAGGGAGGAAAAGCGGGACAGAATCCACCGGTCGATCATGGGCCGGGAAGCCCGATCGGGGTCGGCCTCTGACGGTGTCCACCCTTCGGCGGAAGCATAAAGGGAGAAGAACCGGTAGGTGTTGAACAAGGTGTCGAACACCTTCCGAGCTGACTCTTTCACCCCTTCCGAATCATATCGCTTCGATGCTCCGGGCTGACTCACGGTGACCAGATACCACCGGACCACATCAGCTCCATGTTCAGCCACCGCATCCCAGGGGTCGACTACGTTCCCTTTGGACTTGGACATCTTCTGCCCTGATTCGTCCAGGATATGGCCGTTGACCATGGCATTCAGGAAGGGGGTCCCCCTCCCCAGCATGGTGGAGATGGCCAGGAGGGAGTAGAACCAACCCCGGGTCTGATCGATGGCCTCACAGATGAAATCAGCAGGGAAATGCCGCTCGAACTCATCTTCGTTCTCGAACGGATAGTGCCACTGGGCGAAGGGCATGGCACCGGAATCGAACCAAACGTCGATAACCCCCGGTGTCCTCCGCATGGTCCCTGAACAGGAAAGACAGGGAAGGGTGATCTCATCGATAAAGGGTCTGTGGGGATCGAAACCCTCGGGAAGTCCGCCGGCCCGTTGATCCAGCTCCTTCAGGCTCCCGATCCAAGCCACGTGGTCAGGGTCTTCATTACAGACCCAGGCCGGTAGGGGGGTTCCCCAGTAACGGTCCCGGGACAGAGCCCAATCCACATTGTTTTCGAGCCATTCTCCGAACCGATTTTCCCCCACCTCCGGTGGAACCCACCCAATGGATCGATTCTCCCTGAGCATGTCTTCTTTGAGGGTGGAGGTGGCGGCGAACCATGAATCCCGAGCCATGTAGATGAGGGGAGAAGAACACCTCCAACAGTGCGGATAGGAGTGGGTTATCGTCGCACTCGAAAGAAGATTTCCTCTCCTTTCCAGCTCCTTCACCAGGAGAGGGTCAGCATCCTTTACGAACATCCCACCAACCACAGGGATGGTCTCCAAAAAACAACCCGTGTCGTCCACCGGACGAAGCATTGCCAACCCGTGTCGCTGCCCTGCCGAGTAGTCATCGGCGCCGAAGGCCGGGGCCATGTGGACGATGCCCGTCCCTTCCTCCGCGCTAACAAAGTCCTCCAAGACCACAGTCCAGCTGTTCTCGGGGTCGTCGGGAGCAGGAACGACGTCCAGAGGCCGCAGGTACCGGCGACCCGCGAGTTCGTCCGCTGAATACCGCTGGAGAATCTCCACCCCCTCCCCCAGGACCTTTTCCGCCAACTCCTCGGCCAGAATCAGGCGCCGGCCTCCGGACGCAGCTTCCACGTATTTGAGGCCAGGGTGAATGGCCAACCCCGTATTTGACGGAACCGTCCAGGGTGTCGTCGTCCAGGCCACGAAGGCCCTCCCCTCAGGGTCCTTTTCCCCATTCTCCTGCAGGAGGGGACAGAGGAAGAAGAGGGAGGCATCCTCGATGTCTTTGTACCCTTGGGCAACCTCGTGGGAGGAGAGGGCAGTACCACACCTCGGGCAGTAGGGAACGCTCTTATAGCCTCGATACAGAAGACCCTTCTCAGCCAACTCCTTTAGGATCCACCAGACGGACTCGATGTAATCCGTGTGGTAGGTCACGTAGGGCCTGCTGTAATCGAGCCAATAGGCGATCCGCTCTGAAAGCGCTTCCCACTCCTCCTTATAGGTGAAGACCGATTCCTTGCAGACCTCGTTAAAGCGCTGGATCCCGACCTTCTCGATCTCCGGTTTCCCGTTGATGCCCAGGCGCCGCTCCGCTTCGATCTCAACCGGCAGGCCATGGGTATCCCACCCGGCGATACGGGTCACATAGCGACCCTTCATGGTCTGGTGGCGACAAACCAGGTCTTTCAGGGTCCGGCTGATGATATGATGCAACCCTGGTTTACCATTTGCCGTAGGCGGACCCTCGAAGAACACGAAGGGTTTCCCACCAGCTGTTTTCTCCAAGGTCTTTTCAAAGAGCCCCTCATCCCGCCAGGTCTCGAGGAGACCTTCTTCAAGGCGGAGCAAACTCTCGGGCAACTCCGGATAGCGCATTAGAAGACTTCGTTTCAGGTTCGGTTCAGATGACACGCTACCCCTTTGAAGAGGGTCGCGAGTCGAGGCTCGGCCTTCCTGGCCGTTTCAATGATCGTAGCGACATCCACCGGCTTCAGATCATCCGGGAGGCAGGCGTCCGTGATGATGGAAACCCCCAGGACCTTCATCCCCATGTGGTTTGCAACGATGACTTCCGGGACCGTGGACATCCCGACGACGTCTGCCCCAAAGGCTCGAAGCATCCGGTATTCGGCCCGGGTTTCCAGATTCGGCCCGGGTACTGCAACATAGACCCCCCTCCGAAGCGGAATCCCGGCGTCCGACGCGACCTCCATGGCCAGCTTTTGGAGCCCCCTGTCGAAGGGTTCGGACATATCCGGAAACCGGGGGCCCAACTCATCCAGGTTGGGCCCGATAAGGGGGTTGTCCCCCAGAAGGTTGATCTGGTCGTCCAGAAGGACCAGATCTCCAGGGTTCCACTCCGGGTCCATACCCCCGCAGGCCCCGGACACCATGAGGATTTCTGCCCCCAAAAGCTTCATCACCCTTACAGGGAAGGTGACCGTTTGGAGGTCGTATCCCTCATAGAGATGAAACCGGCCTTGCATGGCTACAACGGGCGTCCCGGCCAAGGATCCAAAAAGGAGGGACCCCTCGTGGCTCTCTACAGTGGAGAGGGGAAAGTGGGGGATCTCTCCATAGGGAACGGAGGCCTCCACCGTGATCTCCTCCGCCAACCCCCCCAACCCCGTCCCAAGAATCACCCCGATTCGGGGTACCACACTGGACTTGGACTCCAGGACCTTCTGGGCCTCCCGAAGGGGTGCCATGAGGTCCCCTTTCGGAGAGGGTCCCATCAACTAAGCCTCCCCACCCTTCTCCTCATCCTTCCGGAGGAGGGAAAAGAGCCACCGGGGCTCCTGGGGAACTTCCTCGGGATCATCTTCGGTTTCAGCCGTTTCTTCAGCTTCAGGCATTTCTTCAGCTTCAGGCATTTCTTCAGCTTCAGGTTTTTCCTCAGCCTCGGCCTCTTCTTCAACCTCAGCTCCGGGGTCGAAGGGGGCCGGAGCCGCACCTTCCAGGATTTGAGTTTCGAAGCCCGTCGGGAGATCTTCCGATCCGTCCTCCTCATCCAACTCTACCGCGGGAAACTCCGCTTCAGCTTCCCATGGATCCTGAGGCTCTTCCCCGTCCTCAGCCTGCTCAGGTTCGTCGATGGAGGCTTCGATCTCCTCAGCTTCAGCTTCGTCCTCCTCGAATTCGTCCTCCCGGATCGCGAATCCCAGGTCGCCTGCGGGCATCCATCCTCGGAACTCCAACTCAAGGGGGGTATCTTCGAGGGGCCTACGGGATTCCTCAACATCGACGGCATCCATTTCCCGCTCCAGAAGCCCCCGGAAGGACTTCAGGAACTTGAGCCGGCTGCGCTCCAGGTCCTCCAAGGCCCGCTGGCGCTCACGGATCAGTCCTTCAGCCTCCCCGAGCCGCCGTTGGATCTCGGTGTCCGCCTCGGCCTTAAGTACCTCTGCCATCCGGGTGGATTGCTCCTGAAGCACTTCGGCATCCCGCCGACTTTGGTCTCCCACCTCTTTCCTGAGTTTTTGGGCCGTAACCAGGGCTTCCTGAACAGCCCGCTCCCGCCCTTCCAAGGCCTCGAGCTGGAGACCAATCCGCTCGGTCTTTTCCCCAAGGGAGAGGTTCTCCCTCACCAGTTCTTCGAACCTCTCCGCCACCAGATCCATGAACGTGTCGACTTCCTCCGGATCATAACCCCGAAGGATACGACGGAAATCACCCCTCTTTTTTCGAACGTCCAGTGGTGTAAGGTCGATCATCGGTGGCGCTCCCCAAAAAGTGCCGTCCCTATGCGGACCATGGTGCTACCCTCCTCCACGGCCAGCTCGAAATCGTTGGTCATTCCCATGGAGAGCTCCGTGCCGGTGTACCCTGGGAGCTTCCCAGCCTCTTCATGAATCCTCCGAAGCCCACTGAATGACGCCCGGAGGATCTTCTCGTCCTCGACGAAAGGCGCCATGGTCATGAGACCCCTCACCTCCACCCCGGGAAGCTCGAGGACCTCATGGATAGCCTCCAGCGCTTCCTCACGGCTGAACCCGCTCTTGGATTCCTCGCCCATAAAGTTGACCTGGATCAAGCCCGGCATCCGCCTCCCCGCCTCACCGGCCGCCTGAGAGATCTTGCGGGCCAGTTTCACCCTATCCAAGGAGTGGAGAATATCCGCCAATTCTGCAACCTGTTTGGCCTTCCGGCTTTGAACATGCCCAACCATATGCCAGGTGGCGGCCCCCCGGCCCAGGAGGCGGACCTTCCCCTCCAGCTCCTCGACCCGGTTCTCCCCAAGGTCCCTCAAGCCCGCTTCGATGGCGGCCTCGAGGGCCTCGGGTGGATGAGCCTTGGTGACAGCCACCAGGGTCACCTCCGATGCATCCCGGCCAGCACGAGCCGCGGCGTTCTGAAGGGCCTCTGAAATCCGAGGAAGGTTTTCTGCGAGTCGGGTTCTGAACATAGGGTTTT
>CAYOVN010000061.1:0-17902 GCA_964407425.1 uncultured Gemmatimonadaceae bacterium
TTGCCCTCCGATTTCCCCAGGCTTCCCATATCGTGGCTCAAGGGGCGCCCGGGGCCCCTGGATGATCTCCACTTTCTGCCGGACCCTGATCTGGATATTCCATCCGATGCGATGGATCTGATTATTGGTGAGGTGAAAGCTGGGAGGCCGCGCATCAACCCACATTTGCGGGACGAAGACACCCTTTACCGGGCCCTGGTCCGTTTCGGTTTTTGTCCCCCGGACCGGCTTGAACAGGCTGTGAGTGAACTGCAAACCCAGGGGGAAACATGGGTACGGGATGGAGGTGTGGCCATTCCGTCCCGGGTCCGGATCGCCGCTTTCGGGGATGGGGAGGAACAGACCGGGGAGGGGTACACGGTCATTCCGCTTCGGCGGGTGGCGAACTTCGTCATGGATCACCTGAAACAATATCACGATGTGCTTCACCCGGTTCGCCTCACGGACCCAACGCTGGGACTCCTTCACCTCCTGGAGAAGTTGAGGGAAGAGGACTAAGTACATGGTGAGTCGGAGACAAACGGTAGAGGTCGATGTTGGAGGCGTAAGGGTCGGGGGAGACCATCCGGTGGTGGTCCAGTCCATGACCAACACGGATACGGCCGACGTGGAATCCACGGTTGCCCAGGTCCGGGCTCTCGCCGATGCCGGGAGCGAGTTGGTCCGAGTGACCGTCAACAATGAGGGGGCAGCCCAGGCGGTCCCCGAAATCGTTGCCCGCCTCCGCGATCTCGGTGACAACACTCCCATCATCGGAGATTTCCACTACAACGGGCACCTTCTCCTCACCAAATTCCCCGAGGCTGCCCGAGCCCTGGCCAAGTACCGCATCAATCCGGGAAACGTGGGAACCACACGACGGGATGAGAACTTCCAGGCCATCATCCGGGTGGCCATCGAGAATCAGAAGCCGGTGCGGATCGGCGTGAATTGGGGCTCTCTGGACCAGCGCCTTCTCACCGATCTCATGGACGCCAACTCCTCCAGCCCTCAGCCCAAGGAGGCCGGCGCCATCCTGCGGGATGCCATGGTTGAGAGTGCCATGCGATCCGCGGTTCTTGCCGAGGAGACTGGCCTGCCCCACGACGACATCATCCTCTCCGGCAAGGTCTCCCAGGTTCAGGAGCTTGTGGCCGTCTATCGGCAGATGGCACCTCTGAGCGACTATCCTCTCCACCTGGGTCTGACCGAGGCGGGGATGGGCGCAAAGGGAATTGTGGCGTCGACGGCGGGACTGGCCCCAATTCTGCTGGATGGAATCGGCGACACCATCAGGGTTTCATTGACCCCCGACCCAGGAGGCGACCGATCGGGAGAGGTTCGGGTGGCTCGGCAAATCCTCCAATCCCTCGGGCTCCGGAGCTTCGAGCCTCAGGTCACAGCCTGCCCGGGCTGCGGCCGAACGACCAGCACCTTCTTCCAGGAAATGGCCCAGGAAATCCAGGCTTTCATACGGGATCAGATGCCGACCTGGAGTCAGACCTACCCCGGAGTGGAAGAGCTCGACGTGGCAGTGATGGGGTGCGTGGTGAATGGGCCCGGAGAGTCGAAGCACGCCAACATCGGAATCTCCCTCCCCGGGACTTTCGAAGAGCCCAAGGCCCCGGTCTATGTGGACGGTGAGCACTTTACGACTCTGAAGGGTGAGGGACTGGTCGGGGAATTCAAGACGATCCTCGAGGAGTACATCCAGAAGCGTTACGGTACCGCGTAGCCGCGAAGTTGGGACTTCTGGCCCCGAACGGGGCATTCCGTCCCCGGAGTTTCCGGCATGAGACAATAGGACCCAGGTTCAGGCCTGGGTCTTTTCTTGTCAGGTGGCCAGTGGCGTCATCCTAATCTTTTGTCCCACAAGTGGTTACGGAGACGCAACCGGTTCTCCGGAGGATGAATCTCGGACGGCATGGATCTCGATCTAAGGGAGATCGAAGAATTCCAAGCACTCGGGAGGGAACGATGAGTCAGATCGTGGAAGATGTGATGCAAAGGGATGTGGTGACAGTAACCCCCGAGACGTCGGTCAGGACTCTGCTGAAACGGCTGGTCAGTTTCCAGATCAGCGGGGTTCCAGTTGTGACCGAGGAGGGCGAAATCGTCGGAGTGGTCTCGACCACAGACGTGGTTCGGCTGGGGGCAGGGGAAAAGGAACTGAACGCTGCCGAACTGAGCTGGGGAACCTTGGTCCTCCCAAACGAGGACTACGACGAAAGCTCCAACGTACCGTTCTACCTGGACTCGGTGGATTGGCTTCAAGCCACCGAAACCCAAGCCGAAGCTTTGCCGTCGGGCGTTTTTGATGGGTACACCGTATCGGATATCATGACGCCGGCGGTGTTTAAGGTGAAGCCTTCGGATTCAGTAAAAGAGGTGGGGAGATTCCTTCTTCGGGGTCGAATCCATCGGGCCCTGGTGGTAGAAGGAAAGAAGCTTCTGGGAATCGTCACGGCCTTCGACCTTTTGAGGGCCTTCGTTGGGGACTGAGCCCCTGGTGGGGATGGGTCCGGTTTATTGGGGAATACGATGTCTAGCAGGGAAGTAAAGCCCAGGCCTGCGGCTGTGGTGCCCTCCTGTCCGTTGGACGGGGAGGCACGGGCCGTGGTGCTTCTGGATTCGGAGCAAAGGGTGGTCTATGTAAACCCGCCGGCCAAGGAAGCGTTGGACCGGATGGGGATCGAGAACCCTCGTACCCTCTGGGACCTCCCTGCCGAACTGCAGCCCGCCATTCAGGCCAGCCGGCCGCCACTGGACAGCCCATCCGAGAAGACGGGACTGGCTGATGGTTTGTGGGGGGTATACCTCCCGGTCCGGGAGCTGGATCCCGACTGGCTTCGGAGCATGGTAGAGGCCGAGCAGATGGCGGCTGTGGGTCAGCTTGCTGCGACGGTAGCCCAGGAAATCGGCGGACCCAACACGTCCATTCAGGTGGCTGTTGATCACCTCATCGACGGGTGTGGGCCGGAAGACGCCGAGAAGAAGAGGACCCTGGAGCAGCTTCTCAACCAAACCGAGCGCATCACCCGCCTCACCCGGCAATTGATCGCTCTGGCGGATCCGGGGTACTCTCGCCTGGAGGCTGTGGACCTGAATGAGATCGCCGACAGCGCCTGCGAGCTCATGAAAAGATCCTTCGAAGAACGGGGTGTGACCTGCAGCTGGGATCTGGACGGCCCTCCGGTCAAAGCGCTGGCCGACAGAAATCATCTGCTACAGGCTGTAGTTAATCTACTTTTCAACGCCCGGGCCGCCCTGCAGAGCTGGCAGGGAGAGCGCCGGGTAAATATCCGCTCCGAATCAAATGGGGACCGGGTATACCTTCATGTCGAAGATTCGGGGCCGGGGATTCCTCCGGATGATCTGTCCCGGATCTTCCTCCCCTTCGTGTCGACCACGGGGGGGACGGGGATGGGACTCTTCCTCACCCGGCAGATCCTTGTGGAACAGAGAGGCGGTATAAAGGTGAAGTCTCCCAACACCATGGGCGGCGCCACATTTACCGTGCATCTGGAAAAGGCAACCGATGAGTGAAGAAGCAAACCAAAGCGATGTGAATCCCCGCGTCCTGGTCGTTGAAGATGAGGAGATCGTGCGGGATATCCTCCTTAAGGTTCTAACGGAGGAAGGTTACCGGGTCGATGCAGTGGAATCGGGTGAAGAGGGCCTGAAAGCCCTGGACAGCCACCTGTACGATCTGGTCCTCCTGGACTTGAACCTTCCGGGCATGCACGGCCTCAACGTCCTCTCTGCGGCTCCAGCGACTCAGACCGACGCACAGTTCATCGTAATGACCGCTTTCGGAACCGTGGATACGGCGGTGGAAGCCATGCGCCTGGGGGCGTACGACTACATCAACAAGCCTTTCCGGACCGAAGAACTCCTCCTGACCCTGAAAAGGGCCAGGGAGGAGGCGGACCTTCGCCGGGAGGTTGCCCAGCTTCGTAGGCGGGCCGGAGACCAGGGCCCTGAAACCAAGATGGTCGGTCGGTCCGCGCCCATGCAGCGTCTCTTCGACCTCATGGAGAGAGTCGCTCCGACCCGAGCCACGGTGCTCGTAACCGGGGAAACCGGGACCGGAAAAGAGCTGGTGTCCAGGGGCATCCACGATCTGTCGGACCGGGCTCGCCGACCCTTTGTGGCCATCAATTGCTCGGCCCTGCCTGAAACCCTCCTGGAATCGGAGCTCTTCGGCCACATGAAGGGCTCCTTTACCGGGGCCATTCAGAGTAAGCGGGGGCTCTTCGAGGAAGCCGCAGGCGGCACTCTTTTCCTGGACGAAATCAGCACGGTGTCGTCGGCCATCCAGGTGAAACTTCTCCGGGTCCTCCAGGAACGGAAAGTGAAGAGGGTCGGGGGCCGGGAGATGATCTCCGTGGACTTCCGCCTGATCGCGGCCACCAACAGAATCCTGGTGGAAATGGTGGATGAGGGTGATTTCCGGGAGGACCTTTTCTATCGCTTGAACGTCTTCCCAATCGAGGTCCCCAACCTCCAGAGCCGACGGGAAGACATCCCGGTCCTGGCGAACTATTTCAGGATTCGGTTCGCCGAGGAGAACGGGGTGGAGCCCCCCGAGATTCCCCCCGAAACCCTCTCACGGATGATGGCCTACGACTGGCCCGGAAACGTCCGCGAGCTGGAGAATTTCATCGAGCGTGCCGTCATCATGCACGCCGGGGCCAAGTCCATTCCCTTCGACCCCCCCCAGGCTCTTGGTCGGCGGCCGGAGCGGGATACTCTTTCACGGGCCCGGGCGGAGCGGTGGGACCTGGAGAGGCTTGAAAGGGAGTACATCCTGGAATGCCTGGAGGAAACCCATTGGCACCAGGGTGAAGCCGCCCAGATTCTGGGTATCAACCGGCGTACGTTATATCGGAAGCTGAAGAAATATCGGGAGGATGGCCTGCTGGCGGACCATCAAATACTGCAGGATTGATGTTTGGGGAGAATCGAACCTCAACCGATCCAGCCGCTACGCTCTTCTTTCTCCATTCCGGCGGGCATCCAGAGCGTAAACCGAGATCCTTTTCCGACGGCTGATTCCACGGTCAGGGTGCCGCCCATGTACTCGGCCATCTGCCGGGACAGGGCCAGGCCGATGCCTGAGCCCTGATCTGCGTCTTCCGGATTTACCTGCTGGAACTCTCCCCAGGCCCGCTCCAGATCCTCCGCGGCGATCCCAGGTCCTTCGTCGTTCACCCAGATGGCGACCCAACCGCCTTCGGGCCGAATCAGGGGGGATCCAATTCCGTTTTCGGTCCTGGCCCCCATGGAGACCTTACCTCCCGCCGGCGAGAACTTCACGGCGTTGCTGAGGAGATTCAGGGTGATCTGGAGCACCCGGTCCGGGTCAGCCACCAGCTCGAGCCTATCCTCCAGGTCCTCGAAGACCAGCTCCACCTTCCGCCGGTCCGCCTCCGGGGAAATGGCGTCCATGGCGGCCTCCACCAGGTCCGAAATCACGACCCGTCTGGGCCAGGTCTGAAGCCGCCCCTCTTCCAGTCTGGCCAGATCGAGGACGTCCCGGACCAGCCGAAGGGCGTGGCTTCCGCCCCGAAGAATCTTCCGGGCGATTTCCTGCACCTCCTCATGGTCGAAGGACTCCGCCGGGCCGGCGGCGCCCTGTTCCAGCCTTTCGGCCCAAAGAGACACACCGTGAAGGGCGTTTCGCAGGTCGTGGTTCACATAGGCGTGGAGGCGATTTCTGGCCCGATGGGCGGCTTCAAGTTCCGCCAACAGCCGCTCGCTCTCGGCGAAGAGGCGCGCGTTCTCGATGGCCACGGCTGCTTGGGCCGCAAGCATCTTTACGATCGTCTCATCCTGCTCCGTGAAGGCCAGGCCCTCGGCTTTGTTGATGAGGTAGAGATTGCCGATGGCCTCGCCCCTGACCCGGACAGGGACGCCGAGAAAGGAAACGGAAATAGGATGGCCTTCGGGCACCCCTGCCGCCCGGGCGTCCTCCGACGAGGCGGAGAGCCGAATGGAGCGATCTTCCTTGATGACAGCCCCAAGGAGCCCGTGCCCCGTAGGGAGGGGACCCATGCCTTCGATCTCCTCCGGAGCCATGCCCGACGTGATGAACTGGGCCAGCTTGGTTTTGGTGTCGTCCAAAACGCCCAGGGCACCGTAGTCGGCTTGGGTCAGCTTTCGGGCTTCATCCGCCACCCGTTCCAGGAGGTCGGCAAGATCCAGGTCCGACGTGACCGCCAGGCCTGCGGCGTGGAGGTCGTGGAGGCGTTGGATTTGCTGTTCCCGCTGTCGCCTCAGGAGCTCCAGCTCCTGGGCCCGGCCCTTTTCTTCCTGGTAATACCTGGCGTTTTCCGCGGCCAGGGCGGCCTGGGTCGCAAAGGCGGTCAGAAGCTCCGCATCACCCTCGGTAAAGGGGTCCCGGTCATTTTCGGCCACGCAGACCAGGGTTCCCAGAACACCCTCCCGCCCGTTCAGGAGGGCGATGATGGCCCGGTCGATGGGCACCGGAAGGGCTTTCGCGATATCTCCCGCCGGCCCATGGGCGACGTCGTTGTCTACCACGGGCTTCCCTTGGGAGAGGGCCCGGGCGCTGAGGCTTTGGGCGGAGGGGAAGGTGTGATGCAAAGCCGGAATGAAGGTCCCGGAGCAGGTGTGCAGGAAGAAGGTTCCCTCCTGCTCCCGGTATTCGGTGATCATGGCCCCCCCGGCACCAAGCAGACGTTGGGCGGTGTCACAGACGCGCTGTAGAATGGCCTCCACATCCAGAGTACTGAGGATGGCGCTGCCAATCTCATAAAGAGCCGCTAGCTCTTCTGTTCGATCTGTCTTGGGGTTGGCCATGGTCTCCTGGGCCTGATCATTCACGTCAACCAAACGGGTACTCGACTGGCCGGCAAACCTTAAATATGACAATTCTTGGGGGTGGGGCAATCTGTCACATCCTTCTCCGTACCCTCCGCCTCATGGTTTCAGGGGTGTTTTATCCGTCCCGTTCCTGCATTGCCGCCACTCCTCCGGGCCACCTACCTTCACCGGGACGAATGTGAAGGGGAAGATTGTGAAGCAACGGTCCCCCATTTGCGTACGTCATACCATGGGTCGGCTCTTCGGAACCGACAGGGACATCACGACAACATTTTGCCCGGCGAATAAGCATGGCGCTCTCCAGGCAGGCCCTCGGAATTCTCACCTTCATCATCATCGTCGGCAGCCTGGGAACGGGCATGTATTTCAGGCTCCGAGGCGACCCGGAGGAAGACGGAGCCGAAGCTTCCTCTGAGAATGCCACGGTTCTCCCTGAATCAGCCTCCCAGCAGTTCGCTACCGACGTTCCCCAGCCCGTCGTGGGGGCTGAAGTCGTTCGGGATACCCTCTGGATTACCGTGTCGGCAGCGGGCCAGGCGGAAGCCTTCCGCAGAACCTCCCTGCTGTCCCAGGTGGGCGGCATCATCAAGGAGATCCCCTCCAGGGAAAACCAGAGTTTTGCGGAAGGGGGCCTCCTCCTTCAGGTCGATACGACGGAATACGCCCTTTCCCTGGCTCGAGCCCGGGCCGACTTCGTCAGCGCCGAGGCCCGGTTCCAGGAGATGATCTTCTTCGACGACGAGATCACCGATCCGGCTGTCCGGGCCGAGCGTGAGCGCTTGAGTCGGGCCCGGAGTGGTCTTGCTCAGGCCGAGGTCACACTTCAGGAGGCCAAGATCAATCTGGCCCGGACGGCGGTGCGGGCTCCCTTCCCGGGTCGTGTGGCCGATTTGCGAGTGGTGAAGGGTCAGTTCGTGGGCCAGGGCACGGAGCTCATGACCATCGTCGATCTCGATCCTATCAAGGTGGAAGTCCAGGTCCTGGAGAAGGAGATCGGCTTCCTGCAGGAAGGTCGGCGGGCGACGGTGAGTTTCGCCGCCTTCCCGGGGGAGACATTCGACGGCCGGGTTTCCACGATCAATCCGGTCGTGGATCCGGAATTCAGAACGGCCCGGGTCACTCTTCTTCTCTCCAACCCCCGGGGACGGATCAAGCCGGGGATGTACGCCCGTGTTTCCCTGGAGGCCCAGTATTACCCGGACCGCATCCTGGTCCCCCGGAGCGCGATTCTGGAGAAAGATCGCCGGGACATGCTCTTCGTCTTCGAGGATGGTCGAGCCAAATGGCGTTATGTCACTCGAGGACTCGAGAGCGACCGCCTGGTGGAAATCATCGAGAACGAAGAAACCTCCATGGTGGAACCCGGTGAGATCGTTCTGGTGGACAATCACTTCTATATCTCCCACGACGCCCAGGTTCAGCTCGTCGAAGCCATCCAGGGTGGGTCGTTGGGAGGGCAGCAGTGAGGGGTAGGGAAGGGAGGATGGTAGCAGTTTTTGGGGCCGTCCTTGCCCTTCTTCTCCCGGCCGAGCCTGTCTCCGCCCAGGATGGCCTTGTCCTTTCGCTGGAGGAGGCCCTCGCCCGGGCCACCGAATTCAATCCCGGACTCCGCCGTACCGTCAACAACCTGGAATTGAGCGACATCGAGAGAAAGCAGGTTTGGGGGGCTTACCTCCCCACATTCAGCTTTTATGCGGGCACGGGCGTCAATCTCAACCGGCAGCTCGTTTCCGTGGATGAGTTCGGAAATCCGGTTGATAATCCCTTTCAGGACTGGAAAACTTCCTCCTCGACCACCCAATCCATCAACGGTAGCCTCTCCCTCTATCAATGGGGGGCTCGGTCAAGGAACTCGGCGACCCAGAAGGCCCAGGCCAGGGCCCGGGAGGCTGCGGTTACGGCTGACTCCCGAGGTCTTCGGGCCGACGTGATTCGGGCTTTCCGAAGCGCCCAGAACCAGTCGGCCCTTCTGGAGGTGGAGGAGTCCCTGCTGGAGAGACGTCAACTGGACCTCCAGACCTCACAGCGCATGTTCGAACTGGCTGGGGCCTCCCGAGTGGATGTTTTGTCGGCGGAGTTGGAGGTTACGAGGCAGGGGCAGCGGATCCAAGAAGCCTCGGGTCTACTTCAGCGGGCTCTTCTGAGTCTTCGGACCGTGGTCGGAGATCCGGATTTGTTGGGTTTTGAAGTGGAGACGGATCTTCCGGACGCCTTTAATCCTACCGGCTTGGATCCGGAATCCCTGGCCGCTCTCGCCTACTCTTCGAGCCCCAACCTCATTGAGCAAGAGGCGGCGGTAGACGTGAGCAGGGCTCAGGCCCAAAGCGCCCGGCGGGCCCATTGGCCTCCCCTCACCATCTCCTTCAGCGGGCGGCAAAGCACGTTTGGGGAGGAATACGACGGTTTCTTGGCGGGATTGCCTGACGAGTCCCGATCCGGTGGCGCCAGCATTGGAATCACCATCCCCATCTTCCAGGGGTTCAACAACAAGGCCAGGATCGTACGGGCTGAGATCTCGTTGATGAATCAGGAGGAGACTTTCAGGGAGTCCCAGCTCCTGGTGGAGGAGGCTGTTCGGGCTCGCCTCATCGCTGTCGAAACGGCCTACCAGAGCTACCTCATCACGATCCGTTCCCGGGATATCTCCGAGGAACGGCTCCGCTTGGGGCGGGAGCAGTTCCGACTTGGATCCCGGACGTTTACCGAGCTTCAGCAGGACATCGAAGCGAACTCCCAGGCCGAGCGTGCTGTCATCAACCAGCTCTTTGGCCTCGAGAGGGCCGTGGCCGATCTCGAGGAGATGGTCGGGGAGGAGCTGCGCTAACCATGTCCATCCCGTCGACCTCCACCCGGCGTCCCGTGGCCGTGGCCATGCTCTTCCTGGCCGTCATTCTCCTGGGGATCATCTCCTTCGTCCGCCTCCCCATCGATCTTCTTCCTGATGTGAGCTATCCCCGCCTGGTCGTCTACACTTCGTATCCCGATGTGGCGCCGGCGGAGGTCGAGCGCCTCGTCACGGAGCGGGTCGAAGCCCAGGGCGCCGCGGTGCCGGGGGTGGAGCGGGTGACGTCGACTTCCCGGGAGGGCGTGAGTCTGGTGACCCTTCGGTTCGCCTGGGGCACCGACATGGACTTCGCCATGCTCAACGTTCGGGAGCGGTTGGACAACATCCGGGAAACCCTCCCGGAAACGGCCACTCGTCCCCGGATTCTGCGGGTGGATCCCGAGTCCGAGCCCATCATGGCCATCTCCGTGGTCGGGGGCGCCGACCTCTGGGCCACGAAGGAAGCGGCCGAATCGGTTTTCCGTCGTCGGCTCGAGCAGTTGGATGGTGTGGCAGAGGCCGCCGTCACCGGTGGCTTGGATCGGGAAATCCAGGTGGAGGTGGACCCCCGCCTCATGGATTCCTACGGCCTCACATTCAGCCAGGTCACGCAGGCGCTGGCCCAGGCCAACATCAGCGCTCCGGGGGGAACGATCCTCAGGGGCCGCTACCGGTATCCCCTCCGGACGCTGGGTGAGTTCCAGACGGTGGAACAGATCGGGGATGTCGTGGTGGGCCGCCAGCTGGCTCCGACAGCGGGACCCGGGGGGCAGGGGGGATTCCGTCTTATCCTTCTCCGGGATATCGGAGAGGTGGTGGACGGGTATGCAGAGCGAGAATCCATCGCCCGTTACAATGGTGAGGAATCCGTCGGTATCCTGGTTTTCAAGGAATCCGGGGCCAACACGGTTCAGGTCGCCGAGGACGTAAACGGGACGCTGGAGCAGCTCCAGGTGGAATATCCCGATTTCCACCTCGACGTGGCCTCGAGCCAGGCCGGCTTCATCGCCGACTCCATTTCCAACGTCGTCCAGGCCCTGATTTTCGGGGGCATCCTGGCCTTCCTGGTCCTGTTTCTTTTCTTGAGGGATCCCCGATACCCGGTAGCCATCGCCCTGGCCATTCCCATTTCGGTGGTGGGGACCTTCGCCCTCATGGATGCCGCTGACATCTCCCTGAACATCATGAGCCTGGGAGGTCTGGCCCTGGGGGTCGGGATGTTGGTGGACAACTCCATTGTGGTGCTGGAAAACATCTTCCGGCACAGGACTGAGCACGGGAAGGACGCCCTCGCCTCGGCGGCGGTGGGAGCGGAAGAAGTCATGAGGGCCATCACGGCGGCTACCCTTACCACCATCAGTGTGTTCGGGCCCATCGTTTATGTGGAGGGTGTGGCGGGCGAGCTCTTCAGCTCCCTCTCCCTGGCCGTGGCCTTCTCCCTCCTCGCTTCCCTCCTGGTGGCGCTGACCCTCCTTCCGGCCCTGGCGGCCCGTTGGGGTGTGCCCCGGGGTGAGCCGGTGGAACTGCCCGGGGCCGAGACGCCCTGGAAGGAATTGGGCCGTTTCGGGAAGGTCCTCCGGGGTCTTCGTTGGATCGCCCTCTCCCCGTTCCTGCTGATCGGCATCCTCTGGAAGACGCTGAAGCAATTGTTTGCCTTCTGGTGGGAGATCCTGGGAGGAGCCCTCTCGAAGGTCTTCACCCCCTTCCTCAACGCCTTCGACCGGGGGTTCGAGCGGTTCGCCGAACGGTATCACCAGGCTCTCGAATGGTCTCTGGACAACCGTGGGACGGTTGTTGCCATGGCTGTCGCCACCCTCCTGGGCTCCATCCTCCTGGGGATGACTCTCGACCGGGACCTTCTCCCTGATGTGGACCAGGGGTCTTTCGAGGTTCGCATGGAGCTGGCTGAGGGTACGGCCCTGCCGTCCACCGTGGAGGCTGCCGACCGGGTGGAGGCGGCGCTCCTGGCGGATCCGGGCATCGCCGCTGTGTTTTCGAGGATCGGCAAGGACGTACGCTCGTACGCCGAGAGCGAGGAAGGGTCCGGGGTCAACACAGCCCTCTTCCAGGTTCGACTCCACCCCCGGGCTTCTACTGCCGATGTCCTTGGGCGCGTTAGGGGTCTTGAAAGGGAATATCCTCAAGGGGTGCTCACCTTCGAAGCCGGGCAGGCCACAGCCCTGGGGCAGATCCTGGGGGGTGTTGATGCTGATATCGCCGTCAGGATTCGGGGTGAGGATCTGGGGTTGACCTTCCCCCGGGCCGAGTTGGTTCGGGATCGCCTGGCCGAGTTGCCCGACCTCGGGAACGTCCGGGTGGGAACCGAGCGAGGGCAGCCCGAGATCCAGGTGGAGATTCTCAGGGAAGCGGCAGCCCGGTACGGGATTGAGCCCAGGGCCATCGCCGAGGCTCTGGAAGACGCCATGCGGGGAGATCGAGCCACGGAGTTCGTGGACTTCGATCGGAAAATCGGGATCGTGGTCCGGCTACCCGATGACCTCCGATATGCCCGGGAAACACTGAGCGACCTGAGGGTTCAGGGTGTTCCCCTTCGGGAGCTCGTCCGGGTCGAGGAGGCCGTGGCTCCTGCTGAGATCCGCAGGGAGGATCAGGGCAGGGTGGTCGTGGTGTACGCCGACGTGGTCTCCGGGGGTTTGGACGGTGCCATCACTGGCGTCCAGGACGTCCTTCGGGAGATTCCCCAGGACCGGGAAGTCCGGATGGAGGTTGGGGGCGAGAATGAGGAAATGCGGAGATCTTTCCGGGACCTGGCCTTCGCCTTCGGCCTGGCCCTTCTCCTGGTGTACATGATTCTGGCCGCCCAGTTCGAGTCCTTCGTGCACCCCTTTACGATCCTGGTGGCCGTTCCCCTGGCCGTGGTGGGAGCTGTTCTGGCCCTCCTGATCACGGGCCAGGGCATCAACACCATGAGCCTCATCGGGGCGGTGATTCTCGTGGGAATTGTGGTGAACGATTCCATTGTTAAGGTGGACTTCATCAACCAGGCCCGGGCCCAGGGTATGGCTCTCCGGGCCGCCATCATGGAAGCGGGTCGGGTCCGGCTCCGGCCCATCATCATGACCACCGTCACGACGGTGTTGGGTCTGACACCCATGGCCCTTGGCATCGGTCGAGGGGCCGACCTCCGGGCACCTCTGGCAATCGCCGTCATCGGCGGGCTCATTGTGGCCACCCTCCTGACCCTCATTGTCGTACCGGTGGTCTACTCGTTGGCCGAGGGCCTCAGGGCCATCATCCTGGGTGTGGTTCCGACTGGGAGGTCGGCGACCCGGGAGCCGGCGAAGGCCGAGGGAGCCGACTGATGATCGGGTTTTCCATCAAGCGGCCGGTTGCCGTCGCCATGACCTATATGGGCGTGGCCCTGTTGGGCGTGGCGGCTTGGCGGAATATCCCCATCGAGCTGTTGCCTGATACCCAACTTCCCCGACTCTCTGTGTCCGGGTCCTGGCCGGGGGCCTCTCCGGAGACCATCGAGGCTTTCCTGACTTCCCCCATCGAGGGGACCATTCAGCAGGTCAGGGGCGTGGAGAAGGTTACCTCCGAGTCCTACGAACAGCAGGGATCCGGCGTCTCCAACGTCCAGGTCGAGTTCGCCCGGGACACAGATATGGACTTCGCTCGCCTCGACTTGGGCGAGCGCCTGGCCACCCTGGAAGAAGATCTCCCACCCGGGGTCCGCTCCGTCACAGTTCAACCCTATGTACCCCCTGAGTTCTCCTCTCAGGCCAACCTGGCCTTCCTCAGCTACACGCTGACCGGCCCCTACACTCTGGAAGCTCTCAAGACCTTTCTAGACGATCAGGTGGCCCCCGAGCTGAGCCAGATGGATGGGGTGGCGGTGGTCCGGGTTTACGGTGGCCGGGACCGTCTGGTCGAGATCGAGATGAATCAGGACCAGATTACGGCCCTGGGCCTGACCCCCGGCGTCGTAACCGCCCGGATCAACGATCTGGACCTGGTCCGGGAAGCCGGGGCGGTTCGCCAGCAGGACCAGGAGTACGCCGTCACGATCCGGAATCGGGCCTCCTCGGTTCAGGAAATCCGGGACGCCATAGTCACTTCCACCGGCGGGAGGATGATCAAGGTCTCGGATGTCGCCGAGGTCCGGGATACCTACGAGGAGGCCTTCAGCTACTACCGGATCGACGGACGGCCCGCGGTGTCCTTCCAGGTCGTCCGGGAGACCGGGGCGAACGCCGTCCAGGTAGCCGATGAGGTGAAGGCCCGCATGAAGGAGCTGGAAGTCCGCCTCCCCATGGGGACCCAGGTCATCCTCGACCAGGATGAGAGCGAGGAGATCAAGGAACAGCTCACCGACCTCCGGTACCGGGCCATCGTTTCGGCCATCGTGATTTTTACCGTGCTTCTGGTTTTCCTGGGCACGTTCCGATCAGCGGCGGTTGTTTTCGCCACCATCGTCTTTTCGGTCCTCATTGCGCTGAATCTGATTTACTTCGGCGGGCTGTCCCTGAACGTCCTGACCCTCATGGGGCTGGCCATGGGATTCGGCCTCATCGTCGACAACTCCATCGTGGTGTTGGAGAACATCTATCGAAAATGGCAAAGCGGACAGACGCCATTGGATGCCGCCAGGGACGGGGCCCAGCAGGTTGTTCTTCCCATTATGGCGGCCACGGCCACGACCCTCATCGTCTTCCTGCCCTTCGTGTATCTGCAAGGTGAGTTGAGGGTCTTCTATGTGCCCCTGGCCATTGTGGTGGGCCTGACCCTTCTGGCTTCCCTCTTCGTCGCGTTCACCTTTATTCCTGCTCTCGCCGGCCGGATCCTCGGAACCCCGGGCGGGGTCACGAACCCCTGGCGGCGTGCTCCGAAGGTCACGGAGGGGAAGAAGAAAACCCCCCTCTACGTCCGGTTCTATCAGGCGATCATCGGTGGTACCCTACGATATCCCTGGGCTGCGGTGGTCTTCGCCGCACTATGCCTGGGCGGATCCTACTATCTGTTCAATCGCTATGTGACCCGAGGCGCTGTCTGGGGCTTCGGCGGCGGCCAACAGACGTATGTTGATATACGGATCACGCTCCCGAGGGGCTCGGACCTGGAGCGGACCGACGAGCTGACGATATTCTTCGAAGAGCGATTGGCTGCCCTCCCCGAAGTGGAACGGTTCACATCGAGCGTCCGGGGAACCTACGCCCTCATCCATATCACCTTCCCGGACCACCTGGAGAACACCTCGATTCCCCCGGCCATCAAAGAGCAGATGGTGGCCTATTCCTTTGGGTTTTCCGGGGCTCAGGTCCGGGTTTATGGGTACGGGCCGTCCTTCTACGGCGGGGGAGGTTCGCCCCCCAACTACTCCATCCAGGTCCTTGGGTACAACTACGAGCGGGTCCGGGACATCGCCGAGGACCTTGGCAGTCGCCTCACCCGCATGACTCGCATCCGGGATGTTGACACCAACAGCTCGGGATCCTGGTACAACACGGACCGGGCCTCCGAGTACGTCGTAGAGATCGACCGGGTGGCTCTGGCCCGTTACGACATGACGGTCCAGGATTTTGTGGGCCGAATGAACTCGGTCATCCGGGGTCAAACGGGCCGATCCCTCCTGAAGCTCGGGGGGGAAGAGGTCCGGTTCGACGTAAAGCTGGAAGGGTTCACCACGGTGGATTTGCTGGAACTCCAGGAGACCATCATCACCGGAAGTGCCGGCAACGGCATTCGAATCGGGGACGTGGTTTCCATATATCCCGAGGAGATCCTGGCCAGAATCCGCCGGGAGAACCAGCAGTACGAACGGACGGTGGCCTACGAGTTCCGAGGCCCCAGCAAGCTGGGGGATATGGTTCGGGACGCCGTAGTGGAGGCCACGGTCCTGCCCGCCGGCTACACCATCGAGGAGAGGGATCCCTGGCGTTGGGATGACGAGGAGAGGAACCAGATCTACTTCGTCCTGGGCATCTCCATCCTCCTTATTTTTATGGTGACGGCGGCCCTCTTCGAGTCCCTGGTCCAGCCCCTTTGTGTGCTGCTGACGGTGCCCATGGCCCTTATCGGGGTCTTCCTCATGTTCTTCTACGCCAACGCCACCTTCACCAGGGAGGCGTACATCGGCGTGATCATGATGGGGGGCATTGTGGTCAACAACGCCATTCTAATGGTAGACCACATCAACCAGATCCGGAGGACCGGAGAGTTGGATCTGAGGGCTTCCATCCTGAAAGGCACGCTGGAGCGGGTCCGGCCCATCCTCATGACCACGACTACCACGGTCCTGGGCCTCCTTCCGCTGGTTCTGTTCAGCCAGGGGGCGGACTCCAATATCTGGAACGCCCTGGCCTATTCCCTGATTGGTGGGCTGCTCTCGTCGACGCTGTTCGTCCTGACGACGACCCCGGCTCTCTACTACCTGTTCGAGGGGGGCTGGCGCCGGCTGTAGGACGAGGCTGTAACAGAACCCCTCCAAAACCGCTTGGCATTAAGTACTTTATCAGGTCTGTACACGAATCGGATCTGAATCCAGTCGAAGCGGAAGCGACCAGGGAGGGGAATGCCTCATGAGTGAGGACACCCGAGGCGATATCCGGAAGGAAGGAACGGACTTCATCCGGACCATCGTCGCCAAACATCGGGAAGACGGGACCTACGAGGGAAGGGTGGAAACCCGCTTTCCCCCGGAACCCAACGGCTACCTTCACATCGGCCATGCCCGGCCCATCGTCCTGAACTTCGGCCTCGCCCAGGAAAACGGCGGCGTTTGCCACCTTCGGTTCGATGACACGAATCCCCTCACCGAAGACATGAAGTATGTCCGAGCCATCCAGGAAGACGTCCGCTGGCTCGGCTTCGATTGGGGCGAGCACCTTTCTTTCGCTTCGGATTACTTCGACCAGCTCTACGAGTTCGCCGTCGTCCTCATCCGGAAGGGGAAGGCTTATGTGGACTCCCATACCGAGGAGGAGATTCGCGAGTACCGGGGGACGGTGACGGAGCCCGGGCGGAACAGCCCCCATCGCACCCGTTCGGTGGAAGAGAACCTGGATCTGTTCACGCGGATGAAATCAGGGGAGTTCGGTGACGGGGAGCATGTTCTGAGGGCCAAGATCGACATGGCCCACAACAACATGATCATGCGGGACCCCGTCCTTTATCGGATCCGGCACGCATCCCATTACCGGCGTGGGGAGGAGTGGTGCATCTATCCCCTCTACGATTTCACCCACTGTCTTTCGGACGCCGTCGAGGACGTCACCCACTCTCTCTGCTCCCTGGAGTTCGAGAACAACCGGGAGATCTACGACTGGCTCCTGGACGAGGTAGGGTTCGAGGAGCCCCGGACGCACCAGTACGAGTTCGGGCGAACGAACCTGGAGTACACCATCGTGAGCAAACGGAAGCTCATGAGGCTGGTGAACGAAGGGCACGTTGACGGTTGGGACGACCCCCGCCTGCCCACCATCGCCGGAATGCGGAAGAGGGGTACTCCGCCGGAAGCCGTCGTTCGGTTCACGGAATCGGTAGGGCTGGCGAAGGTGAACAACCGGGTTGATCTGGCCAAGTTCGAATTCACCGTCCGGGACGTGCTGAACAAGACGGTTCCCCGGGTAATGGGGGTCCTGAATCCGTTGAAGGTGGTTATTACGAACTATTCAGGTGTGGGAGAGGAGGATCTCGAAGCCCCCTCCTATCCCCACGACGTGCCCCTGGAGGGGTCTCGGGCTGTTCCTTTCTCTCGGGAGCTCTACATCGAGCGGGAGGATTTCCAGGAAACGCCCGAGAAGGGATTCCGCCGCCTGGCCCCGGGTCGGGAGGTGCGACTGCGGCACGCCTACTTCATTCGCTGTGACGAGGTGCTGAAGGATCCACAGTCGGGGGAGGTCCGGGAGCTCCTGTGCACCTACGATCCGGAGACGAAGGGCGGAAGCGCACCCGATGGCCGGAAAGTGTCGGGTACGATCCATTGGGTGTCGGCCGCCCATGCCCTGTCCGTTGAGGTGAGGCTGTTCGATCGTCTCTTCACCGCCCCGGATCCGGAATCCGAGGAAGGCAAGGATTTCACTGAATTCCTGAATCCGCTTTCCAAGGTGGTCCTGCCCCGGGCCTATGTAGAGCCCAGCGTGGCCGACGATCCAGCCGGGACCCGCTATCAGTTCGAGCGCCAAGGCTACTTCATGACCGACAAAGAGGACTCGAAGCCCGGGTCCCTGGTGTTCAATCGGATCGTGACGCTGAGGGATGGGTGGACGGGGCGTGGGGTAGCGGAGG
>CAYOVN010000062.1:0-17879 GCA_964407425.1 uncultured Gemmatimonadaceae bacterium
TCTTCTTGAAGGGTGGCGTTCCCGGATCCCGCAATAGCTACGTTCTGATCACGAAGTGACGCATGTACAAAGCCACTTATTTTAAGATTGACGGTAAGAAGGGCCGAGCCCGGGCACTCCCGGATTGGCTTTTCGATGGCGTCGTGCACGAAGGCGCACTTCACCAGGTCGTGAAGGCTCACCTGGCGAACCAACGCCAAGGAACAGGATCTGCCAAGAACCGCTCTGCTGTGCGCGGGGGCGGAGCCAAGCCGTTCCGACAGAAGGGCACGGGCCGAGCCCGACAGGGAACCATAAGGGCTGCCCAGTTCAGGGGCGGGGGCCTCGCATTTCCGCCGATCCCCCACGGGTGGACCGAGAAGGTTCCGAAGAAGGTCCGAGGCCTCGCCAAGCGGTCGGCCTTCAATGCCCGGGCCGAGGAAGAGAGAGTGGTCCTCGTGGATCCGATGAAGTTCGAGGCTCCCAAGACTGCTCAACTCCGGGATTTCCTGGGATCCATCGATGCTCCGGGTAAAGTCCTCTTCCTGACGGAAGGCCGAAAGGAGAACCTGTACCTCTCCTCCCGGAATCTTCCCGAGGTCGAGGTGCGGCCGTTCGGTGAGGAGTCGACCTATGACATCCTTTGGGCCACCACGGTCGTTATCGAGCGGGGTGCCCTGGACAACGCATCAGCGCCTTCGGGTGCGGATGGAGAGAAGGAGGCCAAGGATGCGTGAGGGAGTCGACGTCTTGGTCAGGCCGGTGGTTACGGAAAAAACCACTGAGCAGATCGAGAACAACAACGTCTACACGTTTATCGTGAATCGGGACGCCAACAAACACGAGATCGCCAGGGCCATCGAGAAGACCTGGGAGGTCACGGTTCTGGACGTCCGGACCATGCGCTACGCCGGGAAGGCCAAACGGTCGATCCTGGGTCGGATCCACAAGAACTGGGCTCTGGGCCGCAGGCCATCGTTTAAGAAAGCGGTGGTTCAGCTGGCTGAGGGCGACCATATCGAGCTCTACGAGGTCGGTTGAGGATAACGCCATGCCTTTAAAGAAATTCAAACCCGTGACCCCCGGATCCCGCTTCCGGTCTGTGACCTCTGGAGAGGTCCTCACCAGGAAGGGTCCCGAGCGCTCACTGACCGAATCCCTCTCAGGATCTGGGGGGAGAAACCACCATGGTCGGATCACAACCCGACGCCGTGGCGGTGGCCACAAACGCCGGTATCGCTTGGTTGATTTCAAGCGAAACAAGGTGGGAGTCCCTGGACGGGTGGCTGAGATCGAATACGATCCGAATCGGTCTGCCAATATCGCCCTGATTTTCTACCAGGACGGAGAGAAGCGGTACATTCTCCATCCCCGTGGACTTCAGGTGGGGGATACCATCGAGTCCGGGCCCCAATCGGACATCAAGGTCGGGAATTGTCTTCCCATGGAGAAGATCCCCCTGGGCACCATGATCCACAATGTGGAGATGAAGCCTGGGAAGGGGGGCCAGATGGCCCGCTCCGCCGGGGCCGGGGTCCAACTGGTGGCGAAGGAGGGTGAGTTCGTTACGCTGAGACTTCCCTCCACAGAGGTCCGGAGGATCCGGAAGGAATGTGTCGCCACCATCGGTCAGGTCGGGAATATCGACCACAACCTCCAGTCCATTGGGAAAGCCGGCGCGAATCGCTGGCGGGGTAAACGACCCAAGGTCCGGGGTGTTGCCATGAATCCGGTTGACCACCCCCTCGGTGGGGGTGAAGGCCGGGCTTCCGGGGGTCGGCCTCCTGTTTCCCCATGGGGCAAGCGGGAAGGCAAGAAGACCCGGAACAAGAAGAAGGAATCGACTAAGTACATCGTCCGTGGACGGAAGCGGGGTAAGGCTACCCAGTCGTAAGGGTGGTTCGATCCCTACTGTGCAGAGAGGTCATAAGACATGCCACGTAGCGTAAAAAAAGGCCCCTTCATCGAAGCGAAACTCATGAGCCGAGTTGAGGAGATGAACGCCCGGAACGAAAAGAAGGTCATTAAGACCTGGTCTCGGCGCTCCACTATCTCTCCGGATTTCGTGGGTCATACGGTGGCCGTCCATAACGGAAACAAGTTCATTCCTGTCTACGTCACGGAGAACATGGTGGGCCACAAACTCGGTGAGTTTGCTCCCACCCGACTTTTCCGGGGCCATGGCGGGAAGCTGGCCGACAAACGGTCCAGCGTCAGGTAAATGGGGTCGGAGAGCCGATGATGGAAGCCAAGGCAATCGCCAAGAACATCAGCATGAGCGCCCGGAAGGTCCGCTTGGTCGTGGACCAGATCCGTGGACGTTCAGTGAATGAAGCCTACGCCATCCTCCAGCACTCGAAGAAGGCAGCTGCCGAGCCGGTGTCCAAGACACTGCGGTCCGCTGTGGCCAATGCTCAGTATCGGGCTCAAGAGGATGGAGATGTTTTGGATGTGGACACGCTCCACGTCCGGGAGGCCCTTGTCGACGAGGGAGCCACGCTCCGCCGTTGGCGTGCTAGGGCAATGGGTCGGGCTTCCCCGATTCGTAAGCGCACCAGCCACATCACACTGATCGTGGATACGAAGGAGTAAATCTGGATGGGACAGAAGACGCATCCTCACGGATTCCGACTGGGAATCGTCAAGGACTGGAAGTCTCGCTGGTACGCTGAGCGTGATTTCCCCCGCCTCCTGCAAGAGGACGAGACGATTCGTAAGTATCTGCACCGACGGCTGAATCATGCAGCTCTGTCGATGGTGGAGATCGAGCGGAAGCCTTCGAAGATCGTGGTGACCCTCCACACGGCCCGGCCCGGTGTTGTTATCGGGAAGCGGGGAGCCGAAGTGGACAAGCTCCGGGACGAGCTGGGAGTCCTAACGAAGGCTGAAGTCAGCGTGAATGTGGAAGAGATCAAACGACCTGAGATCGACGCCCGGCTCGTTGCCGAGAACGTCGCTCATCAGATTCGGCAGCGGATTTCGTTCCGCCGGGCCATGAAGAGGGCCGTTCAGTCGGCTATCAGATCTGGCGCGGAAGGGATCAAGATCCAATGTGCCGGACGACTTGGAGGGGCTGAAATCGCCCGGACCGAGGGATACAACGAGGGCCGTGTGCCCTTGCACACCCTTCGGGCGGATATCGACTACGCCTCTCTCCCGGCCATCACCACCTACGGAACGGTGGGTGTGAAGTGCTGGATATTCAAAGGCGAAGTGGTTGAGGACCGGTCTGGCCGGACCTATTCGGCTGGCGGAGCCAAGTAATTCGAGAACCACTCAGCGTGAAACGCTCAGCTAAAAGCACCAACGGGGACCGATAGACGATGCTAGCGCCCAAACGGGTTAAACACCGGAAGACACACAAAGGCAAGATGCGGGGGAAGGCTACCCGAGGAAATCGTGTTTCCTTTGGGGAATATGGTCTTCAGGCCCAAGAGGCCCATTGGATCACCAACCGGCAGATTGAAGCCGCTCGTGTCGCCATGACCCGGCACATCAAGAGAGGTGGGAAAGTCTGGATCCGCATTTTCCCGGACAAGCCTATCACCCAGAAGCCTGCGGAAACGCGGATGGGTAAGGGAAAGGGCAATCCAGAGGGTTGGGTGGCCGTGGTGAAACCGGGCCGGGTCATGTTCGAGCTCGAGGGTGTGCCCCTGAAAATGGCCCAGGAGGCCATGGACCTGGCCGCCGCGAAGCTCCCCATCAAGACGCGCTTTTTGGTGCGTGAGCACCAGTTGGGTTAGGAGAGGGAATTCGATGAAGCCTGAGGACATTCGGGGGCTGACGGACGAAGAGATCCAAGAGCGGATCCAGGAACTGACGGAGGAGCGTTTTCGCCTTCGGTTCCGGAGCGCAACCATGGAACTCGAAAACCCAAAGCTTCTTACAGAAATCCGCCGGGACGTCGCCCGGATGAAGACGGTTCTTCGCGAGCGTGAGCTCGCCCAGCAGAGTTAGTGTGGGAAATGGCTGAGATTCTGAAAGATGCCCAGCAGGACGGGAACGATCGAAACCGCAGGAAGATCAGGATTGGCGTCGTTGTCAGCGATAAGTCTGACAAGACGGTGACGGTCCAGGTTGAGCGGCGGTTCGCACACCCCCTGTATGGGAAACAGGTAAGAAAAACGAAGAAGTATCAGGCCCACGATGAACTCAATGAGTACAAAGTGGGGGACATGGTACGCATGGTTGAAACCCGCCCCTTGTCGAAGACGAAGAGATGGCGGGTTGCCGAGTTGATTGAGCGGTCCGAGTAACGCCGGTCCGAACCATCGGAGCTCAGAACGATGATTCAGCAGGAAACAGTTCTCAGGATCGCAGATAACACCGGAGCCAAAAAGGCTTTGGTGATCCGAGTCCTGGGTGGATCCGGCAGGCGATACGCCCGGGTAGGGGATGTGGTGGTGGCGACCGTTAAGGATGCCATTCCAAACGCCCCAGTGAAAAAAGGTGAAGTGGTTCAGGCGGTTGTGGTCCGGACCCGCAAGGAGATGCGTCGGAAAGATGGGACGTACATCCGGTTCGATGACAATGCCGCCGTCCTCATTAATCCCCAGGGGGAGCCCAGGGGGACCCGCATCTTCGGCCCTGTGGGCAGGGAGTTACGGGAAAAGAGATACATGAGGATCGTATCGCTGGCTCCGGAGGTACTCTAATGGCTCAAAACCAATTCACGAACCGTGTTCGCCAGGCCAAAACAAGGGTCATGAAAGGCGATCGGGTAAAGGTCATTCGCGGGAATTTCCGGGACTCGGAAGGCACGGTCCTAAGGGTTCTTCCCGATGCTTCCCGGGTGGTGGTCGAGGGCGTGAACATGCGCAAGCGCCACGAACGTCCGACTCAGGACAACCCGGAAGGCGGAATCATCACGTTCGAGGCTCCCATCCACATCTCCAACGTTATGTTGGTGGATCCGACCGGCGGCGATGCCAGCCGGACCCGGCTCAGGGTGGAAGCCGATGGAACCAAGGAACGGATTTCCATTAAAAGTGGAAACCCGATTCCCAAGCCGTAACAGGAACGACCCTACGATGGCAAAGAAGAAGGAAAAAAAGGCAGCGGCTGATAAGCCCAACGATCAGCCTAAAGCCATGACAGAGATGAAGGAGCCCCGGCTTCTTCGGCACTACCGGGACCACGTCCATTCGGCCCTGATGGAGCAGTTCGGCTTCAAGAACCCGAACCAGGTCCCGAAGGTCGAAAAGGTCGTTGTGAACGTTGGCGTCGGTGATGCTGCAAAGGAACAGAAGCTCCTGGACAGCGTGCTGAGCGAGTTGACGATCATCACCGGCCAGCGCCCTGTAATCAACCGCGCGCGGAAGTCCATTTCGAACTTCTCGCTGCGTGAAGGGATGCCGGTGGGTGTGAGCGTGACCCTCAGGAAGCAGAAGATGTACGACTTCCTGGATCGCTTGGTCACTGCTGCCATCCCCAGAGTCCGTGACTTCCGTGGTCTCTCTACCCGGTCCTTTGACGGGCGTGGGAACTACACCATGGGGGTGAAAGAGCAAATCATCTTCCCGGAAATCAACTACGACCGGGTCCAGAAGGTCCACGGAATGGACATCACCGTGGTCACTTCGACGAACAAGGATGACGTGGCTTTTGCCCTCCTTCGGGAGATGGGTTTCCCCTTCCGAGGGGAAGAGAAGCCCGTCCAAATTGGAATGCCGGCGGCCTAGCCCCAAGAAGAGTCGAGGAATAGATGGCGAGGAAAGCCCTCATTGAGAAAAGCAAGCGTAAGCCTAAGTTCGGTGTCCGAGTTCGGAACCGATGCTCCCGGTGCGGCCGACCCCGCGGGTTCCTGAGGAAGTTCGGAATCTGCAGGATTTGCTTCAGGGAGATGTCTCTCCGCGGGGAGATTCCCGGCGTGCGGAAGTCCAGCTGGTAAAAGGATCGAAAACGAAATGATGACGGATCCCATTGCGGACATGCTTACCCGTCTCCGGAACGCCGGAACCGCCGGTCACCGGTGGGTGGACATGCCGGTCTCGAAACTAAAAATCGAGATCGCCCGCCTCCTGAAGGACAATTCTTTCGTCTTTGACTTCAAGGTCTTGGACGATGGTGCCTACGGTCTGCTTCGTATTTATCTGAAGTATTCCGACGGCTCACCTGTGATTCGGCATCTGGAGCGTGTCTCCAGCCCTGGCCGACGTCACTACGTGGGCGTGAACGAGATTCCCCGGGTCCGAAATGGGCTGGGGATGGCCATTCTCTCTACCTCCAAGGGGCTTCTGTCTGACAGAGTCGCCCGGCAACAACGGATTGGTGGAGAACTCATGGCCCTGATCTGGTAAAGGAAGGCAAGAGAGTCCATGTCGCGGATTGGAAAGATGCCAGTGGAGGTGCCGAAGGGTGTTGATGTAGCCCTTAAGGACAGGACCTTCTCTGCAAAAGGACCCAAGGGTAACCTCACCCTGGAAATCCACCCGGAGATCAAGGTGGAGGTTGATGGTACTACCATCACCTGCCACAGTCCGTCGGATCAGCCTCGCCATAAGGCCCTTCACGGACTGGTTCGGTCCCTGGTGGCCAACATGGTGAAAGGTGTGAACGAAGGCTTCTCCAAGACCCTGGAGATTGTCGGGGTGGGTTATCGGGCGGACCCCGAAGGGAAAGGGATCAAGATCCAGGTTGGGTATTCCCATCCGATCAACTATCCCGCACCTGATGGAGTGAACCTCGTGTGCCCGAATCAAACCACAATCGTGGTATCGGGTGCCGACAAACAGAAGGTTGGTCAGGCAGCTGCGGAGATTCGCTCCTTCCGTCCCCCTGAACCCTATAAGGGGAAGGGAATTCGGTATCAGGGAGAGCAGGTCCGCCGGAAGGCCGGAAAGACGGCAGGGGCGTAAACCATGGCTAAAATAGGCAATACCAAAAAAAGTCGGAGTGTACAGCGGGCCAAACGGCACCGCCGAATCCGAAAGAAGATCCAGGGAACCGCCGAGCGGCCTCGTCTGGTAGTTTTCCGGTCCCTGAAGAATATCGAAGGACAGGTGGTAGATGATGATGCCTCCAGGACTCTGGTAGGGGTTAGCACCCTTACGGAGGAGCTCCGGGGGTTCAAGGGCGAGTCCCAGACACCTAAGGTCGAGATGGCCTTCGAAGCCGGGAAACTCCTGGCGAGCAAGGCCAAAGCCGCTGGTGTTGAGCATGTCATTTTCGACAGGGGCGGCTACAAGTATCACGGCCGAGTAAAGGCATTTGCAGAAGGCGCCCGTAAAGGCGGATTGGAGTTCTGATGGCCAGGGACCGAGATAAGAGACAGTCCCGTGCTCGGGAAACCGACATGGTGGAAAACGTCATCCATATCAACCGGGTGGCGAAGGTGGTGAAGGGGGGACGGCGGTTTTCCTTCACGGCTCTGGTGGCCGTAGGCGATCAGAAAGGAAAAGTCGGGATCGGACTGGCCAAGGCGAATGAAGTTGCCGAAGCCATCCGTAAGGCTTTCGAGCGGGCCAAGAAGGACACCTTCCATGTACCGATCGAAAACGGCACCCTTCCTCACGATATCATCGGTCGGTGGGGAGCCGGGAGGGTAGTCCTGCGTCCGGCGGCTCCGGGGACGGGCGTTATCGCAGGGGGTCCGGTCCGGGCTGTCCTGGAGGCTGCAGGGATCAAGGACGTGCTGACGAAGAGTCTGGGCACGAACAATCCTATCAATGTGGTTCGGGCTACGGTTGATGGCCTGGAACGAATGGTCACCGCCGAACAGGTGGCCTACGAGCGTGGCGTCTCCCTGGAGTCTTTGGGGGTGCGGCGTGGCTAAGAAGAAGACGGAAGAAGTGAAGAAGATCGCCATCAAGCAGATCCGGAGCGGTATCGGACGCCAGAAGAAGCACAGGAGAACCCTGGAAGCTCTCGGCATCAAACGGCATCAGCAGACGGTGGTACACAACGATACCCCTGCCATTCGTGGGATGATCAATCAGGTCTCCCATATGGTAGAGGTCACGGAAGTCGCAGAGTAAGGAAGTAATCGAATGCCCGAGCTGCATGATTTGAGCCCCTCCCAGGGATCTAACCGCAACAGGAAGCGGGTAGGTCGAGGGCCGGGTTCAGGAAAAGGCAAAAGAGCCGGTCGGGGTCAGGATGGGCAGGGATCCCGCTCCGGTGGTTCAGTACCGGCCTGGTTCGAGGGGGGACAGATGCCCCTCCAGCGCCGAATCCCGAAACGCGGGTTCACGAATATCAACCGGGTGGAATATCAAGGCGTAAACGTCCGGGACCTGAACCGTGTTGAGCCGGGAGAGATTACTCCCGAAGTCCTGAAGGCCCATGGCCTGATCGGGACCCTCAAGAAGCCAGTAAAAATCTTGGGGACCGGAGAGATCGAAGGCGCATACCAGATTTCGGCCCATGGCTTCAGTGCAACGGCCAAGGCCAAGATTGAGGCCGCCGGAGGCTCTGTGACGGTTGTGGGTGCAACCGCTACTAAGGAGCCCACAGCTCCGGCTGTAGCGGAGGACGAATCGGAGAGCGAAGCGGCGCCGGCCCCAGAGGGGGATGAGGCGTCGGAGACTGAGGGCGAAAGGGCCTGACCGGGGCAAATATGGCCAATCCCATTCCCAATCTCTGGCGGGTGCCGGAGCTCAAAGACAAGATCGTTTTCACCCTCCTGATGCTTCTCATCTACAGGGTCGGAGCCCATATCACGGTTCCGGGGCTGGACGTGGGGGCGCTGAAGGAGCAATTCGGGCTACTCCAGGACACGTTCCTGGGGATCTATGACATGTTCGTGGGAGGGGGGCTGTCCCGGGCGACAATCTTCGCTCTCGGGATCATGCCGTATATCTCCGCCTCCATCATGTTCCAGCTCCTGGCTGCGGTCTTCCCGACGATTGAGAAGCTGCAGAAGGAGGGGGAAGAGGGTCGGAAGAAGATCACCCAATGGACCCGGTACACCACCGTCGGCCTCAGCGCCATCCAGGCCTATGGGTACTCGGTCTTCCTGGGTAGCCTGCCTGATGCGGTAAGAACGCCTGGGTTCGGATTTATCTTCACCACCGTCGTGGCACTGACGACTGGAGCCCTCTTTATCATGTGGTTGGGGGAGCAGATCACCGAGCGGGGAATCGGGAACGGCATGAGCCTCCTGATTTTCTTCGGGATCATTGAGGGTTTCCCTGGGGCTGTGGCCCGGACCATCGAAGCCATGCGGCTCGGTGAAATCGGTCCCGTGGCGATCGCAGCGTTGCTCGCGGTCCTCGTCGGCATCACTGCAGGGGTTGTCGCGATGACGATGGGTGCGAGGAAGATCCCGGTTCAGATCCCTCGAAAGGTTGTTGGCCGGGGGAGAATTCAGGAAGGGCAGAAGAGTTTTATCCCGCTCAGAGTGAACTCGGCGGGCGTGATGCCCATCATTTTCGCCCAGGCCTTCGTCGTGGTCCCAGGGACTCTGGCAGCATTTTCCAGCATCCCCTTCCTGACGACCCTGGCGGACCTGTTCCAGCCCAACGGTGCCAATCCATGGGTTTACTACATCACCTATGGGCTCCTGATCGTCTTCTTTACCTACTTCTACACCGCCATCATCTTCAACCCCGTTGACCTGGCGGAGAACTTGAAGAAGCAGGGTGGGTTCATCCCCGGCGTGAAGCCTGGCGCCAGAACTTCCGAGTACATTGACCGGGTCCTCACCCGGGTAACTCTGCCGGGGTCCATCTACCTTGCTCTGATCGCACTGTCACCGTTCTTCATCTTCAGGATTTTCAACATCCAGACCTTCTTCTTCGGTGGAACGGGACTTCTCATCGTGGTCGGGGTGGCCCTGGATACCGTTCAGCAGGCCCAACAGCATCTGATGCTGCGGCACTATGACGGGTTCATGAAGAAGGGCCGGGTGAAGATGAGGGGCAGAGGACGCTACATGTAGGAAACTATCGCCGCCTGGTAGTGGGGGCCGAAGGGTCCCCATGCCGGCAGGCGGTGGAATCCTCATCAGGTTCGTGGCAAATATCAAACGTATGGAGATCGGCATGAACGTGATTCTGTTGGGCCCTCCAGGGGTGGGAAAAGGTACCCAGGGGGTCCTTTTGGCTGACGGCAAAAGCTGGAAGCACATGGCTACGGGGGACATTCTTCGGGCGAACCGGAAAGAGGGCACACCTCTTGGCCAGGATGCCCAGAAGTACATGGATGCCGGGGACCTGGTTCCCGACGAGTTGATCGTAGCCATGGTAAAAGACACCCTGGCTGGCCTACCGACGGAACAGGGGGTCGTCTTCGACGGGTTCCCCAGGACCGTTCCCCAGGCCGAAGCTCTGGACGGAGCTCTTAAGGAACTCGGTCGGGCGGTGGACAAGGTAGTGGTCCTGGAAGCCGATGATGACGTCCTGGTGAAGCGAATCGCAGGACGTCGTAGCTGCCCGAACTGCGGGAGCGTATTCAATGTCTTCATGACTGCGCCGGCCCAGGAAGGCATCTGCGATAAGTGTGGGGCCGCTCTCGTGCACCGCCCCGACGACAATCCGGAGACCGTCCAGAATCGTTTGAACGTCTACGCCCAGCAGACGGAGCCCTTGATCCTTTTTTATGAGGATCGCGAAGGGGTCATGGCGAAAATCCCCGGCGAGGGATCCGTCGAGGAGATTCAGGGCGGGATCCTGGCGGCCCTCTGAGGTCGGTCGGGGATTCAGCACTGAGTCGAACCATGGGTATGGGGGTGTCCCGGTGATTCAGCTTAAGACCGAGCAGGAAATCGAGGCGATCGCCAGAGGGGGAGAGATCATTGCCGACCTCTTCCAACAGATCGGATCTCGGATTCGGGCTGGCGTAAGTACCGGAGAGTTGAATGCGTTTGCCGACGAGTTCATCTGCTCCTTCGAGGGTGCGGTTCCAGCGTTCAAGGGACTGTACGGTTTTCCGGGGAGCGTCTGCACCTCGGTGAACGAAGAGGTGGTCCACGGGATTCCGGACTTTCGCCGGAAACTGTCCGAGGGTGACATCATCTCCATCGATGTCGGGGTCCGGTTGGAGGGATGGTACACGGACTCTGCCCGGACCTTCCCGGTGGGTGAGGTGGACGAGGCGACAAAAGCGCTGCTTCAGGTTACGGAGGAGTCCCTTTACTTGGCTCTGGAAGCCGCTGTCGTTGGGAACCATGTCGGGGATATCGGTGCGGCGGTGATGGCCAGGGTAGACGGGACCGGATATGGAATCATCCGGGATCTGGTGGGCCATGGCCTTGGAAAAGAGCTTCATGAGGAGCCCCAGGTCCCGAACGTAGGAAAGGCCGGGCAGGGGCCACCCCTCTTGGAAGGGATGGTCCTGGCAATCGAACCCATGCTGGGAGCGAGTACCGACCAGATCAAGACTCTGGAGGACCGCTGGACGGTGATCTCGGCTGACCGAGGGCGCTCTGCGCACTTTGAGCATACCATGGCCGTGACGGAAGAGGGACCCAGGGTCCTGACCGGGTCTGTTCCGGCGGGATACAAACTGCTGGGGAGTCCGACCCACAACCCGGGGGTCCGCTGATCGATTTCGAGCAGACCCAGGAGGGTTGAGAAGCTGAGAACGACGCTGAGTCGCCAGGCTTGACCGTCTTGAGAGGCGGTAGCGATTCGGTTATACTCCTATGCTCTGTAATTTACTAACTGGGGTGAGTACCATGAAGGTCCGCGCAAGTGTGAAACCGATCTGTGAACACTGCAAGGTGATTCGTCGCCGGGGAGTGGTTCGGGTCATTTGCAAACGGAATCCTCGCCACAAGCAGCGTCAGGGTTGACGGGCTCGAATCTGGTGGGGAGTCCTCGTTTGATTATAGAAACCGGTGAGATTATCTGATGGCACGTATTGCGGGTGTTGATCTACCCAGGGGCAAGAGAATCGAGATTGCCCTGACCTACATTTATGGGATCGGGCGGACCCGGTCTGGAGAAATCCTGACTGCTTGTGGGGTTGATCCCAACCGCCGGGCCCAGGATCTGAACGACGAGGAGATCAACTCCCTCCGGAGACAGATCGAGGGCGACTACAAGGTGGAGGGGACTCTCAGGACTGAGATCTCCATGAACATCAAGCGTCTGATGGACATCGGGTCCTATCGGGGGCTGAGACACCGTCGCGGCCTCCCCGTAAGGGGGCAGCGGACCCATACGAACGCCAGGACTCACAAGGGGTCCCGGCGAGCAATCGCGGGTAAAAAGAAAGCTCCGAAGAAGTAGGGAGACTTCGGGGGCGGGGTTGTAGCTGGAAGGCTGCTTCCTTCGTCCTCGTTTTCGCTATTTTGAGGGATTTTTTGAGAGGACCAAGGAAGGCAACGCGTGGCAAAACCGAACCAGGCTCGTACTAAGCGTACAAAGAAGGTGGTTGAGGCTGAGGGAGTCGCTCATATCAAGGCGACTTTCAATAACACCCATATCACCATCGCCGACACCTCCGGCAACGTGGTTACCTGGGCCAGTGCAGGGAAGGCTGGGTTCAAGGGTTCCAAGAAGTCCACTCCTTTCGCGGCTACGGTTGCTGCCGAGCAGTGCGGAAGAGAGGCGGTTGCCCTTGGAGTCAAGCGCGTGAGCGTGAGAGTCCAGGGCCCTGGGTCCGGCCGGGAGTCGGCGATTCAGGCCCTAGCTGCGGCCGGTATTCACATCAAGTCCATACAAGATGTGACCCCGCTGCCCCACAACGGTTGCCGTCCCCCGAAAAAGCGTCGGGTTTAATACCCGGTTTCGGGGCTCATCGACCGAGCCGAACACATATTGGTTTAGAGAGGAACGAACGACAGGATGGCACGTTACAACGGACCCGTTTGTAAGCTTTGCCGACGAGAAGGGCAAAAGCTCTTCCTGAAGGGCACGAAGTGTTACACCGAGAAATGCCCCATTGAGCGGCGAGCATACCCCCCCGGACAACACGGGCCTGCCCAGGCTCGTCGCCGGAAGCAGTCGGACTACGCTGTACAGCTTCGGGAAAAGCAGAAGGTCAAGCGGATTTATGGCTTGGGCGAGAAGCAATTCCGGAACCTGTTCGAAAGAGCCGCGCTTCAGACAGGGATCACCGGTGAGAACCTCATCGTCGCCCTGGAATCACGCCTGGATAACATCGTCTTCCGTATGGGCTTCACGGCCAGCCGGGCAGCAGCTCGCCAATTGATTCGGCATCGTCATGTGGAAGTCAACGGGCGGATCGTTGATGTTCCGAGCTACCAGGTTTCGGTGGGTGATGAGATCGCGGTGAAGGCAAAGTCCAGGAAGCTCGGTTTCATCGAAGTGAGCCTGGAATCCCGGACTCGTCCGGATCTGCAGGACTGGCTCGCCCTTGATGAGAAAAACCGGGTGGGACGCCTGGTGAGGAAGCCCACGAGGGAAGACATCCCGTTGGCTGCCCAGGAACAGCTCATAGTGGAGCTTTATTCCAAGTAATCTGCCGGGCCCGGGCCAGTCTGGCCCGGATCTGGTCTACGCCTTTCGAGGCGTTCGTCGAATGCTGTGGCCCTAAAAGGCACGGAGGATATGGTGGAGTTAGATCTGACTGGACTGGTGCTTCCCGAGAGGGTTGAAATCGCTGAGCTTTCTGAGGATGAAAGGTCTGGCCAGTTCGTTATCGAACCCCTGGAACGGGGCTTCGGTTACACCCTCGGGAATCCCGTACGGCGGGTCCTCCTCTCTGGTTTGAGAGGGGCCGCGGTATGGGGCTTCAGGATCGACGGCGTGGTCCATGAACATCAGACCATTCCGGGGGTCGTGGAGGACGTCCACCAGGTGATTCAGAATCTGAAATCCCTGGTGGTCAAGGTAGATGACGATGTGGAAGAGGCTACACTGGAAATCCAGGTGAAGAAGGCTGGACCTGTGACCGCCTCCATGATCAATCCACCTCCTTCGACCGAGATTCTCGATCCCGACCATCATATCCTCACGCTGGAGGAGGACCGGGAGGTCCGTATTGAACTCCTGGTGAACAAAGGCCGTGGTTTTGTCCTGGCCGACCAGCACGAGTTGCCTCGTGGGGCACCGGTGGACCTGGTGCGGATCGACTCCATCTACAACCCGGTACGAAGGGCCAACTTCACGGTCCAGGAGACTCGGGTGGGGCAGAGGACGGACTTTGACCGTCTCACCCTTTTTGTAGAAACCGATGGATCCATGGATCCTGAATCGGCCGTTCGTTACGCGGCCGACCTGACTCGGAAGCACCTGGAGTACATGCTCTATTTCGGAGAGGGTGGAATCCCTCAGATCGCACCTCCGGGGGCGGTTCCCGTGCCAGAGCGTTTGCAGGACCTTTTCAGCCGACCCATTGAAGACCTGGCAGAGCTGTCCGTCCGATCCAGGAACTCCCTCCAGAAGGAAGATATTCAGACGTTGGGAGACCTGGTTCAGCGCACGGAAGAAGAGATGCTCGCCATTGAGAACTTCGGGAAGAAATCTCTAAAAGAGATCTCTGACTTCCTGGATGAGCATGGTCTTCGGTTTGGGATGAAGCTGGAAGAGGGAGATGACGGCCAACTCTTCTTCGTGGAGGAAGAAGGAGTAGAGGCCATGGAAGCTAACGAAGAATAGAACTGCCTGACCGGGGACCCGAGACTGAAATTTGTAGGCTGATTTCAGTTGGAAAATCCGGCCTTCTGGACTCTAGGCAGATGGAACCCCAAGCCCTAGGTTAGGACGCGACCGATGCGACATCGGATAAAGGGCCGAAAACTGAACCGAACGGCCGCCCATAGAAAGGCGACTCTTCGGAACATGGCCACGTCACTCTTCCGGCACGAGCGGATCGAGACGACAACGGCCAAGGCCAAAGAGCTCCGCCCCTTTGCAGAGCGGTTGATTACGCTGGCGAAAAGGGGCGATCTTCATGCCCGCCGGCTTGTGGCGAGGAAGATCCCGGACCGTGAGGTCCTCGGAAAGCTCTTTGACGACCTCGGTCCCCGGTTTGCCGAGCGACCCGGTGGTTACACCCGGATCTTGAAGCTCGGCGCTCGCCGGGGTGATGCGGCAGAGATGGCCCTTATCGAACTGGTGGACAAGGGTTCTGAATAAACGGAAAGGGACACGGACCATGGCCAACTTTGGATCCCGTCGAGGGTTTGCCGACAAACTCTCTCTCCCATTGATGATCCTCGCTTTTCTAGCGGTCATCGGCTTCCTGTATTGGCTCAATGTGACAGCTGAGCCGACCCAGGTACCGATCGTCGAAGAGGTGGAAGACCCCAGAGATTCCGGGGCTTCGGCCATTCTGGACGTTTCGGACTTCCTCGGTGATCCGGGGCAGTACGAGGGACAATTGATCGAAGTGACAGGTGCTCGGGTTTCGAGCCGACTTGGTCCGCAGGCGTTCTGGATCGGGCCGGACGATGCTCCATTCCTGGTGAAGATGGGATCGGATTTGGTTGCGGCGGGCACAGAAATACTCGTCGAACAGACGATGACTCTTGTCGGCACTGTGCAGATGATGTCGGACTCGGCTCATGCCATTTGGGATGCTGAGGGTGCCTTCCCGAATGAAGGTGACAAAGTCGTTGCCGAATTCGCAATCGGGTCGCCCTTCCTGGAAGCGATCTCGGTAGGGAATTCGGGTGGATCAGGAGACGCTGGTGGGGGTGAAGCCGGCGGCGCGAACTAGCTCTAACGAAGAAATTTGAGAGAATAGACTGATGGCCAGAGTGTGCTATGTGTGTGGCAAAGGTCCTGCCACTGGAAATAATGTCAGCCACGCCCACAACAAGACACGGCGTCGGTGGCTACCGAACCTGCAGCCCGTGAAGATCCAACTCGACGATGGCGCAAATCGCCGAGTCAGGGTCTGCACGAATTGCATCAAATCGGGAAGGATCAAGAAAGCACCGGCGAGGAAGGCTGAGGCCGTCGGGTAGGTCTGCTCTCTCGCTAAAGATGTGCTTTAAGGCCGCCGACCCTAGGGTCGGCGGCTTTTTTGCCTGGTTTTTCGTTGGATACGGCTGCTGAGGGCCTTAGCTTTCAGATTGGCCGGTAAACTGTGGACTTCTGACTTTCACCTCTGGAGCGTGACTGTTTTCCATGCCCAATCATCTGATCCTCCCCCATGGAGGGGAGTTGGTGGAACTCGGGACCACCGAGCCGCGAGTCGCAGAGCTGAGAGATGCTTCTCGGGATTGGCCTTCCTGGGGTTTGACGGACCGTCAGGTTCGGGACTTGGAGCTCCTCCTGAATGGAGGATTCAGTCCATTGAAGGGGTTCATGAACCGGGCGGACTATGATGGAGCCAGAAGTCGGATGCGCCTGGCGGATGGGACCCTCTGGCCGATCCCCATCACGCTGGACATTCCCAGGGAGCTGTCCGAGAACCTGGACCCTGGCAGCCCTCTTGCCCTCCGAGATCCGGAAGGTGTTCTCCTCGCCGTTATGACCGTGTCGGATCTCTGGGAACCCGATCGGGTCCAGGAAGCAGAGGAGGTCTACGGGACGACCAACCGGGAACATCCGGGCGTGGACTACCTCCTCAATCGATCGAATCCGGTCTACGCCGGAGGGAGCATCGAGGGGGTCCAAGCCCCGGTCCACTATGATTTCAAAAGGGGCCGCCACACTCCCAGACAGCTCCGGGAATCTTTTGCCCGCCTGGGTTGGAGGAGTGTGGTAGGGTTTCACACCCGGAACCCCATGCACCGGGCCCAGGTTGAACTGACGCTTCGGGCCGCGAGGATGGCTCAGGCGAACCTTCTCATCCACCCTGTTGTACGGATGACCCAATCAGGGGATTTGGACCACTACACAAGGGTCCGTTGTTATGAGGCTGTTCTGTCTCAGTACCCTCAATTCACGGCCAAACTCTCCCTGCTGGATTTGGCGTCCCGGCTTGCAGGCCCAAGAGAAGCTCTTTGGCACGGCATCATCCGAAAGAACCATGGCTGTACTCACCTGATCGTGGGCCAGGATCATGCCAGTCCAACGGGAAGCCCCGGAAGCACCTCATTTTATGGCCTGTACGAGGCTCAGGATCTTTTTTCGGACTATGAGGAGGAGCTCGGGGTCCGAATGCTTCCTTTCCGGATGCTGGTCTACGTGAAGGAAAGGGACCAATACCTTCCGGTGGACGAGATCCCAGAGGGTGTCACGACATGGTCCATGTCGGCGGCCGACTTGAAATCCCGGCTCGATGACGGCCGCGAGATTCCGGACTGGTTCACCTTTCCGAAGGTGGTCAAGGAACTCCGCCGGCGGCACCCGCCAAGGTCCAAGAAGGGTTTTACGGTCTTCTTTACAGGGCTGTCCGGGTCCGGGAAGTCTACCATTGCGAACGTCCTCCGGACAAAGCTTCTGGAGGCGGGTGGAAGGTCGGTGACACTCCTGGATGGGGATATCGTGCGCCGAAATCTCTCCAGCGAACTTGGGTTCAGCAAGGAACACCGAGACCTGAACATCTTGCGTATCGGCTTCGTAGCGTCGGAAATCACGAAGGGCGGAGGCATCGCCCTTTGCGCGCCCATTGCCCCATACGCCCATGTTCGGAAGCAGAATCGGGAATTGGTCTCGACCCATGGCGGGTATGTTCTGGTGCATGTAAGCACCCCCCTGGAGGTTTGTGAGAGCCGGGACCGAAAGGGCCTTTACGCCAAGGCCAAGGCAGGGATCATCAAGGAGTTCACAGGGGTCTCGGATCCCTATGAGGTTCCGGAAGATGCGGACGTGGTGATTGACACCACGGATATCACTCCGGAAGAAGCGGCTCAGCAAGTCTACCTTTTTCTCGAAAAAGAGGGGTATATCGGAGCGGCCGGAGCCTAGCACTTTTCAGGCTCAGGAAATGGGGAAAGCCCCCCAAAGCCGGCGATCAGAACCCCTTTCCCCAATAGGGTGAGACCGACTTGGAAATGTCCCGAATGGATGACCTGGCCCGGATCAAAGAGGCCTTGGAGGCTGCGGCTGAAGCTATCCGGCCTTTTACCCCTGGCGCTGTGGCCTTCGAAGAGAAGA
>CAYOVN010000063.1:0-17862 GCA_964407425.1 uncultured Gemmatimonadaceae bacterium
CCGAGTTCTGGGAGTACATTCGCGATGCCGAGGACGTTATCGTCGACTCGGTGGCTGTAGCCCGGGAAGCCTCTGGCCAGGCGACGGTCAAGCTGGAAGCGATGCTGATCCAGGATGGGGCTCTTGACGAGGACGGCATCGAAAGCATGCTCAGGGCTTCTGGGGTTCTACGGGGACCGATCTCTGCCGTTCCAGAGGCAATCCGGGCAAGAATTCGGAGGTAGGGAACAACGGACGTCTCTATCCCCCACTCCGCGCATTGGGTGTGTGCGGAGTGGGGGATAGAGGAACCCCCAGGCCCTGGCCCCCAACCGTCCTTTGTGGATCACCTCGCTAGAGGTGATTTCTAAAGGATGTCAGTCCCCCTCCATGGCGTCCTTCACCGCCTTCTGACCCCACTTGAAAGCCTCTTCATTCATGGGGATCATGGCGCACTTGGAGGCGAGGGCCTGCTTGATCGCCTCCATGAAGGTCTCTGCGGGAAAGATGTTGGTGACCGCTTGAAGGGCTCCCATGGCCACAACGTTCTTGATCACCCGTCGCCCGATACTGGTGGCGATCTCGGTGAACGGGATCCCGACCACATTGATGTTTCCATTGGTGGAGGGCGGATCCTTGATCACCGAACTGTCATACACGATGGTCCCACCCTCAGCCACATCAGGCGCAAACTTCGTCAGGCTCGGCGCATTGAAGGCGATGAGTATGTGGGGCGTGGCCGAGGCGGGCGAGAGCACCTCCTCACGGGCGATATGGACATCAGCATAAGAGGTCCCACCCCGGGACTCTGGGCCGTAGGAAGGGATATGCGTTGAATCGAAGCCCTCGTTGATGGCCATTCTGGTGAGGAGCAGGGCCGCCGTTTGGGCGCCGTCACCACCAGCACCGGCCAGCTTAAGAGAGATGTCGTCTTTTGCGATGTGTTCCGGGAAGGCCGTGGAAAAGCGTTTCACCTCTTCTTCGGTCTTTTCCGTGATCAGACCCTTGATCTTTTCCACCTCGAAGGAGGGGAAAATGGGTTTGAACTCCAGTTCAGGAGTGATTTCCTCGGTGATGTCCTTCTGCACGCCCAGGGGGAAGACGGGAACCATGTTCTCTTCAACCCACTTCTCCGCCTCGAGAGGAGTGATCTTGAGATGGGTCGGGCATTCGGAGAGGACCTCCACGAAGGAGTACCCTTTGTTCTCCACCTGCAGTTGGACGGCCTTTTTGATGGCCTTTTTCGCCTTGACCCGCTGTTTCGCATTAAAAAGCGCCACACGCTCCACGTAGATCGGCCCGTCCATCTGGCCGATCATCTCCGCCATTTTAATGGGCAGCCCGGCGCTCCTCTTCCGACCCGTGGGTGTGGTGGTAGTCTGCTGGCCGATTAGACTCGTCGGCGCCATCTGGCCACCTGTCATTCCATAGATGGCGTTGTTGATGAAGATGACCGAGATCGGGAGCCCTACCTGGGCCGCGTGGAAGGTCTCGGCCAGGCCGATGGAAGCCAGATCCCCATCCCCCTGATAGGAGATGACGATCGATTCTGGGTTGGCGAGTTTGTGGCCAAGACCGACAACAGGAGCCCGACCATGGGCAGCCTGGGTGTTGCCTACGTCCATGTAGTAATAGAGGAAAACACTGCATCCCACCGGAGACACTGCCACAACCCGATCCTGGATCCCCAATTCGTCGATGGCTTCCCCAAGGTACTTATGGGCGAGGCCATGGCCGCAGCCGGCGCAGTAGTGAGTGGCGTGGCCTTTGAGGCCTTCTCCCTGGGCGTGACGCTCGAAGACATCGTAGAAAGACGAAACGCTCATTTGGCGACCTCCTCTCCAGCCAACACCGCATCCACAATCTCACCCGTCTGGGGAAGGATTCCCCCGAATCTCCGCACATGGTCGATGGGGGGGGGTGCCTCCCCAGCGTTGCTGAGGGCCAACCGCATCTCGTCTTCGAGCTGCCCGTTGCTAGCCTCCACTACCACAATCCTGCGGGTTTTTGGAAGAAGAGGTTTCAGGAGATCAATGGGGAAAGGCCAAACCGTCATGGGGCGGAACAGCCCGGCCTTGATTCCTTGGTCCCGAAGTTCCTGCACGGCCCCCTTCGCCATTCGAGAAGGAGTGGTCACGGCCACCACCAGAACCTCGGCGTCATCGGTGTAGAAGAGATCCGCCCGCTGTTCATTGGCCTTCATCTCTTCATACTTGGCATTGAGATGGATGTTGTGAGCTTCCAGCTCCAATTCTGAGAGGGCGATGGAGCAGATCAGGTTCCCCCTGTGATTGAGGTCCCCGTAGACCGCCCATTGGGGGATCCCCGGCTTCTTCATCTTCTCCGGAAGGTTTACCCGCCCCGTCATCTGGCCCAGGTAGCCATCCCCCAGAATCACCACCGGGTTCCGGTACTTGAAGGTCAGTTCGAAGGCCAACATGGTCAGGTCGAGCATTTCCTGAGGAGTGGAGGGGGCCAGAACGATGGCGTGGCTGTTCCCATGCCCCAGTCCCCTGCAGGCTAGTTTGATGTCGGATTGCTCTGGGGCGATGTTCCCTAGCCCAGGCCCTCCCCGCATCACGTTTACGAACACCCCCGGGACCTCCGCCCCTACCATGTAGGAAAACCCCTCCAACATCAGGCTGAATCCCGGTGAGGACGTGAAGGTCATGCATGGCAGACCCGCACCCCCGGTCCCGTACATCATGTTGACCGTGGCTACCTCACTCACTGCCTGGAAGAACACCCCGTCCATGAGAGGCTGGAGCTTCGCCATGAGCTCGGCCCCTTCCGTCGAGGGAGTGATGGGGTATCCATACACATGGCGGCAGCCGGATAGAATCGCACCTACCGCTGAGGCGTAGTTGCCCTTCAATACCAGGGGCTGGTCGTGGGCGAAATCGACCCAGGTATCGGGAATGTGCTCCGGTGAGGGAGCCTCCGTTTCCCGGGGACCGAAGAGGTCGGAGGGATCTTCGAGTTCGTAGTGGGCTTTATCGAAGACCTCCACCAATTCCTGGAAGGAGTGGACCCCCTCCAGAGCCTCGTTGTCGATTTCCGCTACATCAACGGACCTGGCGTGCAGCCCAAAAGGCTCCGGACACGCGTTGATACAGAGGCCGCAGCCTGAGCACTTTTCCAGATCGAGCTGGATGGGGCTCAAGCCGGTTTCCGGATTGATCTCCGTACCCTCTACGATGCACCCGAATTTGCAGGCTTCGATGCAACGGCCGCATCCCTTGCAGAACTCCCCAAAAAGGAACGGCTTCGGTCTGACCCTGCGCTTTGCGACTTTCGATTCCATACCCGCCCTCAACACTTTCTTCCTGCAGAAACGATCACTCCGGCGCCGGGGCAGAGGGGCACAACCTTGGGCTAATGTGTCCCAGAATTCCCCCGACCAGCTCTGGTCAGTCGGGTCAAAGTGTTGACAGCGCTGGAGTTAACGATGTTATGTGCGCCCTGAAGTCGCAAGAAGGATGCCGGGCCAAGTTTTCCGGATGAAACTTTTTTTGACCTTGCGGCGTAAACCTATCATTCCCAAGAACTGTAGGATGTCGTCCCCCTGATCAGGAGTGTTTCCATGAAGCGTACGTCCCTTTCCGTCCTCCTCCTTGCTCTTTTTCCCCTGGGCTCTCTTTCGGCCCAGGAGCACATGCATGATGAGCAGGAAGCCCATGAGCATATGGAAGGTCACAATGCCGCCGTCCAATCGGTGGCTCCCCTCCACGAAATGGTTAAAGGCTATCTCATTGCAGCGGCTGAACAGATGCCTGAGGAATTTTATGGGTACCAGCCCACCTCTGAGGTCCGAACCTTCGGACAAATCGTCGGCCATGTGGCCAACGCGGTCGGTATGTTTTGCGGAGCGGCCACCGGCGAGGGCGGGAGTCAGTCCGAAGATTTCGAAAAGCGTACTACCAAAGCAGGGCTGGTGGAAGCCATCACCCAGGGCTTCGCTCAGTGCGATGCGGCCTATTCCATGGACGATGCAAAAGCCATGGAGGAGGTTGAGTTTTTCGGACAAACTGGGACGCGCCTCTGGGTCCTGACCTTCAATGCCACTCACAACTGGGAGCACTACGGAAATCTGGTCACCTACATGAGGGCCAACGGCCAGGTGCCCCCGTCGAGCCAGATGGGGAACTAGCCAGACCAGGGAAAAGGGCGGGGATGGACCCACCGTCCCAGTGGAAAAACAACAGGAGTCGCACCAAAAAGGTGCGACTCCTGTTGTCGTGGGTAAGGCCCGGTGGCGGCGATCCCGATGCCTACCCCCGCATGGCTCCAGCCGCACCTATTCCTCTTTGTAGATCCAGCCCCCTATCAATGTGGCAAGTACCGTACTGATCAAGCCCATCCAGGCGAACTTCACCAACAGAACATCCGGGTAGATCCCTCCCATGTGGTAACCGATCAGGGAGAGGAGGTAGCCCCCGATGTACAGCCCCAGAGCGACCTTTATGGCGGTCATGGGGCCGGGTCCGAAGCGAGGTCTGGCAACCGCATAGAAGAAGACCAGGGTCAGGCCCAGGATCAGACTCACGGCAATAGCCAGGAACCATGTGGCTCCGGACATGTCCATGGTCAACCCGAGGGCCTGCATCGCAGCTTCCATCTCTTCCATATAGAACACGCTCCACAGACCTTCCAAGAGGAAGGTTGTGACGGCGGCAGCAAGGCCTCCCGCCAGCCAACGGCCAATGTTGATTCCACCCATAGTGCCTCCTTCTCTTCGGATCGGGCCCCCAAAATCAGGACCGAGCCTACCCCAGGGTTCAACACCCACGGGAGAAGCTGGTTGGTCTTTTTGGGAGGAATGAGTTCGATGTTCGAGGCCAAGCCCCCCGAACAAGTCGTGACCCTAGCTAAGCCCTGGAAGCGGAAACCTCAAGGTTTTCTTTGAGTTGGTGAGGTGAAATCTGAGCCAGCCCGGACCGGCCCCGGCGACCCTTGATCCCCTCCTAGTGTCTCTGCAGCGGATAGAGCCGGAGGTACTCCACTTCCAACTCATCTCGGAAGAGCCCAAGGAGGTAGTCCGGGCCAATCTCGAGAACCTCCAGGTCGGCCGGAAGGCTGGCCAGGCCGACGAGAGCACCACCCGGGCTGAAGATGTCGAAGACAGGAATGGGGTCTCCGGGGCCCCTGGATCTCTCTACCCAAAGGTATTCGTCCTTATCGGTGTGAAGGCCGGCAAAGGCAGGGAGGAAATCCGGAAGAGGCATCTCCTCGATCCCCTGCCGGATTTCCCGTATCTCAGCCTGATCCGTGGCTTCAGCCACCTCCTTTTGTACATGAGCCTCCACGAGGCCCCCCGTCACCGGAAGGAGATCTCGGTCCAGGCGGATCAGGCGGTTTAGCTGACCGTCCACTCCGTATCCCTGGATCTCCCAGCTATCCCCTGAACCGAAATACATTCGGTCCGGGTCCACAGCGGCCATGGCATATTTCCCGAAGGGGATAAGGAGAGCCGACATGGAGACCGCGCCCCCTGACTGACGAACCTTCATGAAGAACTCGGAGCCAGGAAACAGGCCGAAATCGGCGGCAAGTGCCCCTTCCAGGGTGCTGGACTGATAGGAGGTAGCCTGGCGCGTATATCCATCGGTGAGCTCCACCCCCGAATCGCTACTCCAGTGAAAGCCCCCTCCAAGAAGAACGGTCCCGTCGGAAAACAGCCCTTGTGGATAGGCCCCACCTCCGACCTCGTCCCCGATCCGGGCAGACCTGAGAAAACCGACGCCAGCTTGGACCAGGGAAATGCGTCGGAGTTGACTGTCCACGATGACGAGGGTGTCTGGACCTACGACTCCAGCCAAGACCGGTGCCTCGAATTCCCCTGGTCCTTCTCCCTTTCGGCCATGGCTCATAAGGAACTGGCCACTGTCATCGTAAATCCTCACCTCGCCGGATCCGGCGTTGACCACCACAAGGCGACCATCGTCCAACCGAGCCGCACCCTGGACCCGAAAGAGCTGATAGAGAGAGTCCCCTTCGAAGGAACCGATGCTCAGAAGGGGGGCGGGTCCCACAGCCCAGACTCCAACCCCCGGCTCCAACTCACCATGGTTCTCAACGATGGTTACCCCCGATGAGTCACGGGTTTCGGTTCGAAGCCCTGATGTGGAAGCAGGGGCACAGGCGACGGATCCGATGGAGATCACTGCCAAGGTCAGGAGGATTCCAGCCAGACCTAATATTCGTCTTTCCATGATTCTTCAACCCGAGAGGGGAGTCCGTTCCATTCATGCGTATGCATCTCTTTGACGACCGAACCGGTGATTCCGTTGGCCAGAGGAGTAGCCATGAGGAACATCAGGCCGTCCCATCCACCGTCATCAATCACCCCTACATCCGTTCCTCGAACCCCGGGGGGAGAGTCGTATCAGACCACCGACGGGGAGAATTGGGTGGGTGGGAGAAGGGGCGGGACCGCTTTTGGCCCCGCCCCTTCGATAGCCCGTTCCAGGTAGCCCACACCCGGAGGTGCCCTGAAAAGCCCCGTTCTTATCTCCTGAGAATGGTGCCGCTCCCACGGCTTTCCGGCTCAGGAACCAGGGTTCGCCGGGGAACGGTTATTCGGATCCATAGTCCATCGGCATTGATATAGATGGTTCGAGCGCCTTCCATCTCCGACACCATGACCGGGTCACCTCTGACCTCCACCTCCACCCCACTCATTGTCCCCGAATAGCGAAGAGGCATTCCCGCAGGAGCAGTGGCCACGCCGGTTGACCGCGGGGGAGCTGGCTCAGAAACAGGGGCCGGTTCGGAGACCCGAGTTGGACGTCGGGCTCTGGTCCGCTCTTCGGGTACAAGCCCCACCTTCACTTCCGCACCGGTTCTCTTCACAATGGTGAGTCCCACTCTTTCCCCAGCTCGGAGGCGAGTGAACGCCAACCCCCCAGCGTCGGTATCAAGAGCATTCCCGTCGATGGCCTTGATCAGATCTCCTCGCTGGATGCCCGCCCCGGACGCCGGCCCACCCGTATTCACCGCGGTCACCTCCAGGGGACCGGAAAAGAACCAAATATCCTCACCGGTTTCCTCATCCGTCCGAGTGCCACAGTTGGTGCAGGAGATACCGATTCCCAGGCTCCCGGCAGGTGAGGTGGTCTCGAGAATCCCGACCGGTGCCCTCCTGGGAACCGTGGTGCGACTGACCCCGCGACTCGAGGAGGTCCCGGTCGTGGCAGTGGGTCTTCGGGTTGGAGCCACTCGAACTCGGGGGGCCACAGCGATGCCGACGCTCCTTACCTCGTCCGGTGGAGTGGGCGGTGGTGGGACCCGGGATATCATTCCGGCGGGGTTAGGCGGATCCAGACACCCTTCTTCGACCCGAACCGACGCCTCCCGGGCCCGGCCGTCTCGCCGATACCGAAGCCTGATCCGCTCACCAGGCTCGAGGTTTGCGTACCGCTGACCACCCTCCTTTGTTGTGATCAGGAGCCCATCGATGGCCACCAGCAGATCTCCCGACTCCAAAATGCCGTCTGTCGGACCACCGGATTCCACCCCAAAGACCCTGGGTTCCGCGCTGAAGAACCACGACCGGCTGCTGCCGTCCTCCTTTATGGAGAGGGTACATTCTCCAACACAATCCAGCCCCGAGATTCCGATATCACCCTCCTCCAACCCGGCCGGGCAGGCGACGGCTTCACCCACCCTGACCTGGGCGGTTCCCGTCCCGGCCATGAGCAGGGAGAGCCCCAAACCAAGAGTCGCACCGCCCACTTTCGTCCACCTCGTCATCGTCTTCATCGTCCATACTCCTTCTTCCTTGTGACTTAAAACCACACCACGTTCCGGTCGTCTCCACCCCGCCCCTCTTCCCTGGCCTGCCGTTCCTCCAGAATCCGAAGAATCCGGAGGACGTCGGTATCTTCCGGACTCATCCTGGCCAACTCGTTGGTCGCTCCATAAAGGGCACCCAGTGCAACCTCCCTCCCCTGCCGAAGATCGACGCCCGCCAGAGAGGCGTTTTGGTCGGCGGGCACATCTCCCCGCCCGTCCGCCCCCAGTTGACCAAGGGCCGCCAGAGCTGACACGTAAGCTGATCCCGCTTCCTGGATCCGAAGAGCCAACTGGGCTGCATCCTGCTCCCGGACTTGGATGAAAGCTTCGGCTGTGGTCATGGATCCCATGCGCTGGCCGAGGACAACACCGGAGGCGAAAAGGACCAGCGAAGCGGCAAGGGAGGCCGCAGCCATCCAGGGTTTGAACCACCTGACCCCCACCCCCACAGTTGCTCTGGGCAGCTGCCCTTGGCTTGCCCCCAAAATCCCTTCATCCCTCAACGACTTCACGACCTGTTCTTCCAGGATTCGAGAGGGCTCCGCTTCCTTAGGAAGGCGCTGGAAAGCCATCTCCTCCTCCGGGGTCAGATCATTTTCATCCATCATTTCCCTCTTCCCCATCAAGCCGTTTCAAGGCCCGCGTTTAATAAGCGTCTCATTGCCTTCCGGGCGCCGTGGAGTTGACTCTTCGAAGTCCCATCGGTGATGCCGAGCTGGCTTCCAATTTCCTGATGAGTGAAGCCCTCCACGTCGTGCAGCACCAGCACGGTCCGAAAACCCGGGGGAAGGAGCTCGAGAGCCCGCTCCAGATCCAACCGTTTCCCCGGGTCAGGTACCGAGCCAGGGACTTCCCAATCCCACTCCCCCTGAACCTCGACCAGGGACCTCTTTTTCTTCCTGGCCAGCTCCCTGACCCGATTCAGCGCGATCCCGGTCAGCCAACTCCGAAGGGCCGACTTCCACCTGAATCCCTCCAGACCTCGGGCCGCCCGCATCCAAGTCTCCTGGATGACGTCTTCCGCTTCCTGGACATTTCCACCCACCAACCGAAGGACAAATTGGTAAACGGAGGGCGTATGCCGTCGGTAGAGAACTCGGAAGGCACCTTCGTCACCCTCCTGGACCACCAGGTCCCCAAGTTCTCGATCGCTGCGGTTCTCGGTCATGATCCTCGAGGGGAAGCAGGACGCGGCTTCATCTTCTTCTAATGATTGAGTGGTAGAAAAGGTCGGAAGGGTTGTATGAGGTCGGCATCGTCCGCCCACACATAGCCTGAGGGGCCTCGAGGATCTCCACCCCGAGGCCCCTCAGGCACAGTCAGACGGTCGGACCGGAGCCTAGTACCCGCCCATGCCATTCAACACATCCACCACCTGTACCAGGTATTCAAGTGGGGGCCGGTCAATGGTGTTCTGGCTCATGTACTTGAGCTGAAGGGTCCCTTCGGCATCGATGATCATGATGGTCGGGACATTCTGCTCAGCGTTGCTCCCACTCCAATCCGTGGTGAAATAGCCCAGGCCTTCGGATATGGTGCGGTCCGCATCCACGAGTATGGGAAACGGGATCGGCACCTCACCCTTTTTTTCCATATAGGTTTTTGGATAAATCTGCCTTTGCCGCTCCATCCGTGCCCGGCCGGCATCGTCCAGGCTTTCGAGATTCGGCGGGTTCTTTCCGTCTTCGATGTCCTGGAGGAGCTGGGGATAGGCATCGACCCACTCCCCGATCATTTCCTGACTGTAGGGAAGGACAAAGAGGATTTTCAGGTTCGCCCGGGCCTGCCACCCGGTTTGCTCCTCGTACTCCACCAACTCGGAATGCTGGTAAGGGCAAATGTGGCACCAGCTGTCCGGTTGGGAGAGCCCCCGAGGAAAGACGATCATCACGTTCTGCCCTCTCAACTCGGAGATGCTGATCTCACCCCCCTGGAAAACAGGAAGAGTGAAGTCCGGCATGGGGGATCCGACGGTGACAGGACGGAGGGACTGGGCATCGAGCGGGAAGAAAGACACGCAAAGGAGAAGGAGAAAGAAGGCCAGGGGCGTAAGGCGGCGAAGCATAGAACTCCTCCTGTTTCAGGGTTGCCGATATGGATCGAGAATAGGTGTTCCACCTGGACAACGAAACAGTGGACTCTCCGGCCTGTTTCTGCTGCGGAGGTTCAACCTACCGCATTTCGTCCCCCCCAGGGGACAGTTTTCTAGATTTTACAGACCATTTCAAGTCTTCCAAGCGAGTGAATATATGTCCTAATTCGATGTCATCCTTCAGGTTAGCGACCACGCCTCGGCCAGTGGCACGCCCACTGCATTAAGGGTTGTTGGACATGGGCCCCACGCCGGCCCTGTCCACCGCCGGGCGCACCGGCGGCAGAACCTCGCAGGAGAAAGGGGTGGACGATGAACAGGTACATGATGGGCATTGCGATGGCGCTTCTTCTAGTCGCCGGCGATTCCCTCGCTGCCCAGACCAGAGCCCGGGTCGAATACCGGAATGGACGGATCGACTTTGGCGTTGCCTTGGGAAGGCTCCCTGTCCGCGTCAGCCCTCACGGCCCGACGGCCCGAGGCTGGGTCGCCGCCGCTTGGGGACCTGTCCGGACCAGGGCGGCTTCCAATCCAAAAATTCGGTACCAGGGCACCCTAAAGGAGAAAGATCTTCGCCACCTCCTGGGTAAGGAGACCGTGAAAGACATCGAACGGCACGCCAAACGGATGGGCATTCGGGGAAAAACCAGGGGCCAGTGGTTCCAGGCCGACCGGAACACCACAGTCCTGGAGGTCACCGTGGATCGCATCCCCGTGGCGGAGATCTACGACTACCGAAGTGACGGATACCTGGATGAGATTTTCCTTACTGGTCCACCGAGCCGGGTACGGCATGGGGATTGGAGACCCATGTAAACCCGCCAGGTGGGTTGATGCCTAACGGGGAAGAAACCGCCCCGCCACCTTCGGGTGGCGGGGCGTTGTTTCTCCGGGCCCGCCGCAGGAGGGTGCCCTTTGCTTGAGGCACATCCTCACCCGCCGTATGTTGCCGGGGCCTTTTCCAGCCCTTCCGGATCAATAGAGATCCGAGCCTTCAGGGGGTTTTTGGGCGATCTGACACCAGAATGATGAACCGAGGGATGAACAGAATGAGCATCCGACCTGCCTCAATCCTGCTCGCCGTGCTGTCCCTGGGCCTGGCCTCACCCGCCGCAGCCCAGAATGGCCCCAGGCTGACCGAGGAGTGGCTCGATGGTTTTGAGTGGCGCTCCATCGGACCCGCCAACATGTCCGGGAGAGTCACCGACATCGAGGGGCTTCCGAGCCCGTCCAAGACGTTCTACGTCGCCGCAGCCGCGGGTGGCATCTGGAAGACCACCAACAACGGGACGACCTTCCAACCCCTTTTCCAGAACGAACGCGTCGTGGCCATGGGGGACCTGGCAATCGCACCAAGCGACAGCATGCAGATCTGGGCCGGCACGGGGGAGGAAGATTCCCGGAACTCCATTTCTCCGGGCGGCGGAATCTACAAATCCATGGACGGAGGCCAGACCTGGGAGCTCAAGGGCCTGGAAGCCACCGAACACATCGGTCGGATCGTCGTTCACCCCCAGAATCCTGATGTGGTCTGGGTGGCCGCGTTAGGGGCCCTCTGGAGATCGAACCCCGAGCGCGGACTCTACAAGACTACGGACGGGGGCGACACGTGGGAGTTGGTGAACTTCGTGAGCGACGAAGCAGGCTTTGTGGACGTGGCCATCCATCCCAAGGACCCCGACATCCTCTTCGCCACCAGCTGGGAGAGGGTGAGGGGACCCTACTATCTCCAGAGTGGAGGTCCGGGAAGTGCACTGTGGAAGAGCACGGACGGAGGAGACACTTGGGACAAGGTTGAGGGCGGGGGCATCCCGGAAACGGAACTGGGCCGCCTGACAGTGGCGTTTGCTCCCAGCTACCCCCAGGTCATGTACCTCATGGTGGAAGCTCCCCCCCTTGAAACTGAAGACGGGGGATCTGAGCCCCGATCAGGCCTCTACCGCTCCCAGGACGGCGGAGACACGTGGGAACAGATGAACACTTTCAACTCCCGGCCCTTCTATTACTCAGAGGTCCGGGTCGATCCGGTCGATCCTGACCGGGTTTACTTCTCCTCCCTCCGTTACACCACCGACGGCGGGCGGACCGCGGCAACCGCAGGGCAGGCGGTCCATGTAGACTACCACGCCATCTGGATCGATCCCTATGATCCAGAGCGGGTCGTGTTGGGCAACGACGGCGGCATCGCCGTGAGCTTCGATCAGGGCGGGAACTATACCTTTCCCAACACATTCTCCATCGGCCAGTTTTACGCAGTTAGCTACGACATGGATATGCCGTACCGCGTCTGCGGAGGCCTCCAGGACAACTACACCTGGTGTGGCCCCAGCCGGAAGGCCCGAGGGACCATCACCAACCACGACTGGTTCATGGTTAGTGGCGGCGATGGTTTTGTCACTCAGCAGGACCCCCGGAACCCCGACATCGTCTACTCCGAGTCCCAGGGCGGAAACATGGGCCGTTCCAACCTGGCCACCGGCGAACGACAGTCCTTTGGTCGTCCCAATTGGCGGGACTCGTACCGGGAGCTCCAGGACTCCATCGCCATGCTCTGGCCTGACAGCACACAACCCATGCCGAGCCAGCATGCAGCCAGAATCGGGGAGCTTCAGGCCCAGGCCAGCGCCGACTCGGCCAGCCTCCAACTCCGTTTCAACTGGAACACCCCGTTCTTCATCTCACCCCACGATCCTGATGTAGTGTATGCCGCAGCAAACCGGGTCCTGAAGTCCACAAACCAGGGGGATGACCTGATCCCCATCTCTCAGGACCTCTCCCGGCAGGATGAGGAGAAAATCCGAATCAGTACCACCACCACCGGGGGTATCACGGTAGACAACACGGGAGCTGAAACCTTCGCCACCATCGTTTCCCTTGCGGAGTCTTTCGTTCAGAAGGGTCTCCTCTATGCCGGGACCGACGACGGCAACCTGTGGGTGAGCGCCAACGATGGAGACAGTTGGACTGATCTCACGGCACATCTGGATGGCCTGATTCCCGACGGCACCTATGTGAGCCGTATCGAGCCCTCCCACCATGACGCGGATCGGGTGTTTGTTTCTTTCGACAACCACCGCCGGGGAGACTTCACCCCCTACGTGGTGGTTTCGGATGACAGAGGCGAAAGCTTCCAGTCTATTGCTAGCGACCTCCCGACCGGGAAGCCGGATTTCGCCCACGTCGTTCGTGAGGACCCGGTGAATCCCAATCTCCTGTTTGTGGGCACGGACGTGGGCCTCTACGTATCCCTCGACAGGGGCGCATCTTGGGACCGCTTCATGAACGGCTTCCCAACCGTCCCGGTTCACGACCTCCAGATCCATCCGAGAGAAGGAGATTTGATCGCTGGGACCCATGGGCGATCAATCTGGATCGTGAACATCACCCCCCTCCAGCAGCTCGATGCATCGGTGATGGCGTCGGACGCGCATCTATTCGAACCGGCTCCGGCTTATCACTTCGGAACCCGGCCCACGGGAGGCCAGTTCACGGCCCAGGCCTACTTCCAGGCAGGGAGCCCTTCGTCGGCGGCCCAAATCCGATATTGGCTGGGTGAGGCCCCAGAGGGGGATGTTGAGATCATCATCCAGAATCCCGACGGCGACGAGCTCCAAAGCCTGACTGGAACAAAGCGGGTGGGCCTGAATACGGCGAACTGGAACATGCGGGGCCAGGGCACACCTCTGCCAAAATCCCCATCCGAAGTCCGGGATAGCATCGCCATCGATAAGCGGCTGACTTTTGTGGTGGACTCCATGGAAACAGCCGGATCAGACAGGGAAGAACTCGACGGCATCGCTGAGCAGCTCCGTCAACCGTCCAGTGCCGGTGGGTTCGGGGGCGGAGGTGGCGGGGGTGGCGTCCCAGGAGTGAGTGCCTTTGTTGAACGCCCGGCCGAGGGACGGCCCACAGGTGGAGCCGGAGGCCGGGGTGGCGGGGGTGGCCAGGCCTCCCTTCAGCAACAGATCACCCAATTGGTACGGGGCAACCAGGGCGGCCGTGGCCGACGCGGAGGCGGAGGGCTGTTCCCCTCCCGGTCCGAGCCAGGATCGGCCGTTGAGCCGGGAACCTACACCGTGATTCTGAAGGTCGGCGAGCAGACTTTCACCCAAACGCTTCATGTGGACCGGAGTCACAACGCTCCCTCCGGTTAGGAATCGGCCGAGGAAAGAGGCCGGGAGAAGCCACATAACAACACCGAGGGTCGTCCCTGTAGGGGCGGCCCTCTTCTTTCTGTTCCCAGGTCCAGCTCTTCTATCACGTGATCTTCACCATCGGCACTTCGCGCTTAACCTACCCTGGCCGGCCACTTTCCTCCCCGTTGCAGAGATCGATTAGCCCGGTTAAATACACGGATCTTCTTCGACCGCTTTTGACCAAAACAGCCAGGAGATGGACGATGTTCAGGAGGATCTCCACACTCGGTTTCGCCGCACTTTTCCTCACCCTTGCCGCATGTGGACCTCAGTACTCCGGTCCCCCGGCAGACCTGGTCGTCATGAACGCCAACGTGGTGACCATCGACAAAGACAACCCCAGGGCCGAGGCGGTGGCGGTCATCGGCGAGAAGATCATTGCCGTTACCTCCAATAGCGCCATCGAGGCTTATATCGGTGAAGGCACCGAGGTCGTGGATGCCCAAGGGAAGCTCATGATTCCCGGCTTTAACGACGCCCACGCCCACTACAGTGGTCTGGATACCGAGTACATCGAGCTCAGGTACATCACAGACAAGAACATCATCACCGAGAAGGTCAGGGAGCGGGTGGCCCAGGTCGAGCCTGGGGTCCTCATTCGGGGCGGCCATTGGGAGCACGAGATGTTCGATGACAAGGAGTGGCCAACTAAGGAACTCCTGGACGAAGTGGCGCCGAACAATCCGGTCGCTCTGAGCCGGACCGATGGCCACTCGAGCCTGGTGAACAGCTATGTCCTCCGGGCCTCCGGAATCACCAATGAAACCCCGGACCCCTTTGGTGGAGAAATCCAGAGGGATCCCGTGACGGGTGAAGCCACAGGGATTTTCAAGGAACAGGCCAGAGGCCTTCTTGAATACGGGGCTGTGCAAGTCGAGCGGACCCCTGAGGAACGGGCTGAGCTGAGGGCCGAGGGGTGGGACGCCATGCTGGAGTTCACCCGGAAATTGGGAATCACCAGCATCCAACACGCCGGTGGAGGCAACGGAGAGATGTACCAGCGTATGATGGATGAAGGGAAACTCACCGTCCGGGTGGATATCGATGGCCGCCTCACCGCCGACCCGGACCAGCTGGATCGGTTCGAAGCGCTCAGGGATCAGTTCCCCCATGGCGGCGATTGGATCCGGTTCGGGTACATCAAGGGATTCATCGACGGGACGCTTGGTTCCGGCACCGCCCTCTTCTTCGAGCCCTTCGAAGACGAACCCGACAAGTCTGGGCTCCCCATGATGCCCTACGAGGAATTTGAGGAGAAAATCGTGGCCGCCGACGCCCGAGGGTTCCAGGTAGGAATCCACGCCATCGGCACAAAAGCCAACAACTGGACCCTCAACGCTTATGAGAAGGCCCAGGAAGTGAATGGCGTCAGGGAAAGCAGGCACCGGAGCGAACATGCCCAGGTTCTTATCGACGAGGACATCCCCCGGTTCGCCAGTTTGGGCGTGGTGGCCTCGATGCAGCCCACCCACTGCATCACCGACAAACGGTTCGCAGAAAAGCGCATCGGCCTGGAGCGGAGCAAGGGCGCCTACGCCTGGAGGCGGCTACTGGACGCCGGCGTAAAGATCGCTTTCGGTACGGATTACTCGGTTGAGCCACTCCCCCCCCTCGAGGGCATCTACGCCGCCGTGACCCGGAAGGACCGCATGGGCGAAGAGGGTGACGGATGGTTCCCTGATCAGAAGCTCTCCGCCGAGGAGTCAATCGAGCTCTACACCCTGGGCTCCGCCTATGCTCAGTTCATGGAAGACCGAAAGGGCATGATCAAAGAGGGGTACCTGGCGGACTTCGCCATCTTCGATCGGGATTTCATGACGGGTCCTGAAGAGGAGATCATGGACGCGTTGGTGGACTACACCATCGTGGGTGGGAAGGTAGTCTACACCAGATAGGCCAGTCCTTCGCGAGGTAGGCATGAAAAGACGCGAGTTCCTTCTTGGCACCCTTGGTGCGACGGCTCTCCTGTCGCAGCAAGGGTGTCTAGCAGAGTTCCTGGCTCCAAGGAAAACCGGTTTTCTCTACTCGGACCTTTTCCTCGATCATGACCCGGGGGATGGACATGCGGAGAGCCCAGCCCGGCTCACAGCAATCCGTGACCGAGTCAACGGGGACCCTGGCGTCGGGCCACTTCTTCCTGTTCCCAACCGGGAAGCCACACCCGAAACGGTGGGGCTGGTCCACACCCCCGACTACATCGAGCTGGTCCGAAGCGAATGCGAGGCTGGGGTTCGACGCCTCTCTACCGGGGACACCAACATCTCGCCAGCCAGCTACCAGGTAGCGCTGGCCGGGGTGGGAGGAGTGGTTTCGGCAGTGGATCAGGTCATGAATGGGAAAGCCAAGAACGCCTTCTGCGCCCTTCGGCCCCCTGGCCACCATGCCTCGGCAGAACGTGGGATGGGTTTCTGCATTTTTAACAATGTGGCCATCGCAGCCCGATATGCTCAGAAGACCTACGGCATCGAACGGGTTCTCATCGCCGACTGGGATGTCCACCACGGGAACGGAACCCAGGACACTTTCTATGAGGACGGGTCGGTGTTTTTCATGAGCACTCACCAGAGCCCTCTCTATCCAAACACTGGAAGTGTGGAGGAAACTGGAGAGGGGAGTGGGCTGGGGTTCACAATGAACCGTCCTTTCGCCCCCGGCGCCGGAAACGAAGAAATCGTTGGGGCTTTCCGAAACGATCTGCTCCCGGCGGCCAGGGAATTCCAACCCGAGCTGACCCTTATTTCCGCCGGTTTCGATTCCAGGACTGAGGATCCCCTGGGGGGCTTCGAGGTGACCGACGACGGGTTCCGGGAACTCACCCGGATCATGGTGGAAATCGCCGAAGTTGCCGGTGGTGGGAAGCTCTTATCCGTCCTGGAGGGAGGCTACAACCCCCCGGGGCTCGCTACCGCGGTAGCTGCCCATGTGGACGAGTTGATGATGGCCTGACCTTTAGTAAGCCAGCCCGTTAGTACGCCAATCCGTACGCCTCTCGCCTGGGGTCGCTACCCACCGCCAACGCGCCCGTTTCCGGATCCACATAAATCATCTGGGCTCCCCCGAAGGTGGCGGTCCATCCCGAAACCACTGTCAGGATGTGGCCTCGTCCCTCGAGATCTCGAATCACCTCGGCTGGAATCCGATCTTCGATGGATACTTCCAGACCGGGATAACTCCGGAATCGCGGAGCTTCGATCGCCTCCTGGGGGGTCATTCCGAAAAGGAGGAGATTGTTGATAATCTGGGTCAGTGATTGGACCTGACCGTCCCCCCCGGGGGTCCCCAGTGTGAAGGCCAGATCGTCACCCCGGAGCGCCATGAGGGGGGTGAGCGTGTGATAGGGTCGCTTTCCAGGGGCCACGATGTTGGGGTGATCCTGATCAAGGGAGAAGAGGGCTCCCCGGTTCTGAAGGACCACACCGCTCTCCGGTTCGAGAATCCCTGATCCGAACGTATTAAAGAGACTCTGGATCCAGCTTACGCCATTCCCCCACTGATCCACGGCAGTCAGATAGACCGTGTCCCCAGAGTCATCGAGATCGTCTGGGCCGGGCCCGGTGCCGCCAGGCGAGGGAGAGTAGGGCACGCCGGTTTCCACAACCGAGTCGGCCCTGGCCGGATCCACTAAACCCGCCCTATTCGCCAGGTACTCTCCATCCAGCAATTGCCCAAGAGGGATCTCAACGAACTCCGGGTCCGTCACCCATTGGTTCCGGTCGGCAAACGCCAACTTCTTCAGTTCGATGAGAGTGTGGAGGTAGTCGGCGCTCGCCGGGTTTTGGGCACCCAGTCCGTGCTCTGCCG
>CAYOVN010000064.1:0-17704 GCA_964407425.1 uncultured Gemmatimonadaceae bacterium
GAAGAGTCGCCCCTTCCTCCTCCTTCAGGTGGATGGCGAACAAAAAGGCCAGGAATGAGGCCAGGTGAAACAGGTAGCCGAACAGGAGACTCAGTTTGTCCACCCGCATCAGGGTGAGGGAATAGCCGAGGATGGAGATTTCGCCGAAAGAGCCGGCCTCCATTCCGATCAGGCTGAGTCCCCCGATGACCGGAACCAGAAGGAGGACCCCTTTCCGGGCCCATCCTCGTAGGAATGGGGTGAGGAGCGCTGCCGCGAAGAAGAGGACGAAGGGCGGAAAGTCAATCGGACTCATAGTAGTCCTCTTTCCGCATCACCAACCGCCGTAAAACCTTGGAGAGCTGAACCAGTAACACGATCCCCAGGGCCCCGAAGATTCCGTAGAACCCGAGCAGATGTTCCCAGGAATGATAGACGTGCCGATGGAAGAAAAGATCCACGGCAAGGAGGATGAGCCCAATGACCGTCGCACCCCACAGGAGGCGGTCGACGTTCCCCTGCCTGTCCAGGAAGCGCTCTTTCTCGCCGTCAGGTTTCATCTGCTCACGCCTCCTCGGCTAATTCCCAACCACCAGCAGCATGAGCTGGTAGAAGGGTACCGGATAGATGGACAGGCCAATGGTGGCCAGAGCAGTGATACCCATTGCGATCAAGCAGGGGATGGGGGCCTCATGGACTCCTTCATGTTGGAGGGGTTCGGAGGGCTTTCCAAAGAATGCCTTCACCGGCACCTCGAGGAGATAGACCAGGGAAAGAACGGAGCTGACCATGAGTACGGCCAGGAGGCCCAACTGGTCCGCCTCCAGTGTTCCCATCCCAAGGAACCATTTGCTCCAAGATCCTCCAGCAGGAGGAAGTCCAATGATGCTGAGGGCTCCGATGAAGAAGGCCCCAAAGGTGAAGGGCATCGTCCGCCCCAACCCTTTCATCTGACTGATATCGGTCTTGTGGGCCGCCACCATGATGGCTCCAGCCGCGAAGAAGAGCGTGATCTTCCCAAAGGCGTGCATCACGATGTGCATGCCTCCACCGATGATCCCCCACTCATTGGCCAATAGAGCCCCGAGCACGATATAGGAAAGCTGGCTGATAGTGGAGTAAGCCAAACGGGCTTTCAGGTTGTCTTTTGTGAAGGCCACCAGGGACCCGATGATGATGGTAGCAGCGACAACCCAGAGAAGGATGTCGGCAGCTCCGGTTTCGGAAATGAGGGCCGGCCCAAAGATGAAGACCGATACCTTCAGGATGGTGAACACTCCGGCCTTCACCACCGCCACTGCATGGAGTAGGGCCGAGACCGGGGTTGGCGCCACCATGGCTGCAGGGAGCCACCGATGGAAGGGCATTACGGCCGCCTTCCCTACCCCGAAGACGAAGAGGGCGAGGAGGATGGGGACCGTACCGGCCGCGATGTGCCCGTCCAGAATTCCGCCGGCCCGGAAGTCCAGGGTGCCGGCAATGGAATAGGTCCAGATGATAGCAAGAAGCTGGAACCCCACGGAAGTGCTGAGGAGGATTCCCAGGTAAATCCTTCCCGCCCGTTTAGCCTCCCCGGTCTGGTGATGGGTCACCAGAGGGAAGGTGCATAGGGTGAGAACCTCGTAGAAGAGGAAGAGGGTAAAGAGGTTCCCTGAGAAGGCCACTCCCATGGTTGCCGAGATGGCCACCGCAAAAAAGAAATAGAACCGGGTCTGATTCTTCTCGTGATGGCCCCGCATATACCCGATGGAGTAGAGGGACGTCACGATCCAGAGGGAAGAGGCAACCAGGGAGAACAGGTACCCCAGAGGCTCGATCTCCAATAGGAGGGGGATTCCCGGAATGGGTACGGCCAGCGTGACCTGGGGTCGCCCTCCGGCCATGATCTCCGGCCAAAAGGAGAGAATGACCCCGAATAGGGCCACACCCGTGGTGAGCGTCGCCGCTTCCCGCAGGTTCGGCTTGTTCCTGAAAAGGCCTATAAAAACAGTGCCCAGAAGGGGTAGCAACAAAGCCACCAAGGGGCCGGCCCCACTGGAAGGGAGGTCGCTGAGGGCTTGAATCGGGTTCAAGATCCCACCCCCAGGAGAGTCTCAGCTGCTCGAATGGCGATTCCAGTCGTAGGCGAGGAATGGAGGCCGAAGTAGAGATTCGCCAGAACCAGGGTCCAGATCGGGATAAGGAGAGAGAGAGGTGCCTCCTTTACCTCCAAATGTCCCACGTATTCATGGAAATAGGCTGCTTCCACGACCCTCCAGATATAGATCAGGGCCAGGAGGGATCCGACCAGGACAACGGCGGCGATGAACCATAAACCAGCTTCCACTGCAGCCAGAACCAGGTACCATTTGCTGATGAATCCCACCGTACCCGGAACTCCAATGAGGGAGAGGCCTCCGAGGACGAAGGCAGCCATGGTCCACGGCATCTTCTTCCCCAATCCTCGCATGGCTTCGATCCGAACGGATCCGACCTGATACATGACGGCTCCTACGGCCATGAACAGGGCAGCCTTGATGAGGGCATGGTTGAAGAGGTGCAGGAGGGCCGCGGTGAGGCCGGTTACCGAAGCCAGGCTGATGCCCAGGATCATGTACCCGACCTGGGCCACGCTGGAGTAGGCCAGGAGGCGCTTCACGTTCCTCTGGAAGATCGCCATAAGGGAAGCCCACACGATGCCGATCAGAGCCAGGGGAAGGAGCACCGCCTGGAAACTCATGACCTCAAGAGAAAACGTGGGCCCAAATATGGTGAAGAAGAACCTCAACAGCATGTAAACCGCCACCTTCGTCGCCGTGGAGGCCAGGAATGCCGTGATGGCGGACGGTGCGAAGGTGTAGGCGTCGGGGAGCCACAGATGGAGGGGGAAAAGGGCAAGCTTTAGACAGATTCCCACCGTAAGGAACGCGAAGGCGACCGAAACAACTCTGCTGCTGACATTGGGAAGGAGCCGAGCCAGGTCCATCATGTTCAGGGTCCCCGTCATTATGTACAGCATCCCGATGCCGATGACGATGAATGTGGCCCCGATGCTCCCCATGATGAGGTACTTATATGCTGCGTGCAGGGCCCTTCGGTCCGGCCCGGACGCGATGAGGACGTAGGCTGAGATGGAAGAGATTTCCAGGAACACAAAAAGGTTGAACACGTCCCCCGTGGCGGCGATTCCCAGAAGGCCTGTCAGGCAGAGGAGAAGAGCCGAATAAATGAGGGGGATTCTCTCCCGCTCTATCTCCCGCTCGAGGCTGGCCAGGGCGTAGGGCATGACCACCGCTCCGATAGCCGCGATGATGATCAGGACCCAGGCGTTCACGGGGTCGATCCGGTACTCGATGCCGATAGGGGCAGCCCAACCCCCGAGGGAGTAGATGACCGTGCCCTCCTCCATGACCCTCCTGAGGACCAGCAGGGCCATGGCCAGGACGGCCCAACTGACTCCAAGTGACGTGGCCCATGCGGCACGCCCCCAGCGCAGGAGCGCTACGATGGGGGCCGCCAGGAGGGGGACCACGACCAGGAGGGCGGGAAGGTGTTCGGTCATGGCGGTGGCATCTTGTTGTCCATGGCCGTGATTTCATCCCCCTCGATCGTACCGTAAGCCTCTTTGATCCTCACTACCAGCGAGAGGGCCACCGCGGTAGTGGATACCCCCACCACGATGGCCGTAAGAATCAACACATGGGGGACCGGGTTGGAATACACCACCTCTTCCCCCCCCTCCAAGAGAATCGGTGCGGTCCCACCGATGATTTTTCCCATGCTGATGTAGAAGATGAACACAGAGGTCTGGAAGATGTTCAGACCAAGGATCTTCTTGACCAGATTCCGCCGGGAGATGAGGACGTAGAAGCCCACCATCATCAGGAAAATGAAGATCCAATAGTTATAGAGCCCTAGCACTCTCACAGGTCTTCCCTCCCCCGGGCCGAGAAGAAGTAGAAGATGGTCACCATGACTCCGAAGACAGTGGTCATGACTCCCAGTTCCACGAGGAGAATCCCGTAGTGCTGCCCATGTTCCGGGTCGTGCGCCAGGACCCCATAGTCCAGGAAGGCTCCCCCGAGGAGTATGGTCGCAATCCCCACACCTCCGTAGAGGAGGACACCGGCGCTCGCGAACATCCGAGCCACCCAGGTGGGGAGGACCCGGTGGGTCCTTCGTAGGCCAAAAACCAGGGCATAGAGAATGAAGCCGGCCGCAAAAATCACCCCGGCCTGGAAACCACCGCCCGGACCATAGTCCCCGTGAAACTGGACGTAGAGGGCGAAGAGGAGGATGGTGGGCACGATGATCTTCGTCGCCACGCGGAGGATGACCTGATCACTCATTTGGTCCTCTCATCCTCACCAAGCATCAGGTCGTGGGGATCGGCTCTCATGCGTCCGTCGGCCCCTAGCCAGAACGTGGGGACGACCCCTCCGGAAAGATCGGGCACATCTTCCTCACCCCACTGCTCTTCCCCGTATCGATCCTTCCGCCTCATGGCCGAAAGGAGAATCATGACCCCGATGGCGGCGGTGAACACCACTGTCGTCTCCCCGAAGGTGTCGAAACCCCGGTAGGAAGCCAGAATCGACGTGACCACATTCGGCACCCCGATTTCGTGTTCCGATTCGTTTAGATAGTGGGGCGCCACGTGTTGGTGAACGGGGTTGGAGGGGTCCCCGTACGGGGGCATGTCGAGGGTCCCGTAGATGAGGATTCCGCCCATCACCAGGACCACCACTAGCGGGAAGATCGGGCGTCGATCCGGGACTTTCGCTGATATGTCCCGAATTCTAAGCTGTGGAGTTTTGACCTTCGACCCGACCTGAGCCAGGGTCGCAAGGAAAAGAACCGTGGTGATGCCGGCACCAACAGCTGCTTCCGTAAAGGCAACGTCTACCGCATCCATGACCGTGAAAAGACCTGCAGACAGCAGGCTGTAGATCCCCGCCAGCATGACCGCCGCGAAGAGCTTCGTAGTTCGGACTACCGCCAGAGAGGTGGCGGCGAGAAAGGCGAGGAGAGCGAAATCGAGGAAGTTTCCCATCTTAGTCGTTCGACTCCCCCCTTGGCGGTAGACCGGCGGAGAACCCAGGGATCCGTGCTGTGGGAGGGAGGTCGAGGTCCTCAGCCCAATAGGGCTCTTCCCCCCCAGCCAGGGCCGCCCGGGCCAGGGCATACGTGGACACCGGGCTGGAAAACCAGAGGAAACCAAGGATCAGGGCTAGCCTGACCGTCACCAGGGTCAGGCCGCCCTGAAACATCAAGCCGATGAGGATGAGGCCTGCTCCCCCTGTATCCGTCACTCCGGAGGCGTGAAGGCGCGTGAAAACATCCGGCATCCGAATCACTCCGACCGCACCCGTAATCGCGAAAAACGATCCTGCCAGGAGGAAGGCCCAGCTGATCAGGTCCAATGCAAGGGCCATTATCGCCCTCCCCTTCGGTCCAGCCGCCGACCCAGATCCCCGAACTCGAAGAACTTCAGTACGGCCAGAGTGCCGATGAAGTTGATGAGAGCATAAACAAGAGACAGGTCGAGAAAGTCCGGTCGTCCAGCAAGGAAGCCGGCCACAGCGATGATCAACACGGTCTTGGTGCCGAACATGTTCATGGCCAGGACCCGGTCATAGACCGTGGGTCCGAGGAACGCCCGGACCAGTGCCAGCGCCATGGTGATCAGGATGGCCACGGAGGTGACGACGAACATCATGGCCTCTGGCTCCACGGGCATTCAAGGCCGCAAATGTGCTGGCCCATCTCGTCTTCTTCCCGACCATCCACGTCCTCCCATGTTAGGGCGTGGATGCGAAGAATGTCCCCTTCGGTTCCAGTGGTAATTGTCCCCGGGGTGAGGGTAATGGAGTTTGCGTAGATCATCCGGGCCAAATCGGATTTCATGCAGGCCCTGAAGGGCACCATGATGGGGCTGATGGGGAGCTTGGGTGAAAGGATGATCCGAGAGACATTCAGATTCGCTTTGAGCATCTCCTTCAACAGCCAGACCCAATAGACCGGGAGGCGAAGAGTGAAAATCAGGGGGAATGCGTACTTATCTTCCCGATCCATCCTCCATGCGACATAGGTGACGAGGAGGCTGGAGAGAACTCCGAACCCGATCGTCATGGGGTTGTAGTGGCCTGAAAGCAGGAGCCACAGCCCGAAGAGGGTAAGAGTCAGGAGTATGTAGCGACCTGGGCGCATTTGATCCAATTCAGTTGTGGTTCTCGGGGTTTTCTGCCGAAGGACAGCCGGGAACTTACCAATTCGATTGGGCGCCGTCCACGATACGCTGGACGAGGAGGGTTATGGCGATGCCACGCCCCACCTCCTCGGTCTCGCTTTCTTCCAGATATTCGCCTTGAACCGAGATCCCCGGGCTATGCCAAAGCACCTCGTCATCCGCAAGGTTGACGATCTCGACCTCAACCATCAGCCGAACCTGTCGCTGCAGAACCTGGGGGACGTCTCCGGTTGAACGATAACTCGGTGTGGAAATCTCATAGCTCTTGATTACTCCCCGCACCACCGCGTCGGCGACGTCAAAACCGGCTGGTTGCAGACCCTGGGACCTGGGAAACTCTTTGAGAAGCAAGGCGAATACTTCGTCCGTGATCTCCGGTCGGGTCGTGTCGTTCTCAAAGGGCAGGATGGCCACGGTCTCCACATGATCCGGAAAACCTGCACCGGCCTGGAAGCTGTACATGCAACCAGGCATGGAGAGTGCGACCGCCAGAACAAGAACGACTCTCGGCCGTCCTAAGAGTATCTTTCTCATAGGCTCTCGTCCCCGACCGTTTTCAGCGTCCGGGATCCCAGATTTCATCGGGAAAAGCATCGACATTTTCAACTGATCGAAGGGTGAAAGTCAGTTCCACGAACAGGGCACGATTCCGGTATACGGTTTCCTCCACCCTGCGGTTTGAGTTATCCCACTCCAGATCAACCTCTTCAATAAGATGGCCGTCTTCCAGAATTTCGGCCCTTGTGAGCCCCCCGTCCACTAGGCGGAACCGAAGTTCTTCCATCTCGGTTCCGCTGTAGTGAAGGGTCATGGTCCCGTCACCCGATCCCCTCCCTCCCAGGAGGCGTTGTTCCGCATCGGGCCTGAAGACACCGAGGGCTGCCCAAAGTAGAGACGGGGGCGGCGCCAGATCCAGGGGGACACCCGCTGGCACCCGTAGCTCGCTCTCCACAAGGGCGGCCCGGAACAGGGACTCCCCCCCGTTTGAATAGAGATCGATTCTTAGCCGATAGGGTGGCTGGACCCTGGCAACCCCTCTTCCGGAGAACCTCAGGTCCGCCTCCTTGAGGCGAAAATCAAAGCTGATCTGAACCGGATTGTCCGGCATGCTGGTTTCGAGGGCTTCAGCCGCTACCCCCTGGGCCCTCGTATCGAGGGTCAGTGGCCCGGATTGGCCACCCCCGGCCTGGCATCCAAAAAGAAGGAGAATCAGGAGTCCGGCCAGACCGTGGGACGGCCAGAAGCCCGGCCCATGGTCCACGGGGCAGTGGGGTCCGAACCGGTACGGGCCGAATAAGACCATGCTCTCCTTGTCACCGGTATCGGTGAGGGTCTGGTTTGCCGGGGGAGGTCCCGACACAAGCAAGCTGAGGAAAAAGCTCGAGTTGGACAATCCCGGTTCCTGTGGATCCTTGAGGCCAGTCACCTTGTGATGCCGCCCATGTGCCTTCTACCTTCTTGCGTCATGCAAGGTCCACCGATTTATCTCGCCAGCGATGTCCATCTGGGAGCGGCGCCTCCTGAAACCGGAGAAGCCTTCCTGGCTTGGCTCGAATCAGCCGGTTCGGAAGCCTCGAAGGTTGTCATCAACGGCGACCTCTTCGACTTCTGGTTCGAGTACAAGAGCGCGATTCCCCGGGGCCACACCAGGGTTCTGGGAGCCCTCGCTTCCCTGGTCGATTCGGGTGTGCCCGTCCTGATGATGGGCGGAAACCATGATTGGTGGGGGGGAGACTATCTCACCGGGGAGATCGGCGTTCAGTTTCTCCAGGAACCCACCGTTTTGGATCTGGCCGGAAATAAGACCCTCCTGGCCCATGGAGACGGATTGGGGACCGGCGATCTGGGGTATCGAGTCTTGAAGAGGGTCCTCCGTGGCTCCCCGGCCCGTTATGCCTTCAGGTGGCTCCACCCGGACCTGGGGGCCTGGGTGGCCCGACGGGTCTCAAGTACCCTGCTGCAAACAGGGGCTCCAACGCCCAAACAGGTAGCTCGTTTCGAGTTTTTGGAGGAGTGGGCAACGCAACAGCTGGCCGCCTCCCCCGAGCTGAACCTCGTGGCTCTTGGGCATACCCACATGCCGGTCCTGAAAGAGGTCCGGCCAGGGCAGTATTACCTGAATTCGGGGGATTGGCTGGTAAACCGAAGTTATGCGGTTCTGGCAGAGGGTGAACCGCCCCGCCTCTTGGATTGGCGAGACCGATCGTCGTCAGAAGCTAACCGGTAGAGAAAACCCCAGTTCCATCCCCAGGTTGGCGTTCGGTTCGATTACGACTGCCACGGGAAAGTCCGCCAGGTGGGCCGAAACGTAGCCGTCCACCCCACCGATTAGCATGAAGAAGAGCCCCAGGGCGATCCAGTCTTCCCGCTGCTCTTTCCGGGTCTCCTCCAACGACCTCAGGTCCTCCACTACCGGATCCTCGGCCAGGGCAGTCTCGATCGCTGCTGGGTCGGTCTCCCCCTGGGCGACCAAGCGGGCCGTAACGACCTCCTCCCTCATAGATAGCTGGGCTCCGGTCTGGGTAATCCTGGTTTGAGTCTTGTAGACCATGAAGCCTGCAGCGGCCTCGACTCCGAAATAGAACCCTCCCCGAACGAACGCCCCGACCTCGGCATGCCCCCATCCCGGGATCAGAGCCGAGCGGATAAAGGCTCCCCGGGGCGAGATTGTTTTAGGCACGGTTTCGGCAGGAGATGAGTCGGCGCCTAAGGTGTCCGGCACCTGCCCAAGAAGAGGCGGCGGATTGTGGACCCCGCGGGCCGACACAAGGACCAGAAGGACGAGGGAGGCTCGAGCCCAGGCGTTCAATCCGCCTCCCCCGGTACGAGGACCTGGAGTAGCCCTGGGTGGACCACGACCTCCAGCCCCGTCACTGGATCAGGGACGTTCTCGCCGTCCATTTCGAAAAAGAACGGTACCTTGTCAGATCTCTCGATTGTCAAGGAATTCACCCTTCGCTGAACCAACTCCGGTAGGCCCTGGTGGGTGCCGCGAATCACCTTCGGGATATATCGGGCCAGCTTCACCACCCCCAGGGGCTTAACAAAAAATAGATCCAACAACCCATCGTAAGGAGAGGCTTCCGGACTCAAAAGGAAACCACCTCCCACCGAGGGTCCTACCGTCACAGCCATGAGAATGGTCCGCTCGTCGATCACCTCACCCGAAGTCGTCCCCTCGGCGGGGCCCAGGGTCACTCGTACGGAAGAAGGACGGAAGCTCCACAAAGCTGACACCAGAGCGGCCAGATACTGAGGGAGTCCTTTTAGGCGTGGGTAGCTCTCCCGCTTTCGAAGGACCTCCACATCCACTCCCAAACCGAGGAGGTTCACGAAATAGGATGATTTCCCGCTGTAGTGGACTTCCCCCACCTCGAAGTCCTTAACCGTTCCTGAAAGGAGCGCATCGAGGGCTTTTTCCGGGCCTTTCGGTCCCCCCACCATTCGGAAGAAGTCGTTTCCGGTACCGACGGGAATGACGCCAATGGGGGGGCGGGCCCCTTCCCTGCTCAGCAGGCCATTGGCTACTTCGTGGATCGTGCCATCCCCCCCGACGACCAGAACCAGATCGGGAGCTCGGCCCATGGCCTCACTAGCCAGGGCTGTAGCATGCCCGGGCTCTTCTGTCTGAACGAGAGAATAGGACAGATCCCGACGTCGGAGAGCATCTTCCAACTTCGGCCGGACCCGGGCTCCTCTACCCCCACTGGCCTGGGGGTTGAGAATCACGCTGATGTCTTTGAAACCGCTCAACAGGAGCACTTCCTTCTCCGGTTCCCGGATCGGAGACTGGCTGAAAAGGATGCGGCGAAGACGCCTCTCCTCGCCGCATCCCTGTAAATGGCGGGAGCGTGTGGGAATCGAACCCACCTACCCGGGTTTTAGCCGGGCCAGCTGGTTTTGAAGACCAGTCGGAACACCAGTTCCGATCCACCCCCGAAAAAAGGGACGCTACCAGTATCCCTGACTACGGTCAATTCCCCTGGGCCCCAAAAGGGGCCCGGAGGTCAACGCCCCAACCGAACTGCTGAAAGACCTACGGTCTGTGGCTGACCGCGATCGGATCGAGGCCAAGGGCGCTGAGGCGCTCATTTAATGCCGGCAAGTCATTCTGGAATACCTCGTGGAGTCGTCCCATTTCCGTATCCAGAGCATCGCTCAGATACTGGAATACCCGGTAGGACTGTTCCGTCGGCCGGTTCTCCGAGCCCTCTACCACCCCCAGGAGTGCGGCAAGCTTGTTGTTCAGCTTGATGGGGTAGTTCAAGGGGTCCTGATTGCTCCGATTCTTGATCTGATAGATCTCACCCTCCACGGCGGTGAGGGCCAGATTGAACTCCTCAGCGGCAGATGCCAGATCCGCGTCGTCCGATTCCTCGAGCCGCTCGTCAACCTGGGCTTTTACCTCCCTGATCCTAATCACCGTTTCATTGGCTTGGCTCACCCGATCTCGGACTTGCACCGCCAGATCGAACCTGGCCTGGAGGTCGGCCGTCGTGACGCCGGTGATCCGGGGGTCCAAACCAATGTTGAAGGAGCTCGTGCCGATGACGGTGCCATCGACCGTCAATCTGACCTTGTACTCTCCAGGCACGACGCTTGGCCCCGTGTTTCCGGCAGCCCAGAAGATTCTCCCCTCGAAATCGGTGTATCCGTCCAGACGCATATTCCACCGGAACCGGTTCAGCCCGTCCCGAACGCTGGGAGACTGACGCCGCTGGGTTTGTCCAAAGGACGGTGCTTCCTCCTCTTCCTCAGCCTCTTCTTCCTCAGCCTCTTCTTCCTCAGCCTCTTCTTCCTCAGCCGCTGCTTCCCCGGTAAAGGTTTCCGACGTCCCGTTGGAGTCACTGAAGAAGGTGATCTCCACCTCTTCGGCATCTTCCGCGAGGTAATACGCGATATCCACCGAAGAATCCAAGCCTCGCCTGATGTCGGTGGGCTGGAAGAGGTAGGCGTCCGAAGCCATCACCTCCGGGGAAAGCTGCCGGAGATGGTCGATCCCATAAAGGATCCAGAAGGATCGCCCGTGGGTCCCGATGACCAGGTCGTCTTCTTTTACGACCAGATCGGCGACCTGAACCGAGGGGAGATTCAACGCCAACGATTGCCAATTGGCCCCGTCGTCCCAGGAGATGTAAACGGTCCGCTCCGAGGCGGCGTAGATGAGTCCGGGCCGTTCGGGATCTTCCCGGACCGCCCGAATGAAGTCGTCTTCAGGGATGCCCTGGACGATCTTGGTCCAGCTCTGCCCGTAGTCATCGGTTTTCCACACATAGGGCGCCCGGTCATCCTCTACCAGATACCGGATCCCTGCTACGTAGGCCTTTCCGGGCGTATTGGGAGAAGCCTCGATGGTGTTGATCCGAACGAAATCCGGCGCGTCGGGAGGCGTGACATTCGTCCAGTCGCCGCCTCCGTCTCGGGTAATCTGAACGTACCCGTCGTCCGATCCTGCCCAGATAACTTCAGGGTCGTGGAAGGAAGGAGCGATGGCAAAGACCGTGGCATAGGTCTCCACGCCGGTCTGGTCCTTGGTGATGGGGCCACCGGAGGGGCCGGTGGTGCTCGGGTCGGCCCGGGTCAAATCAGGGCTGATGGCCTCCCAGCTCTCTCCCTCGTTCGTTGTCTGCCAGACCTTCTGGGTTCCGGTGTACAGGACGTTCGAGTCGTGGTTCGAGAAGACAATGGGGAAGGTCCACTGCACCCGCTCCACCAGGTCCTCGGAGGACTGCCCCATGGGGTTCTCAGGCCAAACGTTCACAGCCCGGGTCTGGCCATTGGAGTGGTCGTACCGGGAGAGGCTCCCTCCGTAACATCCCGCGTAGTAGATGTCGGGATTGTCAGGATTGGGAGCGACGTAACCGCTCTCGCACCCGCCCACGGTGAAAAATGGCTGGCCGCCGGCCACCAGATGATTCCATCCCCGGGGGGCGACACAGGCCGTGGAGTTGTCTTGCTGGGCTCCACAAACCAGGTAAGGCTGGTGGGCCGTGGTGATCACTCGGTAGAACTGCGCCGTCGGAAAGTCCTGGTCGGTCCAGCTTCTGCCGCCGTTGAACGAGACGTTGGCGCCTCCATCATTGGCGTTGATCATCCGATCAGAATCGTCTGCCGCAATCCAAAGGTCGTGGTTGTCACCGTGGGGAACTCCAATGGTCCGCCCGAAGGTCTCGCCACCATCGTCGGAGTGGTAGAAAGCCGTATTCAGGACGTAGACCCCGTCCACATCCAGGGGATCGGCGTAGATGCGCGTATAGTAGAAGGCCCTTTGACGGAGTTTCCTCTCGTCGTTGGTCCGGGTCCATGTATCCCCCCCATCCTTGGACACGAAAACGCCACCCTCATCATTTTCTATGATGGCGTAGACCCGATTCTCGTCCACCGGGGATACCGCGACCCCGACTTTCCCGACCAAGCCATCCTGGGGCAGCCCGGGGTTCCTGGTGATCTCTTCCCAGCTGTCGCCCCCGTCGGTGCTCCGGAACAGGCCACTTCCCGGTCCGCCGGACGACATTCCCCAGGATTTTCTCCACGCCTCCCACAGAGCTGCGTAGATGATATTCGGGTTTTTGGGGTGGACGGAAATATCCACGGCCCCTGAGCGGTTATCCCGAAACAGAGACTTATCCCAGCTTTCGCCGCCGTCAGTGGTTTTGTAAACCCCCCGCTCGGGGTTGGCCATGGAGTGGACTCCGAAGGCCCCGACCCATGCGGTGTTGCAGTCGTCCGGATGGACCCTGATTCGGGAGATGTTCTGAGTCTCTGCCAAGCCCAGGTGTTCCCAACTGGTTCCCCCGTTCTCGCTCCGGTACACTCCGTCTCCCTGCATGACATTGCCACGGAGTTGGGTTTCACCCGTACCGATATAGATCACATCCGGGTCCGCTTCACAGACCGCAACGGCTCCCACGGAGGAGCTGGTGATCTTCCCATCCGTGACGGCCCTCCAGTTGAGCCCCCCATCGGTCGTCTTCCAAAGGCCTCCCCCAGCCGCCCCGAAGAAATACTCGAGGGGTCGCGCAGTGCTCCCGGCGGCTCCGGTGGACCGGCCACCCCGATTCGGACCGATATTCTGCCAACGGAGTCCCTTGAAGAAGTCATCCGAGACCGGTTCCTGGCCCTGCGTCGGGACCGGCAACAAGGCCAACAAGAGAGTGATCAGCAGGTAGGCTACTTTCGGCCGGACTGGCCAGGGCTTGAAAGGGTGCGACATCTCCATTCCCCTCGGTTAAGACAAACGAATACGACCGCCGGGGCTCCATGGTCCGACCCCAGCGTTTTGAAAACCCAAGTGACCTATGTCAGGAAATCTTCGCTATGGCTTCGATTTCCACATCGACGTTCTTTGGGAGTGTTCGAACTGCCACCGCGGCCCTGGCTGGCCGATGGTCCCCGAAGTGTTGGGAATAGACTTCATTCATCCCGGCGAAGTCTCCCATGTCTGCGAGAAAGACGGTGGTTTTTACAACTCGGTCCAGGGAGGCGCCGGCCGCTTCCAGGACCGCCGAAAGGTTCTTGAGCACCAGGTCGGTCTGGGCACCTATATCCCCTGTCACCAATTCCCCTGTGGCCGGATCCAAAGGGATCTGGCCGGAACAGAACACCCATCCGTCCACCTCGACAGCCTGCGAATAGGGTCCGATCGCTCCCGGGGCTTTATCTGTTTTCACGGGATGTAGCTCGCTCATGTGTCTTCCTTTTGGGTGAATGCCTTTTGCTGTTTCAGGATTTCCTCCGGGGTGACCGTCGCCACACCGGCCTTCCCAACCTCCACCGCCGCGGCATGGTTGGCGAGTATGGCTGCTTCCACCGGAGTGGCTCCCACAGCCAGAGCCACGGACATGACCGCCGTTACGGTGTCCCCTGCCCCGGATACGTCATAAACGTCCCGTGCGGCAGTGGGGACCCTGAGAAAGGACCCATCGTCTCCCTGGATGGCCATGCCTTCCTCACCAAGAGTGAGGAGCAGAGTCTCACATCCGAGCCGAGCCCGGACACGCTCCATCCATTCCGGATTGTCAGGTTGGAGCCTCTCTCCGATGGCGTCTTCCAACTCCCGGGAATTCGGCTTGAATACCGACGCCCCGTGGAATTCAAAAAAACGCAGGCGTTTCGGATCGACCACCGTGGGGGTGGAATTCTCCTCGCCAGAGGAAAGGGTGGCTCGGATCAGGGACGGGACCATCACCCCTTTGTTGTAATCCTCCAGAGCAATGGCGTTGCAGGCGTTCCCATGTTTTCGAACGGATTTGGCCAGGCTCTCCCCTTCTTCCGGAGAGATGTCTGCTGAGACCTCCCGGTCGATCCTTGTCACATGCTGGTGCCGGGCCATGACCCGTGTTTTTACCGTGGTGGGACGGTCCATCAATTCAAGGAGGCCGCCGGTTCCTACTCCGAGGGAGTGGAGGTGATCCGTGAGCAATTCGCCTTCGGAATCAGCTCCGACCCCACCGACCACCTCACAATCCGCCCCCAAAGCCACCACATTTGCTGCTACGTTTCCTGCCCCCCCGAGGGCCCACCGTTCGGCCTCGACCCGGACCACCGGTACGGGCGCTTCCGGTGAGATTCTGTCCACCGATCCGGTCAGGTACCGATCGAGCATGAGATCCCCAACCACCAGGACCCTGGCCTTCGGGGCCATGGACAGGATTTCTTCAGCGCGGGCCCGCGTGATCCGATTCAAAGCCAGCTCGACAGGAAAGGTGAAAGATGACTCCGGGACCCATTCGGTTCTAACAACGGAACCCGAGGCCGGGAAGCTAGAGACGGTGCCCATGGGTGTAAAGCGTCAGAAGGGGGATCTATCAGTCCCGATGGATTCTCAAAACCGCCTTTCCTGTCCGGAAGCTGATCTTCAGGGCCTCGGCTCGACCCTCCTCGTCTCGAGTGATCTCCACAACCTGGGGAGCTGGAAGGGAATGGGTTAGATGACCCTCCACCGTTCCGGAGCGCCCCAGCATGATGTTGATTCGATCTTTCTTGGCATCATAATCGACCCCCCAGAGCGGGAAATTCCTCCCGCACTCCTGTTTTCCAAGTTCCGGGTCATCCAACTCCAAGGTCGTCTGGCGGCCAGCATTCAGCTTGGTGAATTGATTGAGTTCTTCAACCCAAGGGCTTGTTTCCCCCTCACCGGCCTCTTCGGCCATGACCTCTTCGGAGCGTTCTGGAGGAGGAACGACCAGGACCGGAATCTGGGCCGATCTGACAAGGCGTGTGGAAACACTCCCCTGAAGAAGTCTGCCCACGAAGGAATGGCCGTGGCTCCCCACAACCAGAAGTTCTGCGCCCTTTGTTTTTGCGAAGGACATCAATTGATGGGAGGGGTCCCCCTCCAATACCCTGATTCTCGTCTCGCAGCCCGAGGGAATAGGCAGGGCTCCGCAGAGTTCATCCATTCTTTCCCGCAATTCCCCCTCATATTCCTCCCTCCAATCCTCCGAGAGGGTGGGTAGGAATTCCATCCCTGAAAGGACGTGAACCGCGTGCATTTCCCAGGGCTCCCGAAGGAGGCCAAGGACGATCCGGGCAGCTCTATGGCTGAAGGAACTGAAATCCACCCCGAGGACTGCAGATCGGGGTAGGCGGTCTGCGTCGTGCGGTACGGCCAGGACCGGGATGTGAGACACCCGGAGCACCTGGAGGGCCGTTTCCGTCCCAAACACGCGATCCATGGGCCCATGGCGGCCTAACCCGAGAAGGATCGCTTCCGCACCCACTTCCTCGCCAAGGGCCACAATCCTCGGCCCTGGGATCCCGGCCTGAACGGAAATGGACCAGCCATGGTCTTGACCGGCGACCCGGGAAACCTGGCCGGCGATTTCCTCCTTGAGTGCCTTTCTTCTTGAATCGAACAACTCCATCTCCGGGAGGACAACCATGAACCCCGCATCGAAGACCGGGACAGGCTCGATCACTCCGATTACATGCACCTGGACGCCAGGCGTCGCATCCAGCTCTTTAGCGAGGCGAAGCGCTCCGAGGGCGGCAGGAGTTCCGTCCGTTGCCACCAGGATTGTCCTAGTCATGGTACCGCTCCCGTTTTCGTACAAAGGCAGGCCAGCCACCCGCCTTGGGACCAATATGCCGGGCTCAGGGGCCCCTGGGCCAGTGCCCTCGGGTTCGGTCAGTCCGGCTCCGGTCCCGGAACGATTCTGAAAGGGTTTGGATCGTTAACGTATAGAAGGGTGGAAGCATCATACGAATAAGGGTTTGTCCGCTGAAGACTTGGGCTGTAGAGTACGTTTGAAACCCTTCGCCGAATGAGCCCGCGCCCCATGGAACCAAAAGGGGCCCCTGAAGGTTATGATCATAGGATCATTTCGGGCCTGTCCGTGTATACCGTTTAGAGATTGAAGTTTTAAGGATGAACGTTCTCGAAAAGAAAATAAGTAGGATTCCTTTGTACTACGAGGTGTTCTCATGAGGGCGGTGTTGAGGAAAGTGACCGGCGGACTCCTTCGGCTGAGGTTGGGGACACTTGGGGTGGTGGGATCGATGATCCTGCTGGCCGGGTCCCTGTCTCCCCTACAGGCTCAGTACTTCGGGCGAAACAAGGTCCAGTATGATGGGTTCGAGTTCGAGGTCTTGAAGACCGAACACTTCGATATCTACTACTACCCCGAGGAGGGTGTTGCCGTCGAGGATGTGGCCAGAATGGCTGAGCGTTGGTATGAGCGCTATGCCCGCTTCTTCCAGCATGAGTTCGAGGAGTCCAAACCCCTTGTCCTGTATGCGGACCATCCGGATTTCCAGCAGACCAATACCCTTCAGACCTTCCTTGGGGAGTCCACCGGTGGTGTAACGGAATCATTGAAGAACAGGGTCATCATGCCCATGACCGGATCGTACCAGGACACGGACCACGTCCTTGGGCACGAATTGGTCCACGCTTTTCAATACAACATCGCCCAGTCCCGGCAGGGCACGGGGATTGTGGGTCTTTCCCGATTACCCCTCTGGCTTGTGGAGGGTATGGCCGAATATCTGTCCGTGGGGCGTGAGGATCCCCTTACCGCCATGTGGATCCGGGACGCCGCCCGGAGGGACGACATCCCCAGTATCGAGCAGATGGGTCGGGATTTCCGATACTTCCCGTACCGTTTCGGACAGGCTCTGTGGTCATACCTCGCCGGGGTGTACGGGGACGACGCGGTGGCCAACCTCTTCCGAAGCTCCCTCCGACGAGGCTGGGAACCCTCCCTTATTCAGACCCTGGGGCTGGACTCGGAAGAGCTCTCCGAGGCATGGGCCGAGGCGATCAAGGCGGATTATCTACCCCTGATGGAAAGCAGGGACGCTCCGTCTGAGGTAGGGACCCTGATCCTCGCCCCAGAAACCGGATCTGGTTCTCAGAATCTTGCCCCTTCCTTGAGTCCGGACGGTCAGAGGCTGGTCTTTATGACGGAGAAAGACCTGTTTTCCTTCGACATGTTCGTGGCAAATTCAGGGTCCGGAGATGATAAGAAGAAAATCTCCCACTCCGCCACCAGC
>CAYOVN010000065.1:0-17698 GCA_964407425.1 uncultured Gemmatimonadaceae bacterium
GGGGGGGGGAAGCAATCTTCCTGCCCTGGCTCTCGGTGCCGCCCTCATTCCGGTCATGTTCTCCTTCGGCGGCTGGCAGAACGCCAACTACGTGGCAGAGGAGATCAAGGACCCCAGGAGGAACCTCCCGCGCAGCCTCATTCTGGGCACGGCCGTCGTTGTGGTCGTCTATGTCCTGGTGAACTGGATCTACCTCCGCACCCTCGGGCACGCTGGTTTGGCCGGGACCCTCACACCGGCCGCCGACGCGGCCCGGGTGACTATGGGTCCTATGGGCGACCGGTTTCTCGCCCTGACCATTTCCGTATCCACCTTCGGGTTTCTGAACCTCACCATGATGGCCCCTACCAGGGTGTACTATGCCATGGCTCGGGACGGCGTGTTCCTTGCCAGCGTTGCCCGTCTGCACCCCAGGTTCAGATCACCCACCCGGGCCATCTTCCTTCAGACCAGCCTGGCCCTGGTCCTTCTATTCTGGAAGAACTACGCCCAGCTGGTGGACTACGTGGTGTTCGCCGACTGGGTGTTTTTCGGGCTGGCTGGCGCCAGTCTCTTTGTGTTCCGTCGGAGGATGCCCCTTTCCGAAAGGCCCGAGGGTACCTTCAAGACCCCCTGGTACCCTCTGGTCCCCGGGCTCTTCACCGCCGTAGCTATCTACATCGTCACGAGCAGCTTCTGGAGTGACCCGAAAGGATCATTTCTGGGCCTGCTTCTCCTCGCCACCGGGATTCCGGCGTTCTTCTTCTGGAGGAGCCGGTATGGGAGTGAACCGAACAATGGTTGATGCGTGGACCCCTTATGTCGCCTGGATGAAGCAAGCGCCCCAGATGACCTACAATCTGATGGGGAGCAATCTCCTCCATTGCCAGGTGGATGACCTCCCTGGGGCCAGGGAACGGCTGGAGTTGGACGCGTTTCATGAGGATGGGTACGAGCCCCTTCGGGAGGCATTGGCCGCCAGGTTCGGGCTTACCACACCTCAAGTATCCCTCTCCACAGGGGCTTCCGGAGCGAATTTCCTGGTGGGGGGAGCTCTCCTGTCCGCAGGGGACCAGGTCGTCGTGGAACGACCCGTCTACGATCCTCTGCTGGGCATCCCCAGCTTTCTCAACGCACGGATCCTACGTTTCGATCGACGCTTCGAGGATGGGTTTCAGGTGGATCCCGATCGGTTGGCGGCCGTGGTGACGAACGACACCCGCCTCATCATCCTGACCAACCTTCATAACCCCACGGGGGCCTTGACCTCCGTAGACCGGTTGGAGGCTGTCGGGGAGATAGCTGAGAAGGTCGGTGCCACGGTGGTCGTGGACGAGGTCTATTTGGACTCGGTTCCGGGAGAAGTTCAACTGCCCGCAGCCTGCATCTCCCCCTGCTTCGTCTCCACCTGTTCCCTGACCAAGGCCTATGGGCTCTCCGGCCTTCGAGCCGGCTGGGTGCTGGCCTCCCCGGAAAATTCCGAAAAGGTCAGGCGGTTCAGGGATCTGGTGGATGGGGTAGGGGTCTTCCCCTCCGAACTCCTGGCCCTCGTGGCCCTGGAAAACCTCCCGGCCCTTCGCCGGCGGGCCAGGGGTATCCTTGACCCGAATTTTCAACTCCTGGACGAGTTCATGGACTCCCGTCCAGAGCTTGAGTGGGTCCGGCCCGCGGGTGGCTCCGTAGGCTTCCCCAAAATCCGAGGAGTGGATGACGTGACGGGTTTTGTAGAAGTTCTACGGGAACGCTACGACACCGGGGTTGTTCCCGGCCACTTCTTCGAGGCGCCCGCTCACTTCCGGATCGCTCTGGGAGGCCGGCGGGATGTCCTGGAAGGCGGGCTGGAGAGGTTGGGCACTGCATTGGACAAGGAGTTTTGAGAATGACGGCATGTAGGATGAACGGGAGGGTCGCTGCGATTCCGACCCGACGGCTTTTCTTGGTCCTTTCCCTTTTGGTATTCCTGTCCGGGGCCTGGGCCACGGTTCTCCAGGCCCAGACGCCTGATCTGGGAAGGCTCGACGCCAAGTTCGCCCAGGCCCAGAAGGACTGGCCGGTCCCGGGTTTCGCTGTGGTCATCGTGAAGGACGGTCAGACCGCCTTCATGAAGGGGTATGGCGAGAGGACGCTGGGGAGCGGGGAGCCGGTGGATGAGAATACCCTCTTCGCCATTGCTTCCAACTCCAAGGCCTTCACGTCTGCCTCCCTGGCCATGCTGGTGGAGGAGGGGAAGTTGAGTTGGGACGACCCCGTCCAAAAACACCTGCCCTACTTCCAGCTTTACAATCCATACGTCAGCCAGGCGATGATCATCCGGGACCTCCTCTCCCATCGAAGTGGCCTCGGGACCTACAGCGGTGACCTTCTGTGGTACGGCACCGATTACAGTGCAGAAGAAGTGGTGAGGCGGACTCGATATGTTCCCCAGACGGGAGCGTTCCGGGCCTCCTATGGCTACTCCAACCTGATGTTTATCGCGGCGGGGGAAGTTGTCGCCGCCGCGGGCGGGATGCCCTGGGCCGACTTCGTAGAAAGTCGCATCCTCGGGCCCCTGCAGATGAACCGGACTGTAACCTCCACCTCCGATCTGTCCGGGGTGGACAATGTGGCGACGCCTCACAAGAACTGGGTCGACAGGGTTGAACCCATCGAGTGGTACAACTGGGATGCCATGGCCGCAGCTGGAGGAATCATCTCTAGCGTTTCGGACATGGCGAACTGGCTCAAGCTTCAGCTTGGGAACGGAGAGGCTGGCGGTACACGGTTGTTCTCCGAGGCCTCGTCGTGGGAGATGTGGACCGTTCATTCAGCCAGAACCGTTACCGCCGGATCCCGTCGGACCGCTCCCTCCACCCACTTCCGGGGATATGGGCTGGGGTGGGGTTTGAACGATGACAGAGGCCACCTCGTGGTGAGTCACGGGGGTGGATACGACGGGATGTTCTCCAGAGTCGTCCTGGTGCCGGAAGAGGATCTGGCCATGGCGGTCTTCTCCAACTCCATGACGAGCATCAGCACCGCCGTCACCAATATGATCCTCGACGCCTATCTGGGTGGGGAAGGGCAGGATTGGAGCCGTTCCATGCTGGCCGGTTGGGAGGCGGGCCGGCGAGGATTCGAGGCCCGGCAGGATCGGTTCGAATCCCAACGGACCGAGGGGACCAGCCCTTCATTGGCCCTGGGTGACTACGCCGGCCGATTTGGAGGTCCAATGTACGGGGACGCAACCATAGCCCTGGAAGATGGTGGCCTGGTCCTGCGTCTCCTGCCCAACCCGGACCTGGTGGCTGACCTGACCCACCTTCATCACGACACATTCCTCATCGAATGGCGGAACACCTTCGCCTGGTTCGGAAAAGGAGCTGCGACCTTCCTTTTCGACCCCTACGGCGCTGTCACCGAGATGAAGCTGGACGTTCCCAACGACGATCTCTGGTTCGACGAGTTGGAATTGAAAAGGGTGTCATCCGGTCGGTGAACCGTGGCACTGATTGCAGGTACCCAGCAATCGACCATAGACGTCTGCTCTTCCGGCCAGGTCCGATACGCCCAGGGCCTCCTCGGCCAGGCGGCTCACTTCTCCTAGTAAACCTTCGGTCGCCTGGACCTTGGCTGAATCCCGGAAGGCCTGGGCGAGGGCGGGCTGGGTCTCGGCCAAAGCCGTTGCCCCTGCCATCCAAGCCTCGTCCGAGGGGCCCACCAGGCCCTCCCACATCCGATCGGCAGCCCAGAGGTGTCTAAGCATCTGTTCTTCCTGGCTGTCACCCGCGGGACTCTTCGTCCCCACCACGAAGTTGGGCCCCCCGCCGCTGGCTTGGTGACAACTCCCGCAGCTCGCTGCTATCCGGCTCGCTTGAATGGCCACGGCGTCTAGCTCCGTTGCCGTGGAAATGGTTGAGGCGGCTTCCAGGATCTCGTCCTCGAACGCCTCGGCGCTCGGCGGGAAGGAGTTCTGGGCCTGACGGGAGATGAGCCACTGAGCGGCAGCCTGGGCTTTGTCCAGATCGCCCTGGATGACGCCGGTTTGGATATCAACGGTTTTGGAGAGGTTGTTGTGCATCTCCGGAATCTCCCCGTCGCTTCCTTGGAAGCCCCACGTACACCCACCGACGGCGAAGAGCGCCAAGAAAGCGGGCCATTTGGGGGGGAGGATTCTGGTCATGGGGACCTCCTGTTGCTTCCAATTATGAAGTCTTGGTACATCGATGTTACGAATTCTAATCCTATTTGTCTCTTCTTCAGAGAGAATACAAGCGAATCCTGGTAACGAATCTCCCCATAATCCGGTTTTCGTGTAACACCCTTGATCTACGTGGGACTTGACCTGGAGAGTGAACGGGGAAGAGATAAACAGATGGTTATTCTCCATATCCGACCTTAGGAGACGACAGTGCTCAAGGGGCTTCTGGCGGGCGGCATCACCATGGGCGTTGCGGCAGTATTTCCAGAGGCGGTGGTTTATCCGTTCTTTGCTGCTGTCCTCGGCCTATTCGCAGGCGTTTTTCCCGGCATCGCCATGGCTGATCCCATGGAGGGTCGACCTGGCCTTCATTGGGCCGTGGCCGTCACAATCTTGATCATAGGTCTCGCCGGCCTTTGGGGGAGCGCTCTCCTCCTTGCCGGAGCCTGGGTTCTCCTCGCTCTCTGGGCAGTCCTCAACCGGGGTGACGGCCTGGGTAAGGGTGTCCCTGAGGGCCTGCCCGGGTTCACAGTGGCTTTTTCCCTGGTCATTGCCGCCTTCGTCGCCTTCATGTGGATAGCCGCAGAGGCTGCGGCCTGAACCTCCCCTAGCCTTCCTTCTTTGCCCCCAGCCCTCATCCCCTCGGCCGTCCCGGCGATCTGAATTCGTTGGGCTACCCGCACCGAGGGCCCCAAGGTTCCGATGGGTTCAAGGTTCCCAACGCCCCAGAATAGACGAATAGGATGCTCATGACTTTTTCTTCACCCGTAGCCGCCAGAGGAATGGTCCTCGTGCTTCTCCTTGCTGTGGCTGCATGCGGCAGCGATTCCCCTGACGACCGGAGCCCTGACATGGCCTCTGAAAAAGCCACTTATCTGGCCCTGGGCGATTCCTATACCATCGGAGAGAGTGTGGAGCCGGACCTTCGTTGGCCGGTGCAGCTTGTGAAGGCTCTAAACGAGCAGGGGGTGGCGACTGAAGAACCCGTCATCGTCGCCCGAACCGGTTGGACCACCGATGAGTTGATGGCGGCGATCAATGACGAGGCCATCTCGGAGACCTTCGACCTTGTTTCCCTCCTCATCGGTGTGAACAACCAGTACCGGGGTCGGGATCTGGATGAATACCGTTCCCAGTTCGTCGATCTCCTCTCGACGGCCATCGAATTTGCAGGTGGGGTGGCCGGGAATGTGGTGGTTCTCTCGATTCCCGACTGGGGCGTGATGCCCTTCGCCGAGGGGAGAGACCGGGGTCAAATTGGTCAGGAGATCGATGCCTTCAACCAGGTGAAGAGAGAGGAAAGCCTGAGAGCCGGCGTCAGGTACGTGGATGTGACGGGGATCTCGAGGGAGGCTGCGACACAGCCCGACCTTGTTGCGGAGGACGGCCTCCATCCTTCTGGGGCTATGTACGCCCGGTGGTCCGAAGCGTCGTTGCCCTCGGTTCTGGAGGTTCTGGCTTCAGGCCGGCAGTAACCCCCCCCTGTGTCGGAGCGCCCAATCTCGGCCACTTCCCTTGTTGTGGCTTTTGGGGGTCGAAAAGGAGGCGGTGGGGGGGCAGGGCATTGTATCTTGCTGATAGCGGTGTTCCGCAGTGGCCGGTGAACCACTAAGGAGGTTTTCATGGGCTCTTGGGATGAGCGGTATGCGCTGGAGGGCTGGGCGTTCGGGACCGAACCCAACGACTTCCTTAAAGAGGAGGCCAATCGGATTCCACCAGGAAGGGTGTTGTGCGTTGGGGAAGGGGAGGGGCGAAACGCCGTGTTCCTGGCGGAGGAGGGATATGAGGTGGTGGGTGTGGACCGATCTCAGGTTGGGCTCGACAAAGCCCAGGGGTTGGCTCAAGCGCGGGGGGTATTTGTCGAGACGGTGGTTTGCCCCATCGAAGACTTCGATCTGACCGAAGGAGAGTGGCAGGGAATCGTATCCGTCTTCTTCCACCTTTCCCCGGAACTGAGAAAAGGAATCCATCGGTCGGTCGTGGCTGGGCTGGCCCCTGGCGGGGTTCTCATTCTTGAGGCATACACCCCAAAACAGTTGGAATTCGGGACGGGAGGGCCGCCCAACATCGAGCAGTTGCCGTCTCTGGAAGAGCTTGAAGAAGAGCTGGAAGGGTTGGAATTCCTCGTTGCTCGAGAGACGGAGCGGGAGGTCCATGAGGGGCGGATGCATACCGGGAAAGGGTCGGTAGTCCAGCTGGTTGGCCGGCGACCCTGACTCCATCCTCGGGGACACTCATTCCAGTCCAGGGTGGGATTTGGTGGCCGGACTTCCCGGCATTCGAAGAAGTCCCCAGTCCGGACCGTATTAAAACAAAGCAATGGCCTAACGCGAACAACGGTGATCAACCTCATGACCTATGTCCCAATAATCACGCCCACCCCAACCCAGCCTCCCTCACCCAGAACCCGAGAATTGGCCGGGCTCCTGTCCAAGGTGCTGGAAGAGTACACCAAGGCTCACCCTGGGGTGTCCAACTCTGAGGTCCGAGCCGCCATTCGGTTAGCCCGGATGTCCGCTGGCCCTGACAGCACAACGGTTGCTGTTAAGCTGAGCCTTGTCCTGGGGCTCGGGGTATTGATGATGACCCTTGGCGTCTTCTTTTTCGGCAAAACGGAAGGTTTCGAGATCGGCCCCATTCTCCCAATCATCATCGCCGTTGGCTTCGGCCTGGTGGCAGTTGCCTTGGCGGTTGTGAAGTCCCAGCGGTAAAGGCCCGCTCTCACCAGCGATTCCCTGATCCCGGTCGCGGGTACCCGACCTCAATCCTCCCGAACCTCCCTATCCGCCGACGAGGAATTTCCTCGATTCGCCCCAGGTGACTTGGGCTCTGCTCCTTTTGTCCCTAGGATAGATCCAACCGGATGGTCCTATCCTTCCATCTACAAAAGGAGCTCTGATGGAGAACCTCGACTTCCAACTCGCCACGTTCCTCATACTGGCCCAAAACATACTCATGACTTGGGGTCTTAAGGTCCTTGGGGCCATCGCGGTCCTCATCGTGGGCCGCATCATAGCGGGTGGTGTTCGGAGAAGTCTGGATCGGTTCATGAAACGATCCGAGACCGATGCCACCCTGGCGAAATTCCTGAGCAGCCTGGTTTACTATCTGGTCCTCATCGTTGCCGGGGTTGCCGCCCTGAGCATGATCGGGATTCAGATGGCCTCTGTCCTGACCATCCTGGCCACCGCCGGATTGGCCGTGGGTTTGGCTATGCAGGGAACCCTCTCGAATGTTGCATCCGGCGTAATGCTTCTCATCTTCCGGCCGTTCAAGGTGGGAGATATCGTTGACGCCGGAGGTGGGCCGACGGGGAAGGTCGAGTCCATCGGCCTCTTTTCGACTGCCCTGAACACGCCGGACAATGTCCATATCGTGGTGCCGAATTCGAACATCTACGGCTCAACCATCCACAACTACACCCACCACGAAAACCGCCGGGTGGATTTGGTCATGGGCATCTCCTATGACGATGATATCTCTGTGGCGGTGAAGGTCATGGAGAAGGTGTTGGAGGAGGAGCCGCAGGTTCTAAAAGAGCCCGCCTATCAGATCGCCGTGAGCGAGTTGGCCGACTCTTCCGTGAACTTCGTGGTCCGGCCCTGGTGTGCGGTCGAGGACTACTGGGACGTTCGGTTCAACGTCACCCGAGCCATGAAGGAGCAGCTGGAAGCTGCCGGATGCTCGATCCCTTATCCGCAGCAAGACGTGTACATGCACACGGTGGCTTAGGCATATGTCAGGGGATGATTGTGTTGAAGTAGGGGTGATTTCCGACACCCATGGGCTCCTTCGGCCTGAAGCCTTGTCGGCTCTGAAAGGTGTCGATCACATCATCCATGCCGGTGATATCGGAAACCCTGATATCATCTCTGCCCTCCAGCGTATTGCCCCGGTCACAGCCGTCCGGGGCAATACGGACTGGGGATCTTGGATAGATGGCCTCCACGCCAACGAGGTGGTAGAGGTGGGAGGGGTCTCCATTTACGTGCTCCATGATCTGGACGAGCTGGATCTGAACGCCGGCGCGGCAGGGTTCTCCGCGGTGATCACAGGGCATACCCACTCCCCGGAGGAGCGGTGGGAGAGGGGGGTCCTTTACCTGAACCCTGGGAGTGCCGGCCCGATTCGGGGGACCAAACCCGTCAGTCTCGCGATTCTGGAGGTTGCCGGAGGGGCGATCCATTCACGGATTGTGGGCCTCCTTTAGGTGGGGGGACGCTGAGGGTGGGGGCGTAGGAAAAGGGGCCGCATCAAGGAGTGGAAATCGTCAACGCCCGGGCTCTCGTCCAGATCCGGTCGAACATATCTTCCGTGAGTTTCCCCGTAAAAGTGTTCTGCTGGCTAGGGTGGAAGGAAGCCAGGAGGACCAAGCTCGGCCTGATCCCGACCTCCAGCCCGTGATGGAACCGGGGCCGGGGCGTGGGTAACTCCTCTCCCGCGTCCTTCAGGAGTCTCCATAGTTGATCGAAGGCGAACTTGCCCAGGGCCACCATGACCCGAAGCTCCGGCATCGCCCGCAGCTCTTCCTGAAGGAAGCCCTGGCAGGCATCCCGCTCCTGGGTGGTGGGTTTGTTCTTCGGGGGAGCACAACGGACCGCCGCCGAAATGAAGCAGCCGTTCAGGGTCAGTCCGTCCTCCCGGTTCGTTGAGGTCGGCTGGCTGGCGAAGCCTCCTCGGTGAAGGGCCCGATAAAGCCAGTCCCCGGACCGATCGCCGGTGAACATGCGACCGGTTCGGTTAGCGCCGTGGGCCGCCGGGGCCAACCCCACCACCAGGAGCTTTGCCCTGGGATCACCAAAGGCGGGGACTGGTTTTCCCCAGTAGTCGTCTGCCTTGAAGGCCGCCCTTTTGGTCACGGCGACCTCTTCCCTCCACTCCACGAGTCGGGGGCAACGTCGACAGGAGACCACCCGTTTCTGAATCTCCTCGATCCGGGCCAGGTTATTTCCCGACGGCGTCTTGTCCGGCATCAGAAATGAAAAGAGCTCATGAGGTAGACAGAGTTTCCGGTGCCCTCCAGGCGACCCAGTTCCTCCATGGCTTCTCCGGCCCATGTGAGGGCGTATCCCGCCTCGAGGTCCAGGGCTTCACGAAACCGGTACTTGATCCAAATGTCAGCTTCCTGGGCCAGGGTTTGGCTGGTTAGGGTTCCTCTCTCGGCAGTGGAGAATGCGTGGACATCCAGGTTCAGGCTGAAAAGAGGGGTCGGTTCGAAAGCCAGCTTCAGGGCGGCGTCCCGGAGGCCCAGGTTTTCTGTGTCTCTCGGGATGTCGAGGAAATAGTCGCCTCTTCCGAAAAATCGGTGCCGGGCGCCAAAAAGAGTGGTGAATGATCCGAGCTCTGCATCCCCTGAACCCTCTCCGGGGTCTTTGTTGCCGGAAAGGTGATCGTACCAGAGGGTCACCCTCCCCCTCCCGTCCAGGACATCCAGGCTTCCGCTGAAGGCCACCATGTGGGCCGAAACGTCCACACCCACCCGTTCGCCGAACTGGTACATACCCTGGAGCTTGAAGTTGAGGGGCCCGCTCCCACCCTTGATGGTGGGTCCAATGGTCGTTTGGCTGGTGCCGTTGGGCTCTCCCGCTCGGTCATGGATACCGAGAATCTCCAGGGATCCGGCGGAGCTCACCTCGAAGGTCATCCATGCTGCCGTGAAGTCGGCAGTGAAATCGTGGTCCAGTGTTGTGCCTTCCTTGAGCCTGAGATAAACGAGGTCCACCTGGCCCCTCTCAAAAGGCCTCATCCACCGTATCCCGTCGAAGGATTGGCCAGCTTGGCCCCAATCCGGCGCCGAGATGAGTCGACCTCCTCCCAAGTGGACCTCCTGCCGCCCCGCCCGGATGAGGCCTCCCACTCCGGGTATCGAGTCCACCTCCAGATACGCCTGATGGAAATCCACCGCGTCGGCTGATCGGTCCCGGTTGCTCAGTTCCTCTCCCCAGAAACGGACGTCCTGAACCTGGATAAATAGGCCTATCCCCTGGGGCAGCCGGGCATCCAGCCCCAGGCGGGTTCTCATGGAGATCCAATGGTCCCAATCATTCTGGACAGGCTCCCGTCCGTACAACCGGGGCCTGACTTCCCCTCCCCATGTCAGAACGGGCTTGGTTTGGCTCTCGGCGAAAGAGGGGGACAGGAGGAGGCTGGGAATCGTGCCGAGAAGAAAACACCAGAGGGGAAAGGCGGAAAATGAGGGGTGACGGTGATTCATCTATTGTCCTGGGAATGGCCCCGGATTCTCTATCAGTCTGCGTGGTATTGAAGATAGGGAATTCATCGTTTTTGGGCAGCCCGTTTTGGACGAGACGGATGCGAAACCGATTCAAAAACACTACCCTATGGGCCATGACTCCGACCCTGGTATTGCTCGCCGCAGGTATGTCCACCCGGTACGGCCGCCTGAAACAGCTCGAACCGGTGGGTCCTGAAGGGGAAGCCCTCCTGGATTACTCCGTCTTCGACGCCCACCGGGCAGGCATCCGGCGTGTCCTTCTCATCATCCGAGAGGAACTCCAGGATGCATTCGAGGCCCATGTGGAGGGCCGTTGGCCAGAAGACCTGGAGGTCGTGTACCACTACCAACGCCTGGATGATTTGCCGGGGCTGGATCCGGCTCTTCCATGGTCCATCCTGGTGCCGTCGGCAGTGGAGAATCGGACCAAACCCTGGGGGACGGCCCATGCCCTCCTCACGGCGAAGGCCAAACTCCCGGGTCCATTCTTTGTCCTGAATGCAGACGACTTCTACGGCGAGTCGGCTTTTCAAGTGGCGGCGGGATTCACTGATCTTTCGGGAGATTCCCCCTCCTTCGGCCTGGTCACGTATACTCTCGGCGAGACTCTCTCGGACCACGGCGGCGTGAACCGGGGGGTCTGTCAGGTGGACAACGATGGCTCTCTGAAGGGAATCCATGAGGTTCTGGATATCCGGAACAGGTCAGAGGGTTTGTCAGGGGAAACGGTGGAGGGGAAGGGGCTCGATCTGAGTGGGGAAGAGCCCATTTCCACCAATTTCTGGATCTTCACCCGGGCCGTGTTCCCCCTCCTCCGGGCCGCATTCAAGGATTTCCTTCAAGGTGTGGTTCACTCCAAGGAAGGGCAGCCCGAATTCCTGATTCCCTCAGTCGTTAATGAGGTCCTGGAAGAAGGTCGGGGCCAGGTCCGATGTGTCCCCACCAGGAGTCGGTTTCTCGGAATAACGCACCCGGAAGACCGGCAGGGGGTGGTGGATGGGTTGGAGGAGATGACGGTGGCCGGCGAGTATCCCCGGCCTCTCTGGAAATGATGCTGAGGCTTCGAAATGATGCTGAGGCTTCGAAATGATGCTGGGGCTTCGAAATGATGCTGGGGCTTTTATGACCCGGCGGTTCGTACACGCCATGGAAAGGGCGCATAAATGCTGCTGACCACCTCGGATTGGGTCGTCGTAATTGCCTATGGACTGTTCGTTCTGGGCGTTGGGTTGTACTTCGCCCGGAGGGCGGGCCAGGGTACCGAGGAGTTTTTCCTCGCCGGAAGGAAACTTCCTTGGTGGCTTTTGGGCACTTCCATGGTGGCTACGACCTTCTCCACCGACACGCCGAACCTGGTGACGGATATGGTTCGGAGCGGAGGGGTGAGTCAGAACTGGCTCTGGTGGGCCTTCGTCATCACCGGGATGTGCACAGTCTTCTTCTATGCGAAGCTGTGGCGGCGGTCCGGGGCCCTCACGGACATGGCGTTCTATGAACTCAGGTACTCCGGGAAACCGGCGGCCTTCCTTCGAGGATTCCGAGCCCTGTACCTGGGTGTGTTTTTCAACGTCATGATCATGGCCACAGTCACGCTGGCGGCCATCAAGATTGGGGGCGTTCTCCTGGGGGTGGGGAAGTACGAGGTCGTGCTTCTGGCCGGGGCGGTTACGGTTCTCTACTCGGCTACTTCCGGGCTCTGGGGTGTGGTCGTGACGGACCTTTTCCTCTTCGTCATCGCTATGGTGGGGTCGGTGGCGGCGGCCTACTTCGCCCTGATCCAACCCGAGGTAGGCGGGCTGGCCGGCCTCATGACCAGCCCGGAAATCCAGGGCAAGCTCTCCTTTCTCCCGGATTTTACCGACTGGAGGACCGCCGCCGCCGTTTTCATCGTACCCGTGGCCGTCCAGTGGTGGAGCGCCTGGTACCCTGGGGCTGAACCGGGGGGTGGAGGCTATGTGGCCCAGCGGATGCTCGCAGCCCGGAACGAAAAAGATGCTATGGGCGCCACCCTCTGGTTCAACTTAGCCCACTACGCACTTCGGCCCTGGCCATGGATCCTGGTGGCTCTGGCCTCCATTCTGGTCTACCCGAGCCTTGAATCCATCCAGGCCGCCTTCCCGAATCTGGATCCGTCCATCATCCGGAACGACCTGGCCTATCCGGCCATGCTGGTATTTCTCCCCCACGGCCTTCTGGGCATGGTGGTGGCTTCCCTGGCGGCGGCATATATGTCCACGATCAGCACCCACCTGAACTGGGGCGCCTCCTATGTGGTGGACGACTTCTACCGCCGTTTCATCAACGATGGTGAGGAGGACAAGCACTACGTCCAGGTGGGCCGGCTGACCACCGTTGGCCTCATCATCCTGGCAGGTACCGTTTCCCTCTGGCTGGAAAATGCCCTTCAGGCTTTCCAGATCCTACTCCAGATCGGGGCCGGGACGGGCCTCGTGTTCCTCCTGCGATGGTTCTGGTGGAGGGTCAACGCATGGAGTGAAGTGGCGGCCATGTTGGTGTCCTTCTCCGTGGCCATCTACTTCCAATTCGTCCACAACTCCCTGGGATTCTCGCCCGTGGGTCCCACGGAGCAGCTCCTCATCGGGGTGGCCTTGACTACCATCGGCTGGCTGACCGTGACCTTCCTCACGTCCCCGGCTGAGACGGAGACCCTGAGGAATTACTACGAGAAGATCCGCCCCTTCGGAGCTGGCTGGCGGCGGGTTCTGGACCTGGGCCCCAACGATCCAGGCCCGGAGCGCGGAGGTTTGGCGGCTGCATTAATGGGGTGGTTCCTGGGACTGACGGCGGTATATGGGGCCCTCTTTGGAACCGGTTTCGTCCTCTACGGGAATCTGGGGTGGGGGCTGTTCTGTCTTGCCATAGCTGCGTCGGCCATGGCTGGGATTTTCCGGGTTTTGCCTAAGATCGGGGAGTAGGAGGACGGCCCCCCGGCCCCCCGGGATCAGTACTCGCGGAAGATCCGCCGGATCTCGGCCGGATCACTGGTCGTATTAAGGGCGAGCATGAGCAGGATGCGGGCCTTGTGGGCGGGCAGGGTGTCCACCCCGCCGTTGACCCGACCGTCCGGGGTCCGTGACCCCCGCACCACGACGATGCCGGCCTCCCTCATCATGGTGGAGGCTCCGCGGAATGACCTGGGCGCCCCGCCGCCGCCGATGCCTTCCACCACGACCCCTTTTGTCCCGGCCTCCAGGAACCCCTTCACAGCGAACTCGTCCACGCCGACGTAGGTGTAGACGATGTCCACCCGGGGGAGTGAATCGACGCCGAGGACGTCGAATTCACTTTCACTCGTGTGGCGGCGGAGGGGCTGTCGATAGATCACTACCCTGTCGCTATCCACCCAACCGAGGAGGCCGAGGGCCCCACTCTGGAAGGTTTCTACCCTATGGGTGTCCCCTTTGTATGCGTCCCGGGCGGAGTTGATCTCTTCGTTGAGCATGATGAAGGCACCCATGCCGTGGGCATCCGGGGAGGCGGCTAGCCGGACACTGTTGTAGAGGTTGAGGGGTCCATCGGCGGAAATGGCCGACGAGGGTCGCATCGCCCCCGTGCAGACCACCGGTTTGTCGCTCTTCACGGTGAGGTGAAGGAAGAAGGCCGTCTCATCGAGGGTGTCGGTGCCGTGGGTGACCACCACCCCGTCGTATCCCTCCGTTTCGAGGATTTCGGTGATCCGGTTGGAGAGGGAGATCCATCGCTCCACGCTCATGGACCCGGACGGGATGTTGCTGAACTGCTCCACGGAGATGTCGGCGATCAGCTCGATGCCGGGGGCCATGGCCAGCAGGTCCTCGCCGGTGAAGCCGATGCTGTAGCCACTGATCTGGGTGGGAGATTCGGCCCGGCTGGCGATGGTGCCCCCGGTGGCCACGATCCGGATTTTGGGAAGGTCGGGTGCCTCCACGTCGGGCACCTCGGACGGCTCCTGGGCAGTGGTCTGGATCGGCCCGGAAAACAGAAACAGGAAGCCGAAGATGATGCAGGCGGTCGCGGAGTGACGGTACGACATTGACGTTCCCTTCAGGGGCGAGGAGCCGCGGAAGACAGGTGACGACTGGATTGTGTCGTATCCTATGGATGGCCTGACCTGCCGTCCAGATGATCGCCCGGAAACTACCGTTTCTTATGGTGCTGACGGGATAAGGGGTCTTCGCGACAGGGGATCATCGTCTGAGTGCTTCCTCAGTGCAGCGGTAACTCGATCCAAGCGGCTGATGCAATGTCCAACTCGTCCCGCTGAACGCCCCAGATCCTATCGCGGGTAAAACGAAACGCGTCGAATCTCACCGGCAAAAAGACCTTATGGATCTCACCTTCAGACGTGACCCTTAACCACGCCGGGCCACCCTTAAGCCCACCGACCTCCAGGTCAATCGGCTGGAGCCACATGGTCCCATCCTCCGAACACCTGAAATCGACGTATCTGGGAAGGTAAGCAGCGAGCTGCTCGGGTGTCCCTTCAAGCTGCTGCGCCATTTGATTGAGGAGGCGAACGCTGTCCGCAGGTGTTAGTCGGGGCCCGACGGCACCCGTGACCTCGGCCTGGCGGAGCGGAAACACGGCTCGTGCGAACTCGAGTGGAGTCACCTCCGTGAGGCGTGACGGAGGCAGATCCACGGAACCGATCTCCTGGCCGGATCCGGTGAAGCCGCGGAGCTGATTGCGAACGCGATCATAGACGCGTAGATGCTCACCGCATGCCGCCCACAGGCGACACCAGAGTGGGAAGCCCCCGATCGTCGCCACGAAACCGATGGACGGATCCTCAAGGACCTCGCCAAGGGTTACGACATTCCGAACCGATCCAGTGCGAGGATCGAGGGCGGCGAGATTGGCGCGAAGAAGGGCCATATGGTAAGCGGAGACACCGGACTCCAAGGTCCCGGTCGTCCAAGGAATGATGAGCTCGTCCCCAAGGCGAGCGGTCCTCACGGTATTGGCCATGATGTTCATGCCCCCGCGAACGGTACCAGGGGAGATTTGATCCCTCGGGAGATCGATCTGGGACCAGGGCTCGTCGGGCTCGGAGATGCGGATGAAGGCGTTGCGAACGAAATCGAAGGCCCAGGCTTCGTCGTCGAGTCCGTCGGTGAGAAGCCCCGCCGGCCTGCGGAGTTCCTCGGGCCCCCCTCCAGAGCTTCCATGAAGCCCGAGGATGCTTCCTCCCTCGCCAAAGCCAATGAAGTACGGTTCCACCGAGTTTAGCAGCCAGATGGAACCGTCCGAGAGGACCTCCAAGTCCACGACCTGAGCAATGGCCTCGGACGAGCCCACCAGGTGCACGTCCGACGATGCCAGCGTCAGGGAATTGGAATCTTCCACCGACTCCCCCGGCTGGCAGCCCCCGAGAATCACTACCATCAATCCGGCAGATACCGCCACATACCGCACGCATCGGGCACCGTTGGTGCGTCGTGGGGTTTGATCTCGTCCCATAGTCCGGTTCCTCCACATTCAGAGAGGTCCTTGTCGATCCACGAGTCTGCCAACCACGATCCTGAAATGGGTGCATACCCAACTGGCCGTGCCTCCACCCACCCTGAGGAGAGGGGGTCACGGCCCATTTCTGCGCTAGTGGTTACCGCGTGTTGATGACGAGCAGACTGTCAATACGATGCCGCAGTTCTTCGAGCTCGGCCGTTTGTAGCCCAACGGCCTCCGAACCGGCCCCGCCACTTCGTTCCCAGGTTCTGCTTCCTTCGACTAACCACCTCTTTTCGCCAGCTCCCCCTGCTCGCAGCCGGAGGCCCTTTTTGTCATGTGCAGTTGATCGCTTTGAGTACCCTTAGCCGGCCTTTCCGAAATCTGCGAACGCGAGCCTATCCCGACGGCTTCTCAATTTTGTACATATGTACGTATTCAACCCCAAGCTCGTCAGTCCACAATCCGGAAACGGAACCAGTCCCGATTTCATGGACTCGAAAACCCGGAGGGAAGATGACGTCCCCAAGATACCGACCGTCTGGGTCAAAGACCGTCCAGACACGCTCCAGATGTGAGCCAAGGGGCTGATAGTCCTGAACCCAGAGATTGCTCAATGGATCAGTTCGGATCTCGAAGTGCGCCGGAAAGGTCGGCGGGAACTCCATCTCGGCGATCATTCGATTCACAAACTGCTCGTTCCGCGTACCCTCTGCCCGCTCAAGTTCGAAGGCTCGATAGTCTGCAACGTCCTGGTCGGTGACGGCACGCGCCGGACGATCTAGGCGAACAATGCGGATCGTCGATTGGTCTAGACCAACCTCACGGAACTCAAACCGGTCTCCGGGACCATACCACATGGTTGTGTCGGCCGCCGCTTCCTTTGCCCAAGCCCCGAAAGCATAGAATCCCCCACCGTACATCACAGTTTGATCGTCGAAGTCACCAAAGGAGCCTCCGAAGGAGCCGTCCGGCAGCGAGCGTACCATTTGAATCCGGCTTCGGCTCAGGCCGATAGACCCGGGCTCCTCACGGTAGTGGCTCCGAAAAAGGAGGCTGCCGTCTCCGAATTGGTCCACAGGTTCAAGTCCGTCTCCGAACACGGAACCCTCCGGACGCTCAGGAAGGTACCTTCGGACAAACAAGCCCTCGTTGTTGAATACGGAGATCTCCCGGTATAGATCAACAACGAGTAACGAATCGCTCGAAAGTGGATGCACGACCCAAGGACTTCGGAACTCGCCAGGACCTTCGCCGCTACCTCCAATCGATCCGAGGTGTTCGCCTTTGTTATCGTAGAACCGAACCTCTGCCGACCCCGAGTTGACTACGGCGATCCGACCATCTGGTAAGAGTTTGGAATGGGTAACTCGATAGAGTTGTTGCGTGGTATCGCCGGCCACGGTGCCGATTCGAACGAACGGGTCCGGCGATAGGTGCCACGCATCGTCGCCGCTCCAGGCTGGACGAGTGTGGTCGTTTTCGACAATGATGATCCCGGCACTGTCGCGGACGACTGTGCCGGAGCTGCTTCTGCCAGGTCCCGAGCAGGCAACACCCACAAGAACCATCAACAGCGGTGGAATCCGAACCGACCTACTGAGAAAACACTCCATGGTGCTAGCTCCGTTCGAGGTCTGGCTCCCGCTCAATTGCACGTAACGTCCAGAGGTTGCCGGCGCGGCCCCACCACTTCGTTTCCAGGTTCTGATTTCTTCCCGGTAGCATATCCGCTCCCAGGCTCTACATGCAATGAGGCCGATTGCGTCGAAGGCCACCCTCAGGCGGCCGAAGCCGGAGGCCTTTTTGTTAGACGCAGTGGCGTTCCCACGAAGGTGGCCCCCTCCCAGGCGAACAGCCAG
>CAYOVN010000066.1:0-17660 GCA_964407425.1 uncultured Gemmatimonadaceae bacterium
GCCGCTCCCGACCCACGGGATCCGGATATGGTCTTCGGAAGCAGCCGGTCCGACGTAACCCTCTACAACCGGAAGACGGGTCAGAAGACCAATGTCGGACCCGACATGGGCCCCCGGGGAGGGCCGTTCAACCGGAACGTCCGAACCATGCCAATCCTGTGGTCCCCCATCGACCACGATCTCCTCTTCTACACCTCCAATGCAGTGTGGCAGACCAGGGATCGGGGCAACAGTTGGACTCGCATCAGCCCCGACCTGTCCCGCTCCACCTGGGAGGTCCCTGCCAATGCCGGGAGGTATGCCGACCAGGTGACGCCGAGCCATCAGGGAACCATCACAGCCCTGTCGGCCTCTTCCCTCGACGTGGGCATCCTCTGGGCCGGATTGGATGACGGCAACATTCAGGTCACATCAGACGGCGGAGCGAACTGGACCAACGTGACCCCGCCCGAAATCACACCCTGGGCGCGGATCTTCAACATCGAAGCCGGTCATTTCGATGAGGGCACGGCTTATGCCGCCGCCAACACGATGCGCCTCGACGACATGAACCCACACTTCTGGCGAACCCACGATGGCGGCAAAACGTGGACGGAGATCAACAACGGAATTGCCCCCGGCGCCGTGGCGAACTCCATCCGTGAGGATCCAAGAAAACCGGGGCTCCTGTACGCGGCCACGGAAACCCAGGTTTGGGTGTCCTTCGACGACGGGGACAACTGGCACTCACTTCGCCTGGACATGCCGGCGGTTTCCATCCGGGACATCCAGGTGAAGGACGACAGCACCTGCATGTGTTCCGATCTGGTGGCGGGAACTCATGGCCGGGGTTTCTGGATCCTGGACGATCTGACGCCCCTCCGACAAGCGGCCGAGGCCCAGGCAGCGACCGACGCCTATCTGTTCGAGCCGCTGACGGCCGTGAGGGTGCGCTTCGGGACCAACGATCCCACCGAGTGGACGAAGGAGCTGCCCCACGGAGAGAACCCCCCGCCGGGCGGCATCATCGACTATTACTTGGCCAAGGGCGCGCCGGGGCCCGTCAACTTGGACATCCTGGACGCCGAGGGGATCGTCATCCGCTCATACTCGAGCAACGATCCGAGGCTGGACCCCGATCCAGCTCTGGACCCTGAAGGATACGACAGGATCTGCAGGCAGAATCCGGGGGCTCCGAACTGCAGAACGCCCCTCTACTGGCCGGCCCCCCAGATGCTCCTTTCCACGGAGAAGGGCATGCATCGCTTCTCGTGGGATCTCCACTTCGAGCCTCTGGGCGACGAGCCCAGGGCCGGCGGCGGCGCCACAGGTGCGGTACCAGGCCGAACCTACCCCAGGGTGGATTCCCCCTGGGCGCCACCGGGGGAATACACGGTCCGTCTCACCGTAGGCGGCCAGGAGTTCACCCAACCCCTGTCCCTGCGCCTCGATCCGAGGGTGAACACCCCAGCGGCTGATCTGGCCAGGGTGGCATCCCTTTCCCGGGAAATGTGGGACGGAGCCATGGCGGCCGATGTCGCTTTTGAAGCCGCAAGAACCTGGGTGGCCGAGCTCGAATCTGTTGGTAGTGCAGAAGCACTAGCCCTCAAGGCGGAAGTTGAAGCGTTGGCCCCCGCACCCCGCCCGAACACCGGTGGACGTTTCCGTAGGGCTGCCCCCACCGGTCCGCCAAACCTGCAGGGTGTGAGTCAGGCCATGATGAGCGCGGCCATGGCCATGCAGGGCGCCGACGTTGCCCCCACCGTGCGCCAGGTAGCAGCCTCTGAGGCAGCAATGGCACAGTACCAGGAGGTTATGGCGCGGTGGGAGGCGCTCCGGGCCCCGGGGCTCTCCACCCCCGGGGTCTTTCTCCGGTGAGGCCGTCCTGGAGGGCGTTTCTGGTAGGAGCCGCACTCCTTGGCACGATCTCCTGCAAGGGTAGCGGCGGCCCGGAGCAACAATACCTCATCGGCCTCGCCACCTTCGGACACGAGGTTCGGTCCTTTCGTGCCTGCGGCTCTGAAGAGGACCTTTGGGCCATCGATAGCACCGGGACCCTCTGGGGCCTTCATCAGGAGCTGGCCCCAAGCGAAGCTCCCTACGAAGAGGTGTTCGTCGCCGTGTCAGGGGTCGTCGGCCCTCCGCCAAATGAGGGATTCGGGGCGGACTACGAAGGCTCGTTGGTTGTGAAGGAGGTCCTGTACGCCGCTGGGGAAGGACTCGGATGCGGAACTGATTGGAGCGAATTCTCCTACCGAGCATCAGGGAATGAGCCCTTTTGGAATCTCGAGATCACACCCCAGGGTCTGGAACTCGATCAGCTAGGCCTGGGAGGGCGAAGCTGGACCCTGACTCATGAAGAGCACGAAGCAGACGGAGTACACTTCACGGGACGGGCCCCGGATGGCACGATGGTTGAGGCAAGTTTCAGCAGGAAGTCGTGTCGTGATTCCATGGCCGGAGCCTATTTCGGTTTCTCGGTTGCGGTTCAAATCGATGGAGAGAAACTCCTTGGGTGTGGCCTGAGGGGTGCCTACCCGGGTTAGATAGGATAGGTTCACTGACCGACTCCATTCGGTTCCAACGGTTGAAGCCCGCCTTCACCGTTCCGGGTGGGTTCACCCAAACGATTAGGGGGATGCTTGGCAAGGAAACCCAACTACGGCCACGAGAAACGGCAACGTGAAATCAGGAAGCAAAAGAAAAAAGCTGAAAAGGCGGAAATGAAGAGGCTCAAGGCGGAGCAGGACGCAGCTGCGGCTGCACCTCCAACTGAACCAGATCCCGATGGAGAAGACACCGAATAGAAGGTCTTCCCAACTCCAGGGCCCGAGACCGGCTATTGGCTGACGAGGGAGCATGAGCGCCCGTCAACTCGGACACTGCTCCCTCCTTCTCCTTAGCACCCCACTCCTCGTCCTTTCGGTCTCTTTCTCAGGTTGCTCCCGCCGCCACGAAGGCAACCCCTGGACCGGCACGATCAGGGATAGCGCAGGGGTGGTCATTGTCGAAAACACTTCCGTGGGCCTATGGGGGCCCGGGGAAAGCTGGGTCCTCGAGGAAGAACTTCGCTTCGGCGGTCTTGGCGGGGAGCTTCCGTACCAGTTCGGCCAAATCGGGACCATTGCCGTGGACTCGGAGGGCCAGATCCATGTATCCGACGTCCAGGCTCAGGAAGTGCGCGTATTTTCCGGGGGCGGAAAATACTTGAGGGCGACCGGCCGCCCCGGGTCCGGCCCTGGTGAGCTGGCGCTCGGAGCCTCGGTGGTCCTGATCTCGCCGGGTGACACGGTTCTGATCCCGGACATCAGGAATCGCCGAATCAACCGATTCTCGCCTGATGGACGGACCCTCGGCAGCGTCCCCCTGGAGCCTGAGAAGGGGCGCCCTCTTCGGTACAACTTGACCCCAGCGGGCCGGATGACGGCCCAGATCCGTCCAATCCAGATGGGTCAGGTGGAAACGCCGGATTCCTCCTCAACCGAAGCCCTGGATGCCATCATCGTCATCGAGCCATCAGGGCTCTTCGGGGACACCATCCTCAGAATCCCCTCTGGAGGCCTCTTCCAAGGGCCGGGAATCCACTACTTCACTCCAGAGCCATTTTGGGATGTGACGGACTCCCTCACCGTCGTATACGGAATGAACGATGAGTACCGTTTAGGTTACTACGGGCGGGACGGAGCCCTTCAGCGGATTGTCAGCAAACCTGCCGACCCCCGACCGATTACAGAAAGGGATATCCGGGCCCTTTTCTCATACCTGGACCGAGCCTGGCTGGAGGCTGGGGTACCTCCGTCGAACCTGTCGGCGAACCACGAGTTGGTCCACTTCGCGGAGTTCTTCCCCGCTTTCGCAGCATTTCACCTCGGGCCCCGGAACTCTTTATGGGTGCAACCGGTCCGTTCTCCCGGTGACCTTTCTGACGAGGAACTCGAGCGATACAACTTCGTCGAGGACTTCGGTGGATCGGATTGGGAGGTATTCGACGCCGACGGACATTACCTGGGGGTAGTGCCAATGCCCACCCGGTTCACCCCCAGGGTGTTCCTTGGCGACAGGATCTATGGTGTCGCCCGGGATGAACTCGACGTCCAGTATGTGGTCAGGCTGAGGATTAGATACGGAGGGGACGCGGAACTGGGGGAACTCGTCGACCTTCTCCGCACCCCGTAAACCGGCGGGATCCTCTTTCCCTGTCTATCTGAGTTCGGAAATCACCCCACCGGCCGCACATTGCTGTTCAACCTCCCACCGCTCCCCTTGACATCTTAGGGGAAGCAACCATACTTGACCCATAACCGTCTTATGGGAAGAACGCCGTCAACAACGGGAGATTATTCGTGGCGAAAATGGAGCTACTCCAGGGCACGCTCGATGGACTGATTCTTAAGGCCCTTAGCTGGAGTCCTCTCCACGGCTATGCCGTAACCCGCTGGATCAAGGCGGCATCCCATGACGTGTTCCAGATCGAAGAGGGGGCCTTGTACCCCGCTCTTCACCGCCTGGAGCAAAAGGGCTGGGTTGAATCGGAGTGGGGGCTTTCGGAGAACAACCGGCGAGCGAAGTTCTATCAGCTTACCGACAAGGGCTGCAAAGCACTCGATCATGAACGTGCCTCGTGGGTCCGGTATGCGACAGCGGTGGCTCGGGTCTTTGATTCCCCTCAAAGGACGACATCATGAGCAAGATCCCCGGCCTGAGGAGAGTCTTCCGTCTGGCCATGGGCCGGTCCGGGGTGGACAAGGACGTTGAAGAGGAAATCAGCTTCCACCTGGAGGCCCGGAAGGAAGAGCTCATTCGAGAGGGAATGGCGCCCCAGGAAGCGGAAGCTCTGGCCCGTACCGAATTCGGGGACGTGGGAAAGTACCGAGCCCAGATGCGCACCCTGGGTCGTCGTAGGTCTTCTCGGGACCGGCGTGCGGATCTGACAGATGCTTTCAGAAAGGACCTTTCCTTCGCATTTCGGCAGCTGTGGAGGAACAAGGGATTCACCCTGGCCGCTACCCTGACTCTGGGCCTGGGCGTTGGAGCGACTACCGCCATCTTCAGCGTTGTGAATGGGGTCCTTCTGAAGCCCCTGCCCTACCCCGCAGCGGATCGCCTCGTTGCGGTCCGGCGTTCCTCCAATACGGACGGGTCGATCCGAAACTCCCTTTCCCAACCCGACATCCTGGACCTCCAGGATCAAGCCTCCTCCCTGAGCTTTCTAACAGGCTACTCGAACCACCGACTGACCCTCACCGGCATGGGAGAGCCCGAGATCCTTCGGGGTGCCCAGGTGACGCAGGGTCTCCTGGAGACCTTCGCCCTGAGTCCCGCCTTGGGGAGAGATCTCCTTGCAGAGGAAAACATCCCCGGTGGACCGAAGGTAGTGGTGCTCTCCCATGGGTTTTGGACCACGCGATTCGGGAACGAACCCGGAATCCTTGGAAAAACAGTCATTTTGGATGGGGCCGCCCACGAGATCGTGGGCGTGACTCCGGCCGATTTCGACTTTCCCCGGGGAGCTCAGTTCTGGGTGCCTGCCTATATGGATCTCGAGGACTGCGGGAGGGGATGTAACTTTCTCACAGTCATCGGCCGCCTTTCCCCCGATGCCACCCTGGCCAACGCTCGCCAGGAAACCAGCACCATTGCACGAAGGCTGGAGGAAGCCTACGTCGATTCCAATTTCGACAAGGGTTTCCAGGTGCTGCCCCAAAGATCCGCCGAGGTCCAGGCCACGCGGCCGGCCCTCCTTGTCCTCCTCGCCAGCGTGGTGATGGTCCTCCTTATTGCATGTGCCAACGTAGCCAATCTTCTCTTGGTTCGAGGGCAGAACAGGGTTAGGGAAATCGCCCTTCGGTCAGCCCTGGGTGCGAGCCGAGGCCGGATCCTGACCCAGCTTCTGGTGGAAAACGGTGTGCTCGCGGTCGGTGGAGGGGGCCTCGGATTGCTCCTGGCCTATTTCGGACTGGGTGGGCTGCTCCGGCTTGCCCCCCCCTCCCTTCCCCGCCTGGACCAAGTCCATGTAGACGGTTTTGTTCTCCTCTTCACCCTGGGCACCGTGAGCTTGGTGGCTGTCCTGTTTGGCCTCAATCCGGCCCTGCGCCTGGCCCGGGCTCCCATTTCAGGTGCTCTGAAGGAGGGCGGCCGCGCCGGCCTCGGGGGAGCCGGACGAGATCGGTCTCGTACCCTGATGTTGGTTGGCGAAGTGGCTCTATCCCTCATTCTCCTGCTCGGCTCAGGCCTGTTGCTTCGAAGCTTCTCCAGGCTTTCAACCGTTGATCCGGGGTTTGAGTCGGAAGACGTTTACAGGTTTACCCTCTCCCTTCCCGACGCCCGCTACGAGACGCCGGAAGCGCGCATCAGCTTCTTTGAGGGTCTGGAAGAGAGCTTGGAATCCCAGCCCGGTGTGCGGTCGGTCGGGAGTATTGTGGGGGCCCCCTTGAGCCCAACCTCGATCACGGCCAGCTTCGAATTCTCCGACCGGCCACCACCACCACCCGGCCAGGAACCCGAGGCCGCCTGGCGAGCGGTGACCCCAGGATACTTCCAAACCCTGGGCATCCCCCTCCTCCAGGGCCGTTGGTTCGAGCCTCAGGACCGGTCGGGAACCCAGCCCGTGATCATCGTGACCCAGAGCTTCGCCGAGAATTTCTATCCCGGCGAGGATCCCTTAGGGAAACCCATTCTACCCGGCATCAGCTTTGGCCTATCGGAGGATGTCCCCAGAACCGTGGTCGGTGTGGTGGGGGACGCACGGTATCGGGCTCTTGCAGAGGCGCCCGAACCCACCTTCTACGTTCCCCAAGGCCAGACTGGCTTTTACTTGATTACCGTCCATTTCCGGGCGGCTCCCGGCATGTCACCCATGGTCTCTATCCGGAACATCGTCAAGGAAATGGACCCGAATCTTCCCCTGAGGAATGTGGAGGAGATGACCGCGGCCATCGACCGGGCGTTGGGCCCTGCCCGATTCAATCTCCTCTTGCTGGCGACTTTTGCCGGGTTGGCCGTCGTCCTGGCCGCCGTCGGACTGTATGGGGTGGTATCCTACCTGGTGTCCCAACGGACCCGGGAAATAGCCGTCCGGCTGGCCATGGGAGCGAAGCAGAAAACCGTGATCCGCATGGTCCTGGGACAGGGGATCCGCCCGGCAGCAGTGGGCATTGTTTTGGGGCTTGGCGGCGCGTTCGCAGGGTCTCGATTGATCAAGGCCCTACTCTTCGGGATCGAGGCGACCGATTTCGTGTCGTACCTGGCAGCTACAGCTATCCTCATCATCGTCGTGATCCTGGCCACCCTCATTCCGGCGCTCCGGGCAAGCAGGATCGCTCCTATGGTCGCACTTAGGCAGGAGTAGACGCTGGAGGGGTTAGCCCCCAGCTTCCGGTTCTTCTTCAACCTCACCGCTTGTCACCGCTCCTGAAATGCGGGCACCCCCTTTCCGTCCGGTCGGAGCCGGAGATAGAGTGGGGAGGAAGATTCAGCCTGGAGGAGGGACCTGAATCACAAGCCCCTTCCCTTTCTCTCCTGTGTGCATCTCATGAGGAGGCATGTGTGAGTATCCGTTGGAACGGACTGGTCAGATGTAGCTGCGCCATGGTCTTGGTCCTAACACTCCTTCCAAAAGCCGCCGCAACTCAACAATACGTTGACCCATCGGGCAAGCTGAACGTGGTCATCGTTGCCGACCCGTACTCCGATACCAGAACCGGCCCTGAGCTTGTCGAAGGACCCGAACTCCTCCTGACCGGAGGCCTCCAAGAACTGCTGGAGAACCTGGCCTGCACCGTGGTGCAAACCACGACGGTTCAGATGCCGGAAGAGCTGGAACGGGAATACGGAGAGTGGAATCGGGCATCACTGACCAACAGGACCCTTGGCAAAGTCATCTATGAATCCGATAAGGATGAGCACTTCCATATCGGACTCCTGTCGGGGAGCAAGTCGTTGGTCGGAATGCTGGCGGGCCTTCAGCACCTTGGTCCGGACAGACAACCACTCCAGGATAGCCGGGGCCGGGATATTCTTGGACTGCCACGTCTAGGAGAAAGCGGCCCGCTGAAAGTCGGACTGGTGTGGGTGAGTGAGCGCGGCGACTTCAGTACGCCGAACACCTCCACGGAAGGCGACATGGGTGGAATGAATGTGGCTGTCGCCGCCGGCCTCTCGAATACCATGCTTCGGCAACAGGCCGGCCTGGATCCACCTCTCTCCACCAAACACATCGTCATGGCGGGGGTTCAGGACACGAACCCATACGAACAGCTCAGCATCGACAACTCATTCATCGAGACCCTTTCGGTGAATGAGATGAAGAGTGTGTCCGGCCCGATCCAGGTGCAGATGGAACGCCTCAGCAGCCTGACGGATGTCATCTATGTCCACGTGGACATGAGCATACTCACTTCTTCCGAGATGCCCGACCTGCCGGCCTCATCCAGCGAGAAGCTCTCCAGTGAGGAACTGGCTGCATTTCTTAAGGGGGTGTTCTCCTTCCCGAAAGCCGCGGCCGTTGGGATCGCAGGACTGCCCAATGATGCAGGCGAGGTATCAGTACAAGCAGCGTATCGATTGATTGAAGGGGCCATAGCGGGGGTGCGAAACCGATGACAAAAATCATGAAGACATCGTGGGTTCCTTTTTGCGTCCTTTTGGCACTGCCACAGGCGGTTGCGGCCCAGCAGTACCTGACGGGAGATGCGGTGGACGTGGCCATCGTCCGAAACCCCTTCATGGCCTCGGAGAGCATCCTGGCAGAGGGACTGGTCGATAGCCTGACTGCCCTGGGCGCCACCATTGGGAAGAATGAGACGTTCGACCTCTCGGAGGTGGAACGGGACTACAGCGGATGGGCGAGAGAAGCCCTGGTCAGCCGACACATCGCAGACCTCATCTCCGCAAATGGCCGGAACGAATACCTCACCGTCGCCCTCCTGGGAAGCTGCAGTGATCTCCCCGGCGTTCTCTCCGGGCTCCAGAACATGGGGCCGGGGCAGGAGGAGCAGGTCTATCACCTGGCGGCGAACATCCCAAACCGGGTCGGCCTGATCTACTTCGACGCCCATGCCGATGTGAACACGCCCGAGACGACCCTCAGCGGCATGTATGGAGGCATGGACGTGGCGCTGTCCGCAGGCCTCTACAATGATAACAACCGCCTGATCACGGGCCTCGATCCCCCACTGCCTCCCAGCTACATCCTTCTAGGGGACGTCCGGGATACTGATCCCCGGGAGAAAGAACTCATCGAGCGGATGCACTTTGAGATCCTCTCCACGGACGATATCAGGACGTTGTCGGAAAACGTACACGCCCAGATGAAGCGCCTGAGCGACCTGACGGATGTGATCTACATTCATATCGATATGGACGTGCTCGCTCCCGAGGAAGTCGCCGGTCACGGCCTCACCGCCCCCGACGGCCCCACGAGTCAGGAGCTGGCCGACTGCCTCGAGTTGATCTTCAAGTACCCCAAAGCTGCGGCCATCGGAATCGCATCCACACCCTACGGTCCCAGGGACCCGGACCACCTCTCTCGCCAGGCCGCGGTACGGTTGGTTCAGGGTGCACTGAAGGGTGTGAACGCCAGGAAATGAGGGAGGGTCTTTCAAATGGCATCTGATCGAGAGTTCGTAGACTTCATCGTTGATCAATTGGAAAGTGCCGGCGAGGTCCGAAGTAGAATGATGTTCGGTGAGTATGTGATCTACTGTAATGACAAGGTCACGGTTCTCGTTTGCGACAATCAACTATTCGTAAAACCGACCGAAGCGGGGAGGGCTTTCATCGGCGATGTCGTTGAGGCCCCGCCCTACCCCGGGGCCAAGCTGTGTTTTCTAATTGAAGACAGGTTTGAAGACCGGGACTGGATCAGCGAGTTGGTGAAGATCACTTCGGCGGAGCTTCCGGAGCCCAAACCCAAGAAAAAGAAGAAGAAGAAGAAGAAGAAGAAATAGGGCCCGAAACCCCCGCAGGAGCAGTAGTAAACCCCGCTCAGTCAGAAAAGATTGAGCGGGGTAATTACTTCCTACCAAAAAGGCTTGACCTTCTCCTGTTGACACTGGCCTGACCCCGCTCTAGGCTCGGGATTCCAGCGGTTTCTTGACCAGTGTCCAAGGAGGAATTCCCTATGCCGAGACCCTGCTTCAGCCGGGATCGGTCGATGCTTCCGAGAGCGATGCGCCTGCTGCTGCCGGCCCTCGCAATCTTGATCCTGTTTTCCGCTTCCGAGGTTTCAGCCCAGTACGAGGGCCGGACCTACGCAATAACCGATGCCCGTCTCGTGACGCTCACCGGTGAGGTAATTGAAAGCGGAACCATCGTCCTCCGGGGAGGCCTCATCGAGGCCTTGGGGCCCAACGTGACCCCCCCCGCCGACGCTGTCCTCATCGATGGGGATAGCATGACGGTCTACCCAGGATTCATCGACGCCTACTCACAAGCCGGACTGGTCCTTCCAGACCGGGACGACCGGGAACACGCCGGCAACATCGCCAACCAACTGGCAACAGAATATTTCGATCCAGAATCAGAGGACCTTGCCGCCTATCGAAAACAGGGGCTGACGTCAGCCCTCATCGCCCGGAGTGACGGCGTGTTCGGTGGGCAAGCGGTCCTCATGAACCTTATGGGTGACGATGTCCCATCCATGACAGTAAAGGGCCCCGTGGTTCAAACCATGGGATACCGGGGACAGAATGGTTATCCGGGCACGCTCATGGCTGTTGTGGCCTACCAGCGCCAGACCCTCATTGACGCGGCCTACCACGAACTCCTTCAAACCCGGTATAGCCAGGATCCTCGATCCATGACCCGGCCACCAGCAGACCTCAATCTGGAAGCGCTGATTCCGGTGGCGAAGGGCGAGGGCCCAGTAATGGGCATCGTTCAGATCGAAAACGACTTCAAGCGCCTCAGGAATCTTTCTGCTGAATACGGCCTCAACTACTGGATCGCCGGCGCGGCCGAAGCGTTCCGGGTGCCCGACCTCATCGAGGCCGCGGGGGTTCCCGTTCTGGTCTCCCTCGACTTCCCCTCCGTCAATCAGGTCACCGGGTACCAGTTCGACCGGGCCTATAAGAACCTGACCGAGGAGGAAAAAGAGGAACTCGATGCCCGGGATGAAACGGCAGTCCAATCCAATGCGGGTGTCGTATTTGAAACCGGGGTCCCCCTGGCACTAGCTACCGGGGGAATGTCTTCGGCGGGTGATTTCCTGAAGAACCTGCGCTTGTCGGTGGAAGCCGGCCTCCCTGCTGAAGAGGCATTGAAGGCCCTCACTATCAATCCCGCCACGATCTTCGGTGTGGCCGATGTCCTGGGAACCCTCGAACCGGGGAAGATCGCAAACCTCACGGTTACCAATGGAGACGTCTTCACCGACGAAGAAGCCTGGGTGGCCCACGTGTTCGTGGACGGTCGCAAGGAAACCTTCGACGCACCGAAACCGCCCTCCGAAGGTGGGGGTAGTGGCGGCGCGGCCGGATCTTGGACGGTCAACGTCTCCCTCGGCGGAGAAGGGGCAGAGGGTGAATTCGCCGTTACTCAAGAGGGTGAGGCGGTCACCGCCGAGCTCGACATCGAAGGCATGGTCATGGAGTTCGAGGGCACGTTCACGGAGGGCAAACTGGACCTCAAAGGATCCATCCCCGACATGGGGGCCGTCACACTCACGGCAACCGTCGACGGTGATGAGATGAAAGGCTCCATCGTTCTTGGTCCCATGGGGAATGCCGATTTCACCGGAAAACGGAACCCCGGAACTGCTGCTAACGAGAGGAGGATCGGACGATGAGTTCAGCCAATGCTTTGATTCGATCGACACTCACGCTGTTCGTAGCGGTCTTCCTCTTCACCTTCATCGGATCCACACCGGCATCCGCACAAGACCTCCTCATCAAGGGCGGAACCGTCATCACCATCACCAACGGTGACATGCCCGATACCGATGTGCTTATCCGGGACGGCAAGATCGCCGAGATCGGGCAGAACCTGGAGGCCCCGGAGGGGGTTCAGGTGATTGATGCCCAGGGGCAGTTCGTGATGCCTGGCATCATCGACTCCCATTCCCATATGGGAGTGGACCGGGGGATCAACGAAGGATCTCGATCCGTGGTTCCCGAAGTGAGAATCGCCGACGTCATCAAACACGACGATCCGGCCTTCTTCACGGCGTTGGCCGGGGGGATCACCTCCATCCACACCATGCACGGGTCCGCCAACACCATCGGCGGACAGAACGAATCCATCAAGCTCAAATGGGGTCGGCCCTGGGAGGACCTGGTCATCGAGGGAGCCCCCATGACCCTGAAGCTGGCCCTTGGCGAGAACGTGCGCCGTTCTTCCTCACCCACCCCCACCCGGTATCCTCGCAGCAGGTCCGGGGTTGCCGAGGTCCTGCGGGAGTCCTTCCAGCAGGCACGGAATTACATGACTGCCCAGGACAAGTATGCAGCCGAAAAGGCAACATGGGACGATGCCAACCGGCGATCCCGGGGCGTGGGGCCTCTCCCTCCGAAACGAGACCTGCAACTCGAGGCTCTGGTTGATGTCTTTGAGGGAAGATCCATTCTCAGGGTCCACGGCTACCGGGCGGACGAGATGGCCATGGTGATGGAAGTAGCCGACGAATTCGGCATCCCGCCGGGAGTGTTTGAACACGCTCTGGACGCCTACAAAATCGCGCCTGAGGTTGCCCGATACGGGTGGGCGACGAGTGTTTTTGCCGATAGTTGGGGCTACAAGATCGAGGCCTATGAGGCCATCCCCTACAAGATGCAGATCCACTACGAATACGGTGTCCGGACCTCCATCAACTCCGACTCTGCGGAACGGGTCCGCCGCCTGTTTCAAGAAGCCGCCCGAGGGGTCAAGTACGGAGGTCTCCCAGAGAACGAATGCCTCAAGATGATCACCATTAACGCCGCAATGGACATGGGCGTCGAGGACCGGATCGGAAGCATCGAGGTCGGAAAGGACGGCGACATCGCCATTTTTAGTCACTATCCCCTTTTCACGCCCGCCAGGGTCGAAATGACGATCATCGAAGGTGAGATCTTCTTCGATCGGAGCGAGACAGACGTCGCCGCCAACTGGGTCATCGAGCCCGACAGCGGAAAGGGGACACCATGAACCCCGGCACGAAAGGAGATGCGACCGTGAACGTATGGAGCACACGACGCGCCGCCGGGGCATTGGCTCTGGCTTTGATGCTGCTGCTTCCGGGATACGCCGAAGCACAGCAGGACGACTATGCAATCACCGGTGGAACGGTCGTGACCGTGTCCGGCCAGGAAATCCCCAACGGCACCGTCCTCGTCCAGGACGGAATCATCACTGCCGTAGGAACGAACGTCACAGTTCCGGCAGGCGTGGAACGGTTCGACGCCTCTGGGAAGTTCGTCTATCCTGGGCTCATCGATGCGGGTACCGGTCTTGGACTCCAGGAGGCCGGCGGCATGGCCGGGCCCGTCGATAATTTCGAACTGGGCCCCTACAACCCTCACCTCGAGGCCTACATCGGCGTCGATCACACCAGTGAAATGATGGGCGTCCAGCGCATCGGGGGCTTCACCACGGTTGTGACGGGTCTGAACGGCAGAGGCGAACCGATTCCCGGCTATGACAGCATGATCGACCTTTGGGGTTGGTCCCCTCAGGAGATGGCCGTAGAGAAACGAATCGGCCTCCGGGTCAACTGGGATGAAGACCGAGCTGAGGAACTGAAGACCTACTTCCTCGAAGGAAAGGCCTACGCCGCCCGGGTGGCCATGGCCGAAGCGGGTGAACTCTCCGAGTTCGAGTGGGACGTTCGCATGGACGGCATGATTCCTGTGGTTACCGGTGAGGTCCCGGTCATCTTCGAAGCACGGTCGGAAGACGACATAAAAGCCGCTGTGGAATTCGCGGAGGAGATGGACCTGAGGTACCTGATCCGGGGAGCTCAAGACGCCTGGAAGATCACCGACTTCCTGGTGGAGCACGACGTGAAGGTCCTGTTCAGCGGCATACATGGTACACCTGGACGGGACGAACCCTACGACGTCCATTTCGCTACGCCTGCCCTCCTCCACGAGGCGGGCGTCGATTTCGCCATCTATTCCGGCGGGGTCGCCAACGTATTCAGCCTCACTTATGAGGTTGGGATGGCTGTAGCTTTTGGGCTGCCCATGGACAAAGCGCTGCGTTCTTTGACTCTGGATGCAGCCCGGCTTCTCGGTGTCGACGATCGACTCGGCAGTATCGAGGAAGGGAAAGTCGCCAACCTCCTGATTACAACCGGGAGCCCCATCGAATACACCAGCCAGGTCGAGACCATGTTCGTTCGGGGTGAGCTGGTACCGTGGGATGACAAGTTCAACCGGCTGCGTCGGAGATATCTGGGCCGGACCGGCGGGGGTGGTCCCTGATTCTTAGGGTCCGCCCGGACAGTTAGCCGGGCGGTTGAAAAAACAGAAAGGGCCTGAAAGAGGACCGTGGGGCGCGTTCGAGGTTCGGACGCGCCCCACGTGATTTGGCCAGTCCCGCTGCCCTTCTATGAAACCGGCGCCGACCCAGATATCCTATGTAGTCCAAGGCATGTCACCGTGGACACCAACATCGGAAAGCCCATGAGAATCCGGCGACTCCTACTCGGATCTGTCCTCCTCTCCTTCCTGATGGCACCGGCCGGATGCGGCCCGGATCCTGACACCCCCGAAATCACCCTGGCGATCGCGGGGCAAGCCCTGATCAAGAAGGATCCGAGGCTCCGATGGGAGGACCCGTTCGGCTCTTTGCGCCCCATTCTTCAAGAGGCTGATGTAGCCTTCCTGAATTTCGAAATGGCGGTGGGCTCGTTTGCGGATCGATGCGGCATTTCGCCGGACTACGAGACCTCTTTAGGGGAACCGGCTCTGTCCCAAGAGGCCCGACCCGGTAACACCGGTGGCCCCCACGCCGTGGACTCCTCCGTAATGGACTTTCTGGCGGATCTCGGGTTCGATTTGATGTCCCTTTCCAACAACCACGCCTGGGACCTGGGGGATTGTGGGGTCACGGAAACCCAAGCAGCAGCAGCAGAGCGGGGGATTACCTTCGCGGGGACTGGCTTGGACACCCCGTCGGCGACAACTCCGGCATTCCTGGAAGCGAACGGGATAAGAATAGGACTTGTAGCTGCTACAACGAGCCATGACGAGAGGGATTTCATCCACCATGCCATCAACGGAGTCTGGACCGGACGGGAAGACGATTGGGCCCGAAACCTGGCCGCCGTCGAGGAAGCTGCGTCCAACGCCGACTTCGTGATTTTCTACCACCACTTCCAGATCGATGAGGACGAGTTCGCCGACGTGGCTCCGGGGGACTCGACCAGTGACGGGCATTTCTGGGTGGAGGATGTTTCAGATTGGCAGACAGAATTCGCCAAAGCGATCCTCGACGCCGGCGCCTCCATGTACCTGGGCAACGGTCACCGGGCTTTCGATGGAATCGAGATCTACAACGGAAAACCTCTGATTCGGCAGATCGGCGGCCTGGCGTACCAGGGGCTCACTCCTGTCATAGGTCACTATGATGAGCATCGCCCCTGGGAAGGGCTCCTGGCGGAGGTGACCATTCGAGGCTCCCAGGTCCACCGCATCGATTTCCTGCCCCTGGACCTGGACGAAGGGGAAACCTACCGGTCGGACTACGATGACCTGGAGTTCCTGATGCGGAGGGGATTGGCAGAAGTCGCAACCGGAGGGCTGGCCGATTCCATCCTGACTCGCTTACAGGAGCTCTCGGCGGCTTATGGTACGAGCCTGACCCTGGAGAATCAGCGGGCTATTCTCCAACTACGCTAGGAAGAGGAACCATGGCGACCGAACCCAAGTTCAAGGGCGACCAGAAAACGCCCATCAACACCCTCACCGGTGCGCTTGAACAACGCCTGATTCGTTCCACCATCGAGTGGGTTCCCAGCTGGATCGAAGGGTACCACCTCACCCTCATGACCATCCCCTGGTCCGCGGGTCTCATCTACTTCGGCTACCTGGCCCAATTCAACCTGAATTGGCTGTGGGCATCCTCCCTGATGATCTTCATGCACTGGTTCACGGATTCCTACGACGGGGCCCTGGGACGCCTTCGGGACACGGGCATCCCGAAGTGGGGATACTATATGGACCACTTCCTGGACTTCGGACTCCTTTGCGCGATGCTGATCGGCTATTCATTCCTGTTCGGTGAAGCGAACGTCAGAAACATCTTGATCATCACAACCATCGTCGTGGGGTTCATGGTGAACTCCTTCATTTCTTTCGCCGCCACGACGGAGTTCAAGATCAGCTTCCTGGGACTGGGCCCTACGGAAGGGAGAATTCTCTTCATCCTCTTCAATACCTATCTGATCTTTTTCGGGGTGGAGGGTGTCCAACGGTATCTCGTCTGGGCGATTCCGGCCCTCCTTGCCGGCCTCGTGGTCGTTGTCTATCGGACGGGGAAATACATCTGGGCGGTGGACATGGCAGACAAGGCCGCCCGGCTCCGGGAAGGATAACGGCACGGCTGGGGCGTTTTGGTTTCCGCCCCACCGGCCCTTTCCCACACCTCTCTACTGTGGTAGGACCCTATCCGCCTGGCCAGAAGGGGACCTCATCGGAGTGCCGGGAGGCCGAAGAGCCTGCCGCGGCGGACTCATACCCCCTCACGGCATGGAGAATGGCCCGGTCGAAAAACCGGACGACGAGGATCTCGAGATCCAAGCTCCGTTGGAGATCGGATAGGGTTTTCCACCCCTGTTTCTCGATGAATTCCCAAAGGGTGCGCCGGGTCAGGAGGAGGCCCCAGACCAACTGAGAAAGAGGTATCCTCTCCTGGCAACGCAACCTGCCTATCCGGGAATACTCCTCCTCGACCTGGCCTTCCGACTCTCTCTCCAGCCATTTCCCGAGATTGGCGTAGACCAGACGGGCACGCTCTCCGAGTTCGGCATCCCCGAACCGGTGGTAAGCCGGCATTCGGGGGCTCTCCCTCACTTTGCGCACCATGAGCTCCGTCAGCTCATCTGCCCGGTTCTCAATAAGTTTCACCAGCTCTACAAGCTGCATGACGGGCCCCCTCTTCTATGGGCGGTGGATTCGGATTGTCGGGAAGACCTTATTCATGCCACCACCGGCTCGGACATGCAAGCGTTTGGAATTCGGGGCCGGTTTTCACTCTTCGGAGCTGCCTGGGGCGCCTTCCTTGCTCCCTAAAGGCCCCCCAACCAATATTCCCCGGTACCATCTACCATTCTGCTGCCGACCGTTGAGGGACATCTCTTTCAAGGGGGAAGTATGAGTGACCTGAATTCCCGCGTTTCTCGCCGCCGCTTCTTGGGTTCCTCGATCTCCGCTGCAGTAGGAGGACTGGCGGTCACCTCCATCCCTCGAGCCGTTCACGGGGAAACCCCCGGATCAACGCCCTCCCCCAGTCCACTGAAGCCTCCGGCAGTCCCGGATGAGGCGTTTTGGTGGGAAGTCCGATCCCAGTTCAACATCCAGGATGGCCTGACGTTCATGAACAACGGGACCTTCGGGCCCCCTCCCCGTGCGGTTCTGGACGAACACATCAGGATCCAACGGGACCTCTCAGCCGATCCCCGCAACAACTACCGAAGCGATGAACTGCACGAGAACAAGGCGGTCTTCGCCGAGTTCTTCGGGGCACACGCTGAGGATATCGCC
>CAYOVN010000067.1:0-17517 GCA_964407425.1 uncultured Gemmatimonadaceae bacterium
GAGGATCAGGGCGTCGGCTTTTCCACGGAACCAGCAGTCCCGGGCCGCAGACTCCAGGGTCAGGCCCGGAGGGGGTGTGGCATGTTTCACCATGACATCGGCCAAAATGGGGATGGGTAGGCCCAGGGCCGCCCTTTTCCGAAGGGTCTGAAAGGCCTCGCCCGAAAGAAGGCCCTGGTCCGAGAACATCGAGCCGACATGAACGTTCACGCGGATAAATCGGCCACCCCCGGCCGCAGCCACGGCCAAGGCGGCCTCCGCATCGTTTCGAAGCACGTTCACGCCCACGGGAAGGTCGGTGGAGCTAGCCACCTCCCGGACCGCCACAGCCATGGCGGCCACCGTTTCCGGAGGTACTCGAGCCGGGAAAAAGGGCGTGTCGCCGTAGTTCTCCACCAGGATTGCCGAAAACCCACCTTCCGCGAGGGTTTGGGCCTCCTCCCTGGCTCTTTCGAGAACCCGCTCCATCGAACCCTGGAATCCCGGAGACCCTGGGAGGGGCATCAGATGAATCATGCCGACAATGGGCCTGCCGCCACCGAATAGGTCGGAATAGGCCTGGCTCCCCTTTTTCCCTGAATCCACGAGTGGATTTCCTTTCCTCTGTCAACGGTCGAACAGCTTACTCGTCTGCTTTGCCCTGCGCCCCTCCCAACATACTGCCTGGAAGGATCACCTCATGCCCGAACCGGCTCCTGATGTCGTCCATAACTCTTGATACGACCCGGTCCCTCTCGGACTCGGAGGAACTCCCGGTGTGAAAGAGCTCCAGCTGAGGAGGCCCCTCCCCTTCAACAAGGGAGGAAATCCCTACTCCCAGCAGGCGGACGCTGGTCCGTCGCCTCTTCCGGAGTTCCATGAGGAGGTTCCGGGCCACCGAGTGAATCGTTCTGTCCGATTCCACGGGGTCGGGAAGGGTATGGCTCGCCTGCCGGGTTTTGAAGTCCCCGTCACGGATCTTCACGGTGATGGTTCTTCCCCTCAGTCCCTTGCGGCGGAGGGTCCCACCCACCGATCCCACCAGGCCCAGGAGCTTGAGTTCAAGAGCCCGGTCGTCAGTGAGGTCGGTATTGAAGGTTCTCTCTGAGCTGACCGATTTCCTCTCGTCCTCCGAATTGACCCTGGAAGAATCCAAACCTCGCACCCTTTCCCACAACCACCGGCCCCGGGACGGACCCAGCCACTCGTCCAACCAGATGCGCTCCACGGGCAGGATGTCATCTACAGTGACCAGGCCTCTGGCTTCCAGGGTTTCCGCCAGAGCCGGGCCCACCCCGGGAATCTCCCGGAGACTGAAGGTCCTCATGAAACCAGCCTCCGCGCCGGGTGGAACCACGTGGACTCCGGCAGGTTTGGCCCTGCCGGCAGCCAGCTTGGCGATGAGTTTTCTGGTTCCTCCTCCCACCGAGACGGAAATCTCCGTCCGCTTCAGTACCTCCTCCCGGATTCTCTTTGCCGTTTCCGGTTGGGACTCCTGATGGAAGAGCCGCTCAGTTCCGGACAGATCCAGGTAGAACTCGTCGATGGAGGCGGCCTGGACCACGGGTGACAGATCCACCAGGGTGTCCCTGACATTTCGGCTTCTGGCGGCGCAGGCCCTCCTGGAGACCGGTGCCACTTTGGCTTGTGGACAGAGCTGGAGGGCTTGGGCCGTGGGCATACCGGATCGGACCCCGAAAGCCCGGACGGAATAGGATGCTGAGGTCACGACTCCCCGGCCCGTCGGTGATCCTCCTACGAGGAGGTACTCCTCTTTTCCGACGCCGTCCGGGTCCTCCAGTCGGGCCACCTGGACATAGAACATGTCGCAGTCCACCAGGAGAATCCGTTTAGCTGGGACGAGGGTTTCCCTCCGTCCCGGTGTGATTTCCCCTGATTCCTTGCTCATGGCGACCATCCTTTCACAACGGAACCTCGGGGCTGGTCGGGAAAGGGGAAAGGAACCTTTTTGTTTTTGGAAGTACTAGGTCTCAATCTTTAGAGAGATAAGACGGGCTTTCATCAAATCTGACAAACAAGGAGAAACGATCCATGTCCTACCCCTTCCAGCTTCCGGAGCTCGGATATTCCTACGATGCCCTGGAGCCCCACATCGATGCCAGGACCATGGAGATCCACAGCCAGAAGCACCATGGAGCCTATACCGCCAACTTCAACAAGGCCCTGGAGGTGCATGCAGAACTCCATGGCGCTGGTGTTGAGGACATCCTCAGAGGTTTCGACAAACTTCCCGACGGTATCAAGACAGCTGTGAGAAACAACGGAGGAGGCTATCACAACCATTCCCTCTTCTGGGAAATCCTCACCCCTGGTGGTGGAAATGAGCCCACAGGTGGTTTGGCGGCGGCGATGAATGACGCATTCGGGTCATTCGATGACTTCAAGAGCCAGTTCGCTACTGCCGCCGGGACCCGATTCGGCTCCGGTTGGGCCTGGCTTGTGGTCGATTCCTCCGGGAAACTCGCCGTTCTCTCCACGGCCAATCAGGATAGCCCACTTATGGCCGGCGACACCCCTCTCCTCGGGTTGGATGTCTGGGAGCATGCCTACTACCTGAACTATCAGAACCGCCGACCCGACTATGTGGCTGCCTTCTGGAATGTGGTGAACTGGGATAAGGTGGCTGCCAGGTTCGCCCAGGTATAAGGCGCTGGAAAAGAGTATCCACCCTGGATTTTTTTTCCGGGCGGATGGGTGCTGGAAGGGGGAGGGGGTTCGAGTTCAGAGCCCCCTCCCCCTTATTTTTCGGCGGTGCCGGCAATGTGAGGCGAGACCAGGGGGAGCGGAACCCGGAACCGATCGATCCGGACCTTGCGAAAGCCCGCCTTCTCCAGTTCGTGGCCGGTCGATCTGTTCAGCTGACAACCGTCCCCAACCAATCCCCAGAGTGGCTGCACAAACCCCTGAAGCCGGCGAAGAGGTGTGCCCTTTTCAGCGGCCACGTGCTCCAGGAAGAGGAATTTTCCTCCCGGTTTCAGGACTCGGATGACTTCTGCGAACACCTTTTGTAGGTCCGGCACCGAGCAGAGGACCAGGGTAGAAAGCACTGCATCCACGGTCTCATCGGGGAAGGGGAGGTCTTCGGCCAAGCCCTGGATCAGGTGAACGGAGCCCCCCCTCCCTCGAGCCTCCTCCAGATAATGCCTGTGCATAAAGGGATTGGGTTCGATCCCCACGATGCTCAGATGGTCAGGTAGGTATTGGAGGTTGGGCCCGGTGCCGGATCCGATCTCCACAAGTGTGCCCGAGAGGCCAGCCAGAAGGTGTCTTTTCCGACCTTCCACGAAAGAGGCGTAGTTCCCACCTCCCCGAGCCATGAACCAGGCCAGAAATCGGTCGTGAAGTCCGTTTCGATGGGACAACGGGGGAAATGCCTCCGTGATGGGTATGCTTGGGTCCAAAACTTGCCGAAAATGAATGTACGTGGAAAGGGAACTCAGCAGGTAGTTCCGGTTTTCCACATCGGAAAGGCTTGTGCCACGGTAATCATATGTTTACTCATAGACGCCAATGGTCGTCGATTACCGAGCGGAAGGTCCTTTTCTCCGGCCCACGAAAAGAGCCCAAACAGCCATGATGGCAATTCGACTCAGCGGCAGGCAGATCCACCGGCGGTGGTTCGGTGCCTCCTTTTGCCTGATTCTCGGGTTGATCTGGTCTTTCCTTTCTCCTAGCGATGTCCAGGGGCAGAGTCTCCGAGGTTCCGCTGCATCCTTGGACCGGCAGGAAAGGTCGGCCCGGACTCACGATTTCACTTACCTCAAGAGTCCTACGCAGGTCGAAGGCTTCGTAAAATCTGGCTACCTGGTTCAGGTAAGGCCGAACCGTGACTTCGATCTTCATGGGGTTTCCTATCCCTTCGCCCGACCTGAAATCCGGACCTTCGTCCTGCGATTGTCCAGTCAGTACCGAAGGGCATGTGGAGAAAAGCTGGTGGTGACAAGCCTTACCAGGCCCCTTTCCCGCCAGCCGCGAAACGCTTCCGACCGGTCCGTTCATCCGACCGGGATGGCCCTGGATATCCGGCGGAGCAACAGCCGGAGCTGCCGGTCTTGGCTGGAAGGCGTCCTTCTTTCTCTGGAGGGGTCCCGTGTTTTGGAGGCTACCAGGGAATCCTATCCGCCTCACTACCACATCGCCGTCTATCCCCAACCGTATGCCCGGTACGTTGAAGCCCAGAACTCTCCTGCGGCTCAAACCCGGATGGCTTCCGCACAGATCGAGGAGTACCGCGTTCGGAACGGGGACTCGCTCTGGGACATCGCAAAAGCCCACGGCACGACAGTGGATCGACTGAAACAAGAGAACAACCTCAGAGGAAGCCGGATTTATGCCGGTCAGCTACTGAAGGTTCCTTCCTCCCGATAATCTTCGTCTGCTCCCATCATGAGCCTGGAACAAAATTTCATATCGGTCCGCCCCCGGGACATATCCGGAAGTGACCGATACGGTCTACTTACGTCTCTGGTCGTTCCTCGGCCCATCGGGTGGATTTCCACACGATCTGCCGGCGGCCATCCCAATCTGGCCCCGTTCAGCTTTTTCGCGGCCCTGGCCGGCAGTCCACCCCTGGTGGGTATGTCCATCGGGACCCGGGGTGGCGAGCCGAAGGATACCCTTGTCAACGTGAGGGAGACCGGGACTTTCTGTGTGAATGTCTGCTCCGAAGATCTCCTGGAGGCCATGAACATCAGTTCAGGGGAATACCCTCCCGACGTGGACGAATTCACCCTCTCCAAGTTGACCATGATGGAGGGTCAGGAGGTGGAAGCCCCCTTTGTGCTGGAGGCTCCGGCGGTCCTGGAGTGCGTGGTGTTCAAGGAGGTGGGGTTGGAACCGGCGAAGAACGTTCTGGTCATCGGAGAGGTGGTCTGTATCCACATCTCCCGATCCCTGGGTCTAGTTCCTGGGCATTGGGCCGTTGATCCGGCCGCTCTCCGTCCCGTGGGTCGTCTCGGGCAGGATCGGTATCTCCTTCCCCGGGAGATCTTTACCTTACCCCGTCCGAAGTAACTTCTTCGGTACGGGTCCAGCTTCAGACCCAGAATCCGACTTTTTCGAACCGATCCACATCCACCAGACCCTGATCGGTGATCTTCAGGGACGGGATCACTTCCAGGCACAAGAAGGCCATAGCCATGAAGGGGTCGTGAAGGGGAGAACCCAGATTCCGGGCAGCATCGAGGACTCCGGCCAGGGCGACGCTCACCTCCTCGATGGTTTTGGCGGACATGAGGCCGCCAATGGGGAGGGGAAGCCGGGCGAGGACCTGTTTCTCCAGCGTAACGGAGAGGCCTCCTCCCATCTCGGCTACATCGGCCACGGCGGTGCCCATGGAGGTATCGTCAACCCCGATGACGACCAGGTTGTGATGATCGTGGGCCACGGTTCCGGCAAGTGCTCCTCGTTGTAATCCCACTCCTTTCACCAAGCCGAGGCCCACCCTTCCACTCCCGGTATGGCGGTCGATAACCGCAATTTTCAAAAGGTCTCTGGAGGGATCCGATCTGACCTGGTCTCCGGAAATAGAGGGAAACAGTTCCTCCGTTTCGGTGACGATCTGGTGGGGGATGACCCTAATGACCCGGGCCTTCCCGGCCTGGCCGGGAATCCGAAAATCCAGCCCCGTTTCATCGATTCTCATAGATGGGGCCGGCGGGGGCGGCGGGGGCGGGAGTTCCCATGGCAACGCTTCGCCCCCCACGGCGGCACTCACCCCGCCGGCGAAAACCTGGGTGATCTTCAACTCGTCCAGGTCCTCGAGGACCACCAGATCGGCTCTGCGCCCCGGTGAGATTCCGCCTCGATCCCTCAATCCGTAGTGCTCGCAGGGGTTCAGGGTAGCCAACCGTATGGCCTCGATGGCTGGCAGGCCGGACCGAATGACGGTTCTGAGCATGGCATCGATACCTCCCTCCCCTAGCAGGTCCGGGGGCTGCCGGTCATCGGTGCAGAGAGCAACTCTGTGCAGGTTCCGGCTGGTGAGAGCCGGAAGGAGGTCCTTCAGGTTCCGGGCATTGGTGGCGTCCCTGAAGAACACCATCATACCCCTTCTGAGCTTCTCCACGGCCTCTTCCCAGGATGTGCATTCGTGATCGGAACCAGGGCCGCCGGCGATGTAGGCATTCAGGGATTTTCCCCGGACGCCCGGAGCGTGGCCATCTACCGGGCGGCCCGAAAAGGCCCGGAGTTTGGCCCAGACTCCCTGGTCTTCCAGGATGACTCCGGGGAAGTTCATGACCTCCGCAAGGCCCAGGACCCGCGGGTGGTCCAGAAAGGTCTCGAGGTCCTCTGCTTCGAGAGTTGCCCCAGCCGTTCCCATGTGGGTGGCTGGGACACAAGAAGGTGCCATGACGAATACCGTAAGGGGCAGGCCTTCGCTGGCCTCCAACATGAACCGAATCCCCTCCAGCCCATGGACGTTTGCGATCTCGTGGGGGTCCGAAACCACAGTGGTAGTCCCCCGGGGCACGACGGCCCGGGCGAACTCCCTGGGCGTGGCCATGCTGGATTCGATGTGGACGTGGGCGTCGATGAAGCCCGGAGCCAGATATCGACCCTCCAGATCGATAATGTTCTCACCGTCGTAACCGGGACCCAGGGCGGCGATCCATGGTCCCACTACCGCCACGTCCACCTCCTCCAGTTCCCCGGAAAAGACGTTCACCACCCTGCCGCCCCTGAGGACCAGATCCGCCGGGGCATCACCCCTGGCCACGGAAATTAGAGAGGGAATATTCATGATTCCCCAATTTGTTCGGAATCAGCCCCGGTGGCCACCCTGAAGCTGTCAGCTTGAACGACCGATACTAGGAAGTGGTCCGGGTGAGGGGCTGGCCCTGGATCCAGGGTTGATTCCTGGAGCCGGGGCGGGTCGTTTGCATTTTGCCAAAAAAGATTCTTGCATGCTGCAAGCCATTGCTCTAGACTGAACCAGCCCCCGGGTTCTCAGGAGCCTGCCTTGGCAGTGCGGCTCGCCCATTTTCCGGGGTTGGTTCCTTATCCATCCCGGTGATTCGCTCCTCTCGAGAGAGACAGCATGCATTGAGGCTCCAACAAAGCGAAGCTCGGTTTACCATCCGTCGGGGTGATGTCCTTCGGTGGATCTACGTGGGTCGCCTTGTCCTCGTGTCGGGGATCCTGGTGGCGGCTCTCCTCGTCTGGGGCTCGGCCGAGCCCAGGCAGACTTTTCTCGCCACGGTTCTTTTCCTGTCTTCGTTCGTCCTGACAGGGCTTTCGTTCTGGTACACCGAACTGAAAGACCGAACCCCCACCGATGCGTTCGCCTACCTCCAGGTGGTCTTCGACGCTCTTCTGGTGACAGGAATCGTCCACATCACCGGAGGGGCAGATAGCAACTTCGCTTTCCTCTACATCCTGGTAATCTCTTCCGGAGCTCTGTTGTTGCCCCTTCCCGGGGGCGTTCTGGTAGGGGTCCTAGCCACCCTCCTCTATCTCTGGACAACGGTTTGGATCGACCCTGGAACCCTCCAGCTGGAGAGTTTCCTTCAGATGGGGTTGTTCGCCACCGTGGCCCTGGTGACCGGGTTCCTTGGAGACCGGGTCCGAAGGGCCGGCCTGGCCGTGGGTCGAATGGAGTCCGCCCTTCGCCAGCTCCGACTGGATACAGGTGACATCCTTGCGAACATCGGGACCGGAGTCATGACGGTCGATGCCGCAGGGCATCTGATGTACCTGAACCCTGCCGGTGAGACCCTGTTGGACCTTGCCTTTGAGGAGTGGCGGGGGAAAGAAGTCGTGGCAGCCGTCGAGAACGTAGCTCCTGGGATGGGATCTGCCCTCCAAACCTCCCTTTCCCGGGGTGAGCCCTTGGCCCGTCTGAAATCCATCGCCCGTCGGGAGCAAGGCGAATTGGTGTTGGGGATCAGCACCACGGTTCTGGAGCGGGATGCCGGGGCGCCCCCGTCGGTAACCGCCATTTTCCAGGACATCACCGGCCAGGAACGGTTGAACGTTTTGAACCGGCGGACCGAGCGGCTCGAGGCCGTCGCGGAACTCAGTGCCTCCCTCGCCCACGAAATCAAGAATCCACTGGCGTCGATTCGAAGCGCTGTCGAGCAGCTGTCCGGGTCGGGGCTCAATGGCGAGGACCGGGTCGTCCTATCCCGGCTGGTCGTTTCCGAGTCGGAACGTCTTAGCCGTCTCCTATCCGGCTTTATCGAGTTTTCCGTACTGAGAATGGGGAAATCCGGACAGGTGGATCTGGCCGCTCTCTCCCGGGACTGTGTGACCCTGGTCAGCAAACACCCGGAAATGGGGATTGGCGTGAGGATTCTCGAACGGGGCCTGGATCGAGAGGTCCGAGTTCCGGGGGACGCGGACCTGCTCCACAGGGCAATCTTCAATCTCATTCTGAATGCGGTCCAATTCGCGGGACCGGCTGGGATCGTCCGAGTCGAGTTGGAGAACCAGGAGGAATGTGCCGACTCCGTTGGGCCCCGGGTGAAAAGCCCCGTTTGCCTGATCGTGACGGATTCGGGCCCGGGTGTTCCCCGGGAGGAAGTGGACCGGATCTTCGATCCGTTTTTCTCGAGTCGGGTAGGAGGGAGCGGTCTGGGCCTCGCCGTGGTACACCGAGCGGTCGAAGCCCACCAGGGTGCGGTCATTGTGGATGAAAGTCAGGAGGGTGGGGCCCAGTTCAAGATCTTCCTTCCTGGAAGACCCGAAGCTGAGGAGGTAGAGGCCAAGTGAGTTCCGAATCGATTAGGATCCTGCTGGTTGATGACGAGACCGGGATCCTCGACTCCCTCAGGATCCTCCTTCGGGGGGAGGGCTACGAAGTCAGGACGGCCTTAGGTGGCGTGGAGGCTTTGGAGGTTCTTTCCTCCGACCGCCCGGACCTGGTTGTCACCGACATCAGAATGCCCGGGGTATCGGGGTTGGAAGTCTTGGCCCAAACCCGGGAAATTGACCCGGAAATCCCGGTGATTCTCATGACTGCCCAGGCCTCCCTTCAATCGGCGGTCCGGGCGGTGAATGAGGGAGCCTACTACTACCTGCAGAAACCCTTCGCCAACGACGATTTGCTGGCCATTTGCCGAAGGGCTTCCGAGGCTCGGGAACTTCGGGCGGAAAACCGGGCCCTCAAAAAGGAAATCAAACGGCAGGGTAATCGATCGAAAAATAGGCCGATCGGTAAGAACAAGGGTTTCCTGGAGGTTCTGGAGTTGGCTGAGACGGTGGCCCCCACCGAATCCACGATCCTCTTGAGCGGTGAGAGCGGAACGGGAAAAGAAGTCATTGCCAAGTATGTCCATGAGCTTTCTTCCCGCTCTGAAGGTGCCTTCTTTTCCATCAACTGCGGTGCACTTCCCGAGAGTCTCCTCGAGAGTGAGCTTTTTGGACATTTGAAGGGTTCCTTCACAGGGGCCGTCAAGGACAAGGTTGGGCTACTTGAGGCTGCCGCAGGTGGCACCTTCTTCCTGGACGAAATCGGTGAGATGAGCCCTGCGACCCAGGTGAAGTTGCTCAGGGCTCTGCAGGAAAGGGAGGTGATCCCCGTTGGGGCTACCGAACCGACCCTGGTGGACGTCCGGATCATTGCAGCCACCAATCGGGATCTGGAGGAGGAGATCCGGCGGGGCTCCTTCCGAAGTGATCTGTACTATAGGCTGAATGTCATCGCTCTACATCTACCACCTCTCCGGGAACGGAGGGAGGATATTCCGCTCTTCGCCCGATATTTCCTGGAAAAATCGGCGGACGGGAAGGACGGGGCCGAAACGCCGGCTCTCTCCGACGAATCGATGCAGTCGCTCATGGTATACGACTGGCCTGGGAATGTCAGGGAACTGGAAAACGCTCTCGAACGTGCGGCTGTGGTGGCAGGCTCCCCATTTATTCAGGTGGACCACCTCCCCCAGCGCGTCATCGAGGCTCCGACTCCCGCGTTGGTAGCCGATCGAACCCTCCCCAATCCGGCCATGGAGGTCATCGAACGGGCCTATATCGAATGGGTCCTCCAAGCCGAAGGGGGCAACAAGAGCCGAGCCGCCGAGGTTCTTGGAATCGACCCTTCCACGCTCTATCGGAAGTTGAACCGATTTGGCCTCACAGACTGAGATGGCAGCAGCGACTACCCTCACCCCAGAGCACCCATGAACGACACTCTGCGTCACTCCGTGGTCTATCCGGGACTTCAGAATGAGAACCTTCCGTGGGACAAGGTGACTCTATCGGTTGTGATCCCGGCCTACAACGAAATCAACACGGCTGAAACACTCCTCCGGCGAGTTCGGGATGTGCCTCTGAAGCTGGAGATCATCGTAGTGGACGACGGCTCCACAGATGGGACCAGAGATCTGCTCCAAAAGCTGGAGGGTGAGGGCCTCATCGACATTCTGGTGTTCCATGAGGTGAACAGGGGGAAGGGGGCTGCCCTTCAAACAGGGTTCAAGCGGGCCACCGGGGACGTGACGGTGGTGCAGGACGCTGATCTGGAGTACGACCCCTTCGAGTTTCCCCTCCTCCTTCACCCGATTTTGTCGAAGAAGGCCGACGCGGTCTACGGCTCCCGATTCCTGGGGGGACCCCACCGGGTACTTCTGTTTTGGCATTCGGTCGGGAATACCGTCCTGACACTTCTCAGTAACATGCTCACGGATCTGAACCTCACGGACATGGAGACCTGTTACAAAATGGTCCGGACCGAACTGCTCCAGAGTCTCCCCCTGTCCGCCCAGAGGTTCGGGATCGAGCCTGAGTTGACGGCCCGTCTGGCTCAGGCACACGCCCGGATCTATGAGCTGCCCGTCAGCTACAACGGACGCTCCTACTCGGAAGGGAAGAAAATCAGCTGGAAGGACGGCTTTGCGGCCCTATGGTATATCTTCCGGTCCAACTTTCTCGGGCCCAAGGCCACGCCCTGGAGCCCTCCTGCCATGGTGCCCTGGGAGGCCCGTGACTTGCCTTCAGGTAATGGGGACTCCTCCGGGGAAGGGGCGGGAGCCTAGGTGACCGAGGCCCGGGCGGGGTTTCTCGTCCTATGCCTGGGGATGCTGGTTTACGCCAACTCCTTGGGGAATGGTTTCGCTTACGACGACAATGCGGTCATCCTTCACAATTCCATCGTCACCTCCGGGGACTGGAGGGCGGCTCTCACATCCCCCTATCATCCCGACGCACTGGAGGGTGCGGGCCTGTTCAGGCCCCTGACCTCGGTTTCATTCACTTTGGAATGGATGGTTTTTGGCGAGGGGACTCTTGGGTACCACTTCCTCAATCTGTTGGCCCACGCCGGTGTCTCCCTCCTTGTATTCCTCTTCCTCACAGGCATGGTCCCGGTCGTCCCTGCCCTGGTGGGCGGGGCTATCTTCGCCGTTCATCCCGTTCATACCGAGGCAGTGGCCAACATCGTGGGGAGGGGTGAGCTTTACTCCGCCATGTTCTATCTGGGGGCATGCATCCTCTACCTGCGGGGTGCTGCCACCAGGGGAACGAGCCGGTACTTTCGCCTGATGGCCTTGGGAGGCCTCTACGCCCTTTCGTTGTCGGCGAAGGAGATCGGAGTGACCCTCCCTCTGATGCTCCTTGTCCTGGAGGCGTTCAGGCCCCTTTTGCGGTTCCCTGTTGGTACCATGAAGGGTGGAGGGGGCGAGGGAGGAGGAGCCGGGCTTGAAGGAGCCGGGCTTGAAGGTGGTCTCAAGACCCGAGTTTTGAGGGAAGCCGGGACCTACATCCTACTTTTTGTGGTGCTTCTCTTCTACATGGCGTTCCGGGGAATGGCCCTCGGAACTTTTACGGGGGAAGTCCCCGCGGCCATTTTTGGATCCCTTGGAGGCATGGAAAGAGTCCTCACCGCCATCTCTGTTTGGCCCCAGTACCTGAGGCTCCTCTTGTTCCCCCTGGACCTTTCCGTAGACTACGACCCCGGCGTCCTCTTTCCTGCTGAGGGTTTGGATCTGGGTGTCCTCCTGGGAATTGGCGTCATCGGGGGTCTGGGATTCGTGGCCTTCAGAACGCTCAGAGGTGGGTTCCCGTTTTTTTTCATCGCCCTGGGAATTCTCTGGTTCGCCCTTTCCATCCTTCCGGTGGCGAATCTCCTTTTTCCGGTGGGGACTCTTCTGGCCGAGCGGACCCTTTACCTGCCTTCGGTTGGGCTGTCTATGGTCGGAGCTTCACTTGCGGTATGGATTCTCGAAGACCAGCCCCGAGCAAAGAGAGCCGGGTTGGTGTTCCTTGTCCTCGTTTTGACCCTGTTCTCCATCAAGACCGTCCTCAGGAATCCGGCCTGGATGAACACGTTTGTTGTTCTGGAGACCTTGAATCAGGAGCACCCCGAGTCCCATCTGGCCTTCCTGAACCGCGGTGTGGGCTTGGAACGGGTCGGCGAACCCGAACTGGCCCGGGAGGAGTTTGAGATGGCAGTCCGACTCGTCCCCCTCAGCTATGGGACCCTAACGGCTGCTGCAGGCTTCTGGGGGAGAATGGGGGATTGGCGTCAGGCAGAAACCCTGCTTCGGAGGGCGATGGAGTTGGCTCCAGGGCGGGACGACGCCTATCGCCTGCTTTCGGCTCAGATGCTTCTGCAGGGCAGGGGTCGGGAGGCCCACGGGATAGCCCTTTGGGGTTTGGCCGAAGCCGGATTCCACCCGGACCTCTGGGGTGCGGTGTCGGAAAGTTACATCCTCAAGGGAGACATCCAGGCGGCCTACTTCGCTCGGCAGGCTGCTATGGCTGCCGACCCTACCTCCGGCCGCCAGTGGGACCGGTTGGCCGACCTCCTGGATGCGTTGGATCGGGGCGGCGAGGCTGAAGCGGCCCGAGCTGAGGCTCGACGCCTCGAACCAGGAACGGGGGAGGACCTCCCAGGAAGCATTCCCTCCTCAAGGGACCCATCCGGTAGATCGAATTCAGAGGAAGGGCCGGCAACGTGAAACTCTGGGACTCACCCCTGATCAGCACCCGAACGGCGGCTGTCCTTTGCTGGGCACTGGCGGTGGCGGTCTTCTTCAACGCCCTTGGGAACGAGTTCGCCTACGATGACAACCTGATCATCCTGGAGAACCCTGGAATCCAGAGCCTGGCGACCCTCCCCAAGGCCCTGATCGAACCCTACTGGCCCGGCCAATACGGACAGTCCCTCGGCCTCTGGCGACCTGTGGTGACGGCCCTCTTGGGGGCCGAGTGGGCTCTTTTTGATGGAAACCCGGTGGGTTTCCACCTTGTGAACGTCCTCCTCCATTCTGGGGTCACGGTTTTGGTAGTGTTGCTCCTTGCGGAGCTCCTTCCTGTGGCTGGGGCCCTCATCGGAGGACTCCTATTCGCCGTACATCCCGTTCATGTGGAGGCGGTTGCCGGGGTGGTGGGAGCCTCTGAACTCCTGGCGGCCTTCTTTTTCCTCTGGGCTTGCATCCTGATCCTCCGGGGAGGCGAAAGACTGGGAGCCGGGCGGCTCCTTGCCATCCTTGCCCTCTACGCCCTCGCATTCCTCACCAAGGAAAGCGCCATCACCCTCCTTGGGGTGGTTCTCCTCCTGGACAGTTCAAGATCGGATATCCGGGTCTCGGATCTGAAATCCTATCTGGCCCGGAGGTGGCCTCTGTATGGGGGAATGGTGCTGGTGGCAGGGATGGTTCTCTGGGGACGGTATCTGGTACTCCGGAGCGTTGCGGATCCCTTTCCACCTCTTGGGGCCAAGATCCTATGGGACATCCCCCGGATCTGGACGGTGGCGGAGAGCTGGACCCACGTGGTGCGCCTGTTTTTCTTCCCCCTCGATCTTTCAGTGGACTACGGGCCCGCCGTAATTCCGATTTCTTTCGGGTGGGGCTATGCCAACACCCTCGGGGCGGTTCTGGTCCTGGGATTTCTCGCCCTCTCCATCTTTGTTTGGCGCAGGGGCCTGCTGGGGCCGGGAACAAAGAGCTCTAGGATCCTGGGGTGGGGGGTGGTCTGGATGGTCATCACCCTATCGCCCACCTCCAATCTCCTCTTCCTCACAGGGATCCTCCTGTCGGAACGCACCCTGTACCTTCCCTCGGTGGGCTTTATCGCTGCGGCGGCCTGGGGTTTCCTCAAGCTCTGGGAGGCTCGGCCCCGGCTAGCGCCGGTGGTTCTGGTTCTGTGTTTGGCCTTCGGTATCGGCCGAAGTTGGATCCGGACGCCCGTGTGGGAGAGCAATTTCACCCTCCTCCCCGGTTTGATTGCCGATCACCCCGAGGCTGGCCGGAGCCAGTGGCTCCTTGGGGACTCCTACTTCACGATCGGCCAGTTCAGCGAAGGCCTTCGCGCCTATCGAATGGCCGTCGGGATTCTGGACGGCCACTACAACTTCATGGTGGGGGCTTCCCGGAACCTCATGGCCCACGGGTTCGACCGGCCGGCGGAGGTCATGCTCAAGCAAGCCTGGGAACAAAGGCCTGAATTCGGCGTGGCCCCGGGCCTTCTCTCCCACATCTACGATCGGCAGGGTCGGTACGAAGAAGCCGAGGCCGCCGCCCGCTATAGTCTGGAGAGGGACTCAGCCAAGGCCAATCAATACCACACCCTCGCAAGGGCCCTTCAGGCCCAGGGTCGGTACGAGGAGGCCATCGTCGCCAGGCTTGGGACCATTCGGGAGGGGGAGGGAGAGCATCTAGAGCAGTGGGTCTGGTTGGCGGAGCTCCACTTCGCCCTGAACGACTCGGCTGGGGCCCTGGCCGCCCTCGATTCAGCCCGACTTCGGGCGAACTCCACCCGGGAGGCACGCCAATTCGACAGTATCATGTCATCCCTGGGGCTGAAGGTCCGATAGCACCGGGGGACTGTGAATCTGCAAGTATTTTGCAGAATCCGAGAGCGAGGCGGACTTTTCCAATGACGAATCACCCTGGCGAATGGCATATAAATGATTGTAAAACAACAACTTGTGGCTTTAACTGAGAGTTTGGGACCCCCTCTTGCAAAACCTCCTCTCCGGATAGGAACCACAGTCTGAGTTTTGAATTCAACAGGAGGGACTACAATGCGGAACAAAAAGGGTTTTACGCTCATCGAACTGCTGATCGTCGTGGTGATTATCGGGATTCTGGCAGCCATCGCCATTCCGAAGTTCTCCGCCACCCGGGAAAAGGCATATTTTGCCGCCATGAAGTCAGACCTTAAGAACCTGGCTTCCCAGCAGGAAATCTACTACTCCGACTCATACAGCTACTCAGCCGTAACCACCACTCTCGGCTTCGTCGAGTCCAACGCGGTGCACGTCGCCATCTCCGCCACCAACGTCGGATGGGGCGCAACGGCTACGCATGACGCTCTCACTGCCACTCAGATCTGCGGGATCTACTATGGAACCGGCGAGTCCCATACCTCCGGGGGCGTCAGTCAGGCTGGTGAACTCAGTTGCGTGACGATCTAACCGAGGGCCACACCCGGACCAGGGTTTGACCTCAACAGAGAACACAGGGGCGCGGCCCGAAGACAACCAGGGTCGCGCCCCACTTCTTTGACGGACTACCGATCGACCAGGAGAGAAAAGGAGGAAGTACGATGAGACAATCCAGCTCAAACCGAGGCTTCACCCTCATCGAGCTCCTCATCGTCGTGGTCATCATCGGAATCCTCGCCACCATCGCAATACCCAAATTCTCCTCCGTCCGAGAGCGGTCAATGATGACCAAGGTCATCACGGATCTGAAAAACTTCGCTACTTATCAGGAAGAGTATCACGCGGAAAACACGACCTATGCCTCCTCGGTGGCTGCCGTTTCAGACATGGTCGTTTCCGAGGGTGTGAGCATGAGCGTCAACCAGGCAGACGGCCGGGGCTGGGCGGCCACGGCATGGCACGACGGTCTGGTCGGCCGACAATGTGGCATTTTCTACGGTGTCGCGTCGGCGGGGAACGCTGCCCCTGCCACGGCAGCCGGTGTCATAGCCTGCGATCCTTGATTCCCACCTGAACCAGCCTTTCCCCACCATCCGCCATTGCCCATAGGGGAAGGGGCAGCAAAGTTAGGGGAAGTTCCCCGACCCTCCACGGCCGGGACCGACTTCGGCCCTTTTTTTTGTTTGCATCCGAGTTCGCCGTCACCCATGGCAATCAAAACTCCACTGCGACGTCAGCTTCTTTTTGCTTTCGGAATTCTTTTCGGAGGCGGAATCCTGGTCGCCTCGGTGAGCCTGGCCCTGGCGCTGCCCGAGCTGAACACCACTGGAGAGGTCACAGCCTACATTCTCGTTCTTCTCCTGGCCGAGTTGGCCGTGATCTTCATCATCGGACGGCTTACCCTTGGACGGACCCTGTTCAAGCCCATGGATGGTTTGGTGGACGATGTGAGAACCATGGCCTCCGGGGCCTTTGAGCATCGGGTCAGGCCGGCCCCCACCCTGGAGCTTCAAGCCGTCGCCGATAGTGTCAACGCAATGGCCGAACGGTTGATCCACGACCAGAAAGCCCTGGCGGGGAACATCACCTCCCTGGATGAAACGAATAAGGCCCTGATCGAGGCTCGTGCCCAGGTGGTCCGGGCGGCTCGCCTCGCCTCCACGGGTACGCTGGCATCCGGGATCGCCCATGAGCTCGGGAACCCCCTGGGAGCCCTCCTGGCCTATGTGGACGTCGCTCGCTCGCGAGCGACCGCCGTGGGTCAGGAGACGGAACTCCTGGATTCGATCAGGGAGGAGGCGATCCGAATCGATCGAATCATCCGGAGCCTCCTGGATTTTGCCCGATCAAAGGAGGCGGATTCCGGACCACATCCGGCTTGGCCAGTCGTGGAGAGGGTAAGGGATCTTCTCATGGCCCAGGGGCGCCTGGAGGGGGTGGATTCCCGGTGGGAGGTCAATGGTGTCGTGCCCCCGGTTCTCATTGACGCTCAGCGTCTCGAGCAGGTGCTGGTCAACCTTCTCCTGAACGCCCTGGACGCCATTGAAACGCAAGAGGATCGGCAGATCATCGTGACCCTTCAGGAAGAGCCCGGTCCCGGGGCTCTTTTCCGTCGGAGGCGACAAGGGGATCCTCCAGGTGTAAACTATGCCCACCGGCGGCGGGTGGCAGCGGCGGAAAACGGACGGGCTGTGGCTCCCCTGACGGCAGCCGAGCGGGTGGTCGTTCTGACGGTGGAGGACAACGGGCCGGGAATCTCTCCTGAGACACTGGAAGAGGTCTTTGATCCGTTCTTCACGACGAAAGAGCCGGGGAAGGGGACCGGCCTGGGCCTGGCCCTTTCAGCCCAGTTGATCGAAGGTGTCGGAGGGGAGATCCTCGCCGGGAACCGAAAAAGCGGTGGCGCCATGTTCACACTCAGGCTGCCCGGGGCGATTCAGGAAGTCGAGGCAACGGGCAACGGACTCGGGGTTGAGTCAGAAGAAGGAGAAGGTCGGTGAAGATCCTGGTCGTAGATGATGACAGAGGACTCCGGAAGTCCGTGACCCTCATTCTTACTGACGCCGGGTATGAGGTCCGGGTCGCGGAGGATGGGGAAGAGGGTTTGGCTATGGCGCTGGCGGAAACGCCTCAGCTCATCCTCTGCGATGTCCGGATGCCGGGAATCGACGGTATGGAGCTCCTGCCCG
>CAYOVN010000068.1:0-17449 GCA_964407425.1 uncultured Gemmatimonadaceae bacterium
TCAAATGTCAAATGGAGGGATGTCGATCTGGACAACCACACGATCTGGCTGCGCTATTCAAAAACACAACCCAGGCCTGCCTTTTTTTCCAAAGAATGTTTATATCTATTCAACAGGTTAAAAAAGGCCAGCCTATTTCGAAAAGATGATGATATTTTGTTATTTCCTTCTGTGGACAGGGTGAAAGGGATTGTTACAAATATTTTAGCAGACCTTGGTTTGAAATCGCCCAAAGATGGACGCGGAAGTCACACATTTCGCCATTACTGTGCCACTTATTTATTTTACGAGGGTAACATGGACCTGGTCGATATCGCCACGCTGTTAGGGGATACGGGCGATACGATCAAAAAAACATATTTGCATCCCACGGCGGCCATGCTCAAAAAGCGGGTGGTCGGGGCCATGGGATGGAAAAAAGATTAATAATAATCAAACGAGGAAAGGAGAAATCATGATTCCAGTTTATGACCAAGGCGGCGAGATTATTGCAAAAGTTTCTTACAACGACAACCTTGACTATTGGGATGGCAACAACAACACCTGTGGATCTACCGGACGGCACAAAGGGCTCACCAAACTTAAATCCGGTAAATATGTGTTAATCCACGGCACCCAATGGCAGGGCGAGAGAGATTCTGCTGAAGTCATAACGCCGAAACGAGCCGTTTCCGAAATCCTGGAGAGTGGCAATGAGAAGCTGTTTGAAGAATATCCAGATTTACAAGTTTTCATGGACAAACAACTGGACTCTGAAGTCTAATGTCCCCACCGCGCATGGGGGAATCTAAAAGTTGATTCCAAGATTCAACAAATTACAACATAAACACATTATCACGCAACATAGTCGTTGTTCCTACGCAACATAGAGGTTGTTTTGAGTGGGTTCGTGCAACATAAAAGTAGGTCGGTTCTAATAATTTCGGTAGCTTACGGCCTATGTTGCGCGCAACATAAGGATTTTTAAATAATTTTTATCTTTAGAAAAAACCGTGGACTGCTCACACGTCGGGATAAATCTCAAGATGAACAAAAGTTGATTATGCTATTCAACTCCCCATGTTTTTTTGTTTTACTCCTAGAGTCGATTCTGGGGCTTATGTTGCAAAATTTGCCTTTCACTGTAATAACAGGCACTTAACTTTTTTTACCCATGCAACATAGGGCATCATAGGGCGCAACATAAGCTTTTAGTAGGTCGTGGGAGTGATTTCTGGATCTTCCCAATCCATATAATCTGGGTCAAAACCTTTCAGCCAGCTTAAAAATTGGAATAATTTTGGCGTCGGAAGATAACCCCGCGATGAAGAAACCAACCGCTCTTTGACCAAAAACTGCATATCCCTAAAAATTGTGGTCCGATCCTTACCAAATAAATCCTTTAAATAAACTTGACTTAGCTTCGCTCCATCCGATGGATCTAACCGATGCAGCTCCCCTAACGCCACTTGGACCCGTTCCCGACGTTCAATATTTTCGCAATGATTTTGTAATCTGCGGAATAATGCCTCTTCATCTGACAAAACATGCTCGGATCGAAATTGCGCAGCATAATTATCCAACTGACAATTTTTAGCAGCATATTGGTCTTCGAGACGATCGGCTACAAACTCTACATGTCTTCTATCAATCGTAATCGTTTCAAAATCATCATCTGTATTCAAATCCGCTACCGCAGCCGATGTGCACAGCCTTGCGAGTGTCTTCCGGAAATCTTCGGTATACACAATCGGCAAATCAGAGGCCCCGCCAAAAATACCGGACAGCCGGGTTGCTTCTTTACATATTAATTTGTAAACATCGGGACTGATAATAGTTTGTTCAGGCCCCAGATTCCAGGCATAATGGATCAATGCTTTGTAATTTTCAGGGGTTAACACGGGGCGAACCTTCTTTTTGCTCATGGCAGAAGCCAGCTGATCAATCTTCAGATCGTATGACGCTGCAAATGCAAACAAATCCACCCGGCGAATCATCATTTGTGGGAAAATATCCCGGACGGACCGACAGCCATACTGAAAAGCCGCCATGGTTTTTTGATTGGCAATTCGACTGACATCTTTTGGATTGCAGGTAAACAAGCACCGTGTCTCAGCTTTGAATTCCCGGGTTACAATTCGATCCACCTTCAACCGCCCACTGTCCATGGCATCAGCCATCGTTTTCAATTCGATCTCGGGCACATCTTGAGCCTCATCGATGCACAGGGCCTGGCCGGATTGCTTGAGCATGGCGCCGGCCTTCAATCGCCAGCCGGTACGTTCATTATGATCCAGGCCATAAGTGATTCCTGTTCTTGAAGCTGTCATGCCGGAAACCTTGTAACCAATCTTTGGCAAAAGCATTTTGGTTTTCTCAGCTCCCAACATGGTGTCGACCACCATGCTCTTACCGGTCCCGGTATCACCGATGATCACCGATGATATCCAACCGCGTGTACGGCCTTCTCCTGGTAGATCGATCCATGCCGGTGAACATAGAGTCAATAATGTTGCCAGGTGCAAATCGTAGCGGTCGTAAATTCGCGTAAAATTATGCATCAAATCTTCAAGGATATCCCCGGTACAAAGGTCCAGCTGCTGGACTTCGCGCAGCAAATGTTTTTTTTCTTCCAGATCAAATGCCTGCCAATCTTCTTCTTCAGGCTCCAAGGTATCGATCAGCATGGTCGGCTGTTGAGTCAGTGGATGTCGGTGGACAAACCCGGTGGCTTTGTACTGGCCAATGGGAACCAGATCCCCGCCGATCACATATACCGCCTTTTCAACCAGGGTAATATCAGCAATTGATGACTGGACTTGGTGGGCGTAGACCTCTCGAATGGTGATATGGTTCTCGGGTTCAATCAAAATATCGCATTTTTGTCGCCGATCACATACCCACTTTTGCAACTGACGTTCAACTTTGAGGTCCTGCAGAGCGATACACGCCAGCTGGATCCGGCTGCCTGACTGGATATCAATCGGAGCATCGCAGGTCCAAGCCCAATCCTGTCGACCGTTGCATCCAATTTTTGATTTCATTGGGCAATCACCCACCAAAATTTTTTGTGGCGCATGGTAGGCTTCGGAATTTTCGCCATGCACAAACAGGGAGCATTGAATCCGCTGGCCAGCATATTGAGGCAAATCGATATCTTTAAATGATTTAATCTTTACAGGTTCCGGCAAATTGCTCGTAGGCTGCTCATACTTGATCGCAACCGTATCAAAGATCATGGTTTCCAGTTCTTTGCCCGATCCGCCCGCTTTGATCATAAAATCGGTGAAATCCTTACGATCTTTATCTATTTCGTCAAAAAGCCAAACGATTTTTAACGATAAAATCTCACCACGTTGCGCAGCTCCTCGGAAGGCCGGCAACAAAATTTTATCCACCGCGTCCCGCCCCTCTTTGTCACAATCCCAAACAAGAACGACATGTTTACCTTTAAAAAATTTCACCCAGGCCATATCAAAAGCTCGAGCGCCATTGGTCGGCGAGACAGATACCAGCCCGGTTTCCTGCTCAATCAACATACTGTCCCACTCGCCCTCGGTGATACAAACGGTGTCACCCTCATCGACCACCAGCCTATCAACGCCCCACAATCGCTTTGCGCCACAACCTTTTGAGTTTTGGGTCTTGGGCTTCTGATCTTTTTTCCACGCATGGAAGCGGATATTGATCAGCTTACCGGCCTCGTCATAGACAGGGTAGGACATTCGGGAGCGCTTTGTACTCCATCCGATCTCATATTTTTCAATGGATTCGTCATTGAGTCCGCGGGCATCATGCAGATGGATCAGAACTTCTTTGGAAATTTCTTTTTGATAGAATTCAACATTGTTTTTAGTAGGAATTTTTGTTTTCTTTTCACCGCCAACTGCCATCCCGGCCTGATCCGCGTAATGTTTAAAAATATCCCACCAGTCACAGCCGGCAAGTTGCGGGTGTAATTCTTTGGTCAAATCCCAAAAGCTTAACGACCAAGTGGCCTTGCCAGACATGTTGAATGCACAAAATCTGCCCCGGTACGAGCTGGTTCCCACATTGACCCCGCATGATGGATTCTTTTCGGATTTAAACGGATTGAAACAAGCGATCCAACCCTTATCGGTTGAGCCACCGACAAACTGGACACCCATTTTCTCACATTCGGATTTGATCTCGATGCGGGAGAGAACCTCTGTTATCTTAGCTTCGAAATTACCATCTTTCATATATCATCCTGGTCATAGGTGGTATCCCTCCTGATAATCCTTATAGAATCGCTCTAGAATTCGATACGTGGTTTTCTCCGCAAATTCTCGGGTTGGGCATGCCCAAAAATGGACACCATACCGCTGCTGCCAGGCGATCATGGTTGCGAGAACAACCTTGGGCGGTAGTTTACTTCGTTGGGGTGGCGATCGCATGATACCGAGCCAATCAGCTTCACACACAACAGCTGCATATCTAAACGGAACCATCCGCAGAAATTCATCATGAAATCGATTGCGGCCCTTCCCGACCGAACCAAACAGATCCGTACAAGATTTACGTTCCACAACAATTTCGGATTCATAGCCGACGATGGAATAATCTCCGGTCTGCAAGGTTTTGACTTCAGTGACCGGCTGCGGATCGATGTCTTCAAATGTAAATGGACGCTGCTCACGGGTGTCGATGGCAATTATCATGCTCGGTTAGATTCCTTTGTACTTCACCCTTCCAGTGATCGACGGCCACGGCATGTCCGTCCATTACCGAAGCGGCAAAAAGAGAACTCCAAGATCCACTTGCCAAGCAAAGATTGACAATACGTTTCGGTCTTTCTATTGCGGCCCCAGGAGCGCTTTTTTGTTCTTTTTCTTGTATAAATAATGCATCACCATTTTCATTGATCTCAACGAAATCTGCGTGAAGATAAATCTCTTTATCCTCTGACAAAGAAGTTTTAACACACCAATAATATCGGCCGTAGCTATCTGTGCTCATATCCCTTCTCCTTTCTCCATTCCTTTTAGCAAGTTATATAAACGCTCACATTTTTTTGCAGCCTGTTCACTTTGCGTTAGTCTAAAATCCTCACGAGCTTCAGCTAACTGCCTTTTAACTGTATCCCTTTCCATCATATTTCCGCATTCATAATCGTTTGTTCAATCAATTTTTCTTTGAGCATCGTCTTGCGTACCACCGCATCCTGCCGGCCAATGGCGGTTTCAATCGCTCTAAATTGACCCACCGTGATACAGATTTGTTTAGCTCGACTAATAGCCGTATAAATCCAGGAGCGATTGACAAAAAAACCAAAGGATTTGTGAACTGGAATAATGATCACCGGAGCTTCGCTGCCCTGCATACGATGACAGGTCACACAATAGGCCAGTAGTAGATCGTTGGCTTTGTCGGATTTCGGCAGCTCAACCTCGCGGTCCGGATCAAAAAAATGCACTGTCATTTTACCCTTTCCCGGATAATCGATGATCTGGCCGATATCACCATTGACGATATAGCCGGTGTCGGTCCGGGTGTTTTTAATTTGGATCACCTTATCGTTAAGCCGAAATTTTTCCGCAATCTGGTCACCGTCGCTTGCCTTGACGGTTGCTTCGATAGGGTTGAGCAACCTTTGCAACAATTCGTTAATACCGTCACAGGACAATAATGTGCGGGAATTTGTTGGACTGATCACCTGGACATCCCATACTGGATGGTATCCACGTTTAGGCATACGGTCGGTCACCAGCACCTCGATAATCTTGTGAATATGTTCGGGGGTGTCGGCCTCGACGTGCCGATAATTAAATCCCAAGTCCGGATCGAGTCTCTCGGGCGCATCGAACAACTTACCCTGGTTGATAGCATGACAAGCGTTGACAATTTCACCGCTGTTACGGTGGATTATAGTCAGCCTAACCTCCGGCACCACCTGAGAAGCCAACATATCGCGCAACACTGCGCCGGGGCCCACACTTGGCAACTGTCCCTGGTCGCCGACAAACAGCACCTTTGTCCAATCGCTAACGCCACGCAGCAAATCAGCCATCAGGTTACTGGTCACCATCGACATTTCATCAACGACAATCAAGTCTGCCTTGAGCGGGTTGCCACGCGTCCGTGCGAATTCGAAGCCGGCCTCACCCATAAAGGCCTCCAGCGTCGAGTGAATTGTAGCTGCATATTCTCCCGTTGTTTCTGTCATCCGCTTGGCGGCCTTGCCGGTGGGAGCGCATAAGATAATAGAAAGATTTTGACCTCTGGCCCAAGCTAAAATCTCTTTGATCGTCGTGGTCTTCCCGGTCCCCGGGCCGCCGGTCAAAATGCCGACCCGATTATTTTGCATCATAGAAATAGCGCTTTGCTGTTCATCAGTTAAAACAATCTTTGAATCTGTCATAAGGCCCCCCCAGATTGTTTAGCAATCAAGTTTTCTACAATAAAATCTTCGTTGATCGCATAATTATACAAAGCATAATGATCGTTTTTCCCTAAAAGGGCAGAATCTGCCAGTAACAGGTCAAACATTTCGGGCTCGCAGATATTAATTTTTTGAACTACTTCTTCGATCAGCTGCTGACGTTCAACCCAAAGGTGGCCCATTTTCATCTGCTCCTGGATAACAAACATGATGCAGGCCATCTGTCGGGATTGGGCTCTTTTATCGATGCCCAAGGATAGGGCCACCTTGTCGGCTATCAGGAATCCAACCCCCTTGATACGGGTCAGTAAATACGGGTTATCTTTTAATTTTTTGACGATCACACGTCTATTAACCTTGGCACCAAAAGATTTGATCCAATCAAACGCCAACCGTTTCGGCAGCCCTTCAATTGGAGCAAACAATTCCTGTAATTCAATAACCGCCGCTTCGTCCTGGCCGTGTTCCAGTAACGCTATTTGGATGTCTTTAGCCCGATCTTTAGTCAATCCTGGGACTTCTATAGCTACCCGGCTGGGTGCGGTTTTAAGCACGTTTAGCGTATCGTCACCGTATTTGTCCAGGATACGGCCGGCAATGGTTGGTCCTACCCACTTGCAAACATAAACCAGGTATTTAAAGATACCTTCTGTGTTTTTAGGCTGCATGAGTTCGTACCACCCGAATGCCAACTGTTGGCCATACTCCGGATGCGTTTCCCAATTGCCCCGCAGCTTGTAGGCCAGACCCGGCTCCGGGGTGAGCATGACACCCTTGGCAACAAACATTCCTTGTTTTTCTTCATAAGAAAACTTTGAAATTAAAAAATTGTCCCGATAAAAAATTATATTTTTTAATGTCGCAATGATGCTGATCGGTTCTTGTGACATAGTTTCCCCTTGCTTTACCTATATCTTGTACCCAATCTCTTCTATTGCTACTCGGATATCGTTCAAACCGCCGTCAGTCGCTTTATCGGCCAACTGCCACATTGCGCATACCGAAGCATAAAACCAGGCGCATTGACTCTCCTGGCAAGCAATTTGTGTTGTATCATTAGATAATAATGGGCAAATTGTAATTATGTTTATGTTTTCTTCCATGTTATATCCTCTTGAGTTTTTTCTTGGCGACCTTGGCGGTCAATTGATACCAGTCTCTCTTATCATCACGAAAAAAAACCTGGAAAGTCACTGAGTCATCGTCCTGGGCCAAAATTCGTATTGGTTCATTGTCTGTTTCGCGGATTTTTAAAACATCATCCATGTCAACGCCGCCGTTAGATCCTTGGGTTTGATGTAGCGATAGTTATCTTCTGATAAATGGATAATCCCACTACGGTATCCCGCTGCGTCCGGGTAATAACGTTCATGTCTCAAAATCATTTCGTATAATGTTAGCTGGAGACTGTACTTCGTAAAATGGCAATCTTCCAGATGTTCAATGGGGTGCTGGCCCTGCTGAAAGGGATTATCCATTTTGAATTTTTTATTGGTTTTCCAATCAAGAATTATGATGTGGTTAACTTCGGGGTCCAACATGACCAGATCTACCATGCCGGCAATCTGAAATTTCGGTGAGTAAATTCGTTTCTCAGCTTCTAAAAACACGAACCGTTCGCTTAGGCTTAAAACTGCTAAGGTGGCCTGGTCAAATAACGCTGCCTCATGATCATCGATCGGCTGCGGTAGCTTTCGGCCCAAAAATAAATTTTCACAAAACGCATGTACGTGATTGCCCCATTCGGCAGCCTGCTCACCATCAGCAACCCATTTAGCTTTGATCTGCGCTGCACTCAATCCTTCATACTTGGACTTACCGACACACTCCGGGGCTATTTTATCGGCGTCAAACGAGTCGAAAAAGGCACCGATAAATGTCGTCGCACTGGTCAACTCCTTGCCCTCGACAGTATAACGATGATCTTCTTCGGTAAAGATGATCGGTTTCCCACTGGGATGGCCGTTTTTCATTAATCCTTTCGATCCTTGTCTTTAAGCCTAAAAAAAGCGGTTTTAGATCGATCCATCCAGGTGAATTCCAGGGTAAATGTTTCGGAATAATCGACGTTATATCGATGTAGGAACGACCGGCAGGAAATGGCGAAGCTACCCGGGCGAGACTGGATTTTGATTATCCCGCTTTCCTTTTCATTGTTGGTAAACTTAACAGCTGCCCGATTTCCACTGTCAGAGATATAAAGAATTGCGTACTTGAAAAGAGCCAATTCGAACTTGTTGACGGCGCCGGCATTAAAACACAGTTGGCCATTTTTACGGATGATCACCCCGGGCAAGAATTTGCGGCCTTTACCTAAAAACTTTTTGTATCCTATTAAATCGTTGTCGGGCTTCATTTATTTTCCTCTGGGTTTCCGGGCTCGGCCCTACGTGGACTGATGTTTTCTCATATTATCTCCATCTGTTCTTCAACATAAGCCATCTGTTCATCCACCATTTCTTTATATACTTTGGCAATAATTCTACGCACATGGACATTGTTATCCGTTTCCATATAGGGCCGCATCCGGTCCATGAATATTCGGTAATCATGAAATTTGTCCATTAGAAAGAACATGCCCTGTGCGCGCACACGCTTATGCGATTGTAAGTGTTCCCAATTGGCATCAAGGGTTCTTACTCGCCGAGTGTCATGGAACCCTTGCGGCCTTATTCCACGATAAAGCGCAAGACTGTTGTTAACGTTCATGTCCTCCAACATTAAATTAACCGTTCTTCTGCGCAAAAAAGTTTGCAAATCTATTTTTTTGTGTAGATGTTTCCCCATAATTCAAACCCAATTAGAATAGGCAGGGGCCACAACCAATTGTTCGCCCCTGCCATTCATCACTTTAAATATCCGAAAAGCTATCAGCGGTCACAACAGCCGCCTTGTCCGCACTCTCATAACCGGAAAAAGCCACCTTGCGGATCGTCTTTTTGTTATCATTGGCATCCGTATATGTTTCTTCGATATGCTCCAGCACTGCCCGTTTGTCTTGAATCAATTCTGACCAGGCATTGGCCGGGATCGCCTCCGAGGTCGCAGAGATAACCCCGGTGCGCGAAGCAATCAATATCCGACGTTTTCGCAAACCGTCTTTTTCTCCCTCGCGCGGCAAGATCACTTCGTCAAATAGCTTCCGGCCTTCATAAGCCTCACCTTCGTCCCCAACAACAGCTTGGCCGTTGATCTGTAAACACTTGTCAATGCGCCAATGCAAATTAGCCACGAAATACGACGGCTTGTCTGGATCTTTAGGATGCTTCTCACGTGGTGCCGACTTGACGCAGGTACATAAGAATTTTCCTACCGGCGCTTTACCCATAGACTCAGCGTCTTTGATCTCTGTTTCGGTGACGTTCTCTCCAGTTATTGGGACTTCTCCCCATGATAATTCATCAGCCATTAGTAATACCTCCTAGGTGATTTCTGATTATTAGCGCTTCTGATCGGAGGGTAATCCATGTTGCAGGAAAACCCAGGCAGTTTAGGGCGGCATCGTCGACGGCGTTTTTGCCATATATAATCGTGGCATACCACGCCTGACGACAATGCAAAAATATTTTTAGGTAGGGTTTGCAGCAATCTCCACTAAATCGCGCATGAACTCAAAAGCCTGATCCATGGTCATATCCTTGGCGGTCTCCAAGGCGGTATCGGTCACGTTGCCTTCTGTGTCAACATGGTTGTACTTTGAAACCAGGACAGCCCATGCTTTTGGATCATTGATCGATGCATTGGCTTTGAGTTTGACAATCTCCATTAACCGATCGCGTGTTACTACTCCTGACCTGTCCTGCTTAGAGGTATCAACATCATCCTTAAATGGTGATTCTGTCTTGTCTGCCGATTCTGTTTCGGTTTCGGTTTTTGCTGCCGATTCCGTTTCGGTTTCAGCTTTGGCTGGTTTGGCTTTGGGTGGTCGTCCCTTCTTTTTCTTCTCAGCCGGAGGCTCTGCTTTGGTTTTGGTTTCGATGACCGGTTCAGCTGTTTTTGGACCAGGTCCGTGAGTTAAATCCTGGCCGAACTTGTCGATTAAATATTTAACGATTTTAACATCATTTTCCCAGGGGATCTCTTGGCCAGGGACCAAAAATCCTGAACGATCCTTGCCTTTTAAAAACGCCTTCCATCCGCCCTGGCTGTCTTCGCTAATCTCGATAATCGTATCGAAATAATATGGTAAACGTTTCCAACCATCGAATACCGAACCGATCACCTTCATATCTTGCCATTTATCCTTGACCTGACAGGTGCAAATCAAATTCAAATTAGATTCCAGCAACAGGCGCACTACTTTTGATGCCGATCGGTTAATGTGAACATAATCGCGGGGCTGCAAGGTATAATATTCTCCCTTGTTACCGGCGCTAGTGATTTCACGCTTTAAAAACCGGTCAACCCATTCATCGATTAATGCCTCGTAGTAGACTGAAAAACTGTCGATACCCAGAGTTTTAATTGGGCCCGGCGTTTTGACTAAATCTTTGAGCTCTGCTTTGATGATAGCCGGATCATTTTCTTTGAGTCGCCGGAAAGCGAATTGGTTCCCATAATGATCGGTACCAAATTCTGTATCAACAACCGCCAGCGACGGTTCATTGATGTCTCCGTTCGCCAGTCCCAACATCACGCGAGTTTTGAAACACCCCGGCGGGCCTGACATGAAAATCCTAAATCGTTTGTCTTTGTCCAATGCAATTGGCCAATTTTTGATGCTCATTACACATTACCTCCTCGTTCGGTTAAATGTTTACGGTTGCTGGATCACGGCCCACAAGATCGTTGAGCCAACAAATCCCACAAAGGTACCGATACAAGCAATAACTGCATACAGATGCAGATTTCCCCAATTTATTTTTTTACGGTACCCCTCAATTTGGCCTGTTAGCGCCAATATCCGGAAATATTTTTCTTCTGCTGTCCTCATTAATTAACCTCCGGATGAAATTTTTTAGCCTCTTTATAAAACTTCATGACATCAACGGCATCCTGCTGACAGTAGATACCGATTTCGTCGCGTAGGCCAACATCCCAATAGTGTTGCACCATACTCCCGTCGATGTCTTCCGGCTTGCCGGTGCCGAATAGCCGCTTCATATAAAAATCGAGCTTCCCCGGGGCGAATTTATCCCAACCGCCCAGAATAGCGCGCAAATCAGTATGGTTTTCAACCATATATTTTCGAATCGATATTTTAGCCGCCGGCCGGCAGCGCAAGAATAAAGAATGCAGATTTAACAGTGGCACATCAAAGGCGATACCGTTAAAGGTTACAAAATGCTCGTATTTAAATAAAATTTCCCAGGCACCTACAATCAAGGCAGCCTCAGCTTCCCTGGATTCTTCTTCCAACATAATGTAGCCAGCATTGCCCACGCTGTCGGCCCAACCAAAAGAACAAATGATATTGTAATGAGGGTTGAGTCCCATTTCAGTGATTTGCTTTTCTTTTTTCTCTGCGATGTCGGCTGCGATTTTTACAGGGTCTTTTAGGGTGGCTTTAGCTCGGATAGGTGGCAGGAATTCAGTCAATGACCGATTAGCAATTGTTTCCAGGTCAAAGGCAACAATTGCGCTTACGTTTGATTTCATTTTTTCCCCTTATTTTAGTTTGTTACGCCCTTAATGTTTACACTTGACAAATAGTCAAGTCTTAAATATATTAATCATAACTTCCTTTCATTTTAATATTAAAGTTTTAAATGTCAGATTTGTATATTAAAATTTTGCTTTTTAATTCGAGATCGTTATAAAAATTAATGATATTTCGTTTCTCTAAATACATCGCTAATTGTTCACCAGTGATCAGGTCCCGGGGTTTAATTCGACCATCAGATAAAACCTCCAAAACCAAGCTGACCATCAGGCTTGGCACGACTTCAAAGCGAGCCAGTTTGCTCAGGTATCCTTGCCGATCACGGTCGGTACCCATCATTTCCATAGCAAAGCGTTTCTGGTTGAAGTCTTTGCGTTCTTTTTTAACGATTTCGATGTAGTCGAGGATTTTCATGTTTTCCTTCTGGTTAATTCTAACCCAACTTTAGGTTACAATTGACCCATAGTCAAGTTAATAATAACACAAAAAGGAAATTAAAATGGAACTTTTAACCGGTGAGAAATTAATGATACTAAGGATGAGGGCCGGGGTGTCGGCAAAAGCCTTGGGCGAAATGACTTTCCCTAACTTGGAACATCCCAACCTAAAAATATCTCGAATGGAAAGCGGAAGGCTAAAAACATCTGCAGCCGATGCAAAGGCTATCTTAAAGGCTTTAGAACTGGACCCAAACGAACTTCACACTCCCGACCGGCTTCAGCTTAGCCCTAAAATTACAAAGATTGTTCCGGGAATTTCAGACTATCTTAACCTGGTTAACCAGGCTGCGGATCTCGGGAATGAAGATTTGTTACGCTCGACCCTCGTGGCCCTTGCCAACCATATCCAAGAAAAAATAGTCCTTAAATAACCTTTATTATTCCAGCTGATTACTGCGCATAAACCCCCCATATATATTCTTATCGACAGATAAAGACTTGACAACTGTTCAATTATATATTTAGTATTAACCAAATATTAAATCAAAAGCCAAGGAGAGCACAATGGACGACAGAATTACAAATCGCAATCCGCTTTCATTGTCAAACGTCGGCCGAGGCGAAGTGATCCGGCGGTTTGATACCGCCATGACTGAAGCACTTGAAAACATAGTCAACCCATCAACCCCTGCAAAAAAACCTCGGAAAATCATTATTGAAATAAATATTCTGCCTACCGAAAAACGCAACGCTGCAGAAATATCGATACAAATCACACCAAAACTACCAGCCTGCGAACCATATGCATCACACGTATTATTCACCCAGGATCAACTTGGTAACCTGATCGTACACGAATCTATTCTGACTTCGGAACATGATCGTTCGGAATTAGAATTCGAATCAATTTAAGGAGAAACCGTATGCATGAGAAGACCAGAGCTTACATCGACAGTATGAACGAAAGTGTTAAGCCGTTGATCCAGACCGTTATGAATTATTTTGTCGAAACAAACCAAAAGATGACTGATGACCAGTACGCAGCTGTTGCCGCACTAAGTATCGCCCTGAAAAATTGGGAAAAAATCGAACAAGAATTTATAGACCGTGGCAATCCCGAAAAAAAGGATGATCCAGAGAGTTTTTTTTTGAGGAGTGGGGGGCAATTAAAAGAGGATAAAGGAATTGGGATTCAAGCACTTTCCCAGTCAGTTTTAAGAAGAAAATAAGCGGCAATTGTCACCGCCGGGAATGGCGGTTGAAAGGGGAAAACAAATGTCGGTTTTAGTGAAGTGTCCGGTTTGTCACACAAAACAACGAGTTTCCAACCGAGAATGTGTCCAATGTAGCCAAGATTTAATCAAGGCTAAAACTACCAAACCAAAAAATCTCATCTATTATGTCAGCTATCGTGTATTAAAGAAACAACATCAGCAAAGAGTTGGCACATCTTTATCCGAAGCCAAAATCCTCGACGCAAAGCGCAAAGTTCAAAAAGACGAAAACCATACAGCGGAACTACTTCCGCAAAATATGACGTTTGATAGATTAGCACAATGGTATTTCGATCTCAGAGTAATCAAAAAACTGGCCATGTATGTCGTCGCCAAAGCACATTCGCAACGATTTAATCACTGTTTTGGCGATAAGCCCATCAAAACATTAAAACCTGTTGACCTGGAAAACTTTCAAATAGAAAAAAAAGATGAAGGATTATCCGACAGTTATATTGATGCTATCGTCACCACTGCTATGCGGATGGTCAAAAAAGCGGCAGACAATGACTTGCTGAGCGACAACAACTTGAAACCATTTAGAAGAATTAAAAAACTTTTAAAAAAGAATGCCAACGCTCGGGACCGGATCATATCGCCAGAAGAATTTTATTCTTTGATCAAACATCTAAGCCACCAATACAAACCGATTGTCGCCATGGCCTATTATACCGGCATGCGCCGTGGCGAAATATTAAAATTAACGTGGGGTCGTGTTGACCTTAAACAATCGATCATCAGCTTGGATACGGCGGGTGTCGACCGGGCCAAAACCACTAAAACCAAAATGCCACGACGGGTGCCTATTTGCCCCGAGCTACATCATTATTTGACCAAATTGCCCAGAAAGTTACATGGTCGTGTATTTTTCAACACACATAAGGCCGGCTTACGATCAGCCATGCATCGGGCCTGTAAGGCCGCTGGTTTAAAACACGGGCGTAATGTCCCCGGCGGATTTATATTCCATGATCTACGGCACACATTTAACACCAATGCCAGAAAAGCTGGCGTCGATCCATCCGTTATCATGCAGATCACCGGGCATACAACAATGGAAATGTTTTTACGCTATAATACTGTGGATATTGAAGACGGGAAGGTCGCAATCGACAAATTGTCAGATTACTTAAATGGGAAGAAAAAGGAGAAAAAATATGGGTGAAATGAGAGTGCTTACAGCCGAAGAAGGCGATCAAAAAGTTGTGTGGGATGAAAACAATGAAGACCAAGTCGAAGTCGCCAAAATGACTTTTGATAAATTGAAGGGCAAAAAATATATTGCCTATAAAGTGGATAAAAAAGGTGAGCAAACCAAGGTTATGAAAAAATTTGACCCCAAAGCCGGCAAACTCATCATGGTGCCGCCAATAGCCGGAGGATAAAGATATGGCAACATGGAATATTATTACCCATCATTCCGAGGAGCCCACGACGAATGGAGCTTTCTTCTATTGGGCCACCGACACCACCGCCACAGCTGATGGTAGCACATATGCAAGGGACGCCACCTGGTCGAATTGGACAACCACAACCACCACCAGTCCAACCGCAGAAGATGGAACCTGGAATTTTTGGGTATCTGGCGAGGATGCTTCGGACTTGCGGGCCAGGTGGATCACGCCTTCCAAGATTGCCGCTCCCGCACCCAAATCGACAGAACAAAAAAGGGCATTTAATGCCCAACGGCAAATAAATAAAAAATGGCGCGATATCCGCATTGCAGAGGAGGAACAACATAGGCGTGACATCGAATTGACAGCTCAACGATTGCTTGAGGATCTGATAAGCCCGGAGCAATCAGAAGTCTATAAAAAAACAGGACGTTTGGTTGTAAAGGGCAGACAATTTGATTACGTCATAGAAAAAGACCGTGGCGTTTACCAAGTGGATAAAGACAAGGTGATCGATCTTTGCATCCATCTGAGAGAAAAGTATAAATTTCCCGAAACAGACAATGTTATTGGTTTAAAACTTTTAATCGAGGGAAACGAGCGTGAGTTTTTAAGAACAGCGAATTCAAATGGTCTTGTCCGCCAAGAAACTAAAGACCGCATTCTGGAATTAGTGGCCCAAAGAGGATAACATGAAATCCGATTACAACGACAAACTTGCAATGGCAAAAACACTAATGGACAATTCTGTCCAACCTGAAAAACCAGACCAAAAATTTAAACGCGGATGCAAAGTTCGCATCGACAAAGAAATGCCTGGGCACATGAGTCATTTCACTTCTGATTGTGATGCAATTGTAGAATATACATATGCTCAAAAATTCCCTGAATTTGATCCAAATGATGTCGAAAATTATTCTCTTATTCTATTAAACCAAGACGGGGTCCCTATTGGTTCCAGCGCTTGGTATCATGAACACCAACTGACATTAATCAATGACAGCGTTGGCGACGGTTTTAAAATTATAGAAACATTTGAAATGGAAGAACGTTTTAAACTTGCCCGTTGGTGTTGCTCAATGACCCGGAAACTTAACAAATTAAAACCTATTATTGTCACCCTGATGTTTATTGTCTTGAGCCCTCGGGGTGGCCTCGCTCAGAACGTCACATTGGCCTGGGATGCGAATACTGAAAAAGATCTGGCAGGCTATCAGATCCATTACGGTTTTAAAACACGTACCGAGGTTACCGGTGCGATTGACGCTTGGTGTAAAAAAAACGAACCGGAAAAACTCATACAATGCAAAGAAGAATGGGAGAACATCTGCCGTCGTGACGGCCAGGTTGATCCGGCATGCCATTCAATGCTATTTGGCTATGAAAATGTAGTGGATGTAAGAACAGATACAGCCGGATGGTCTGCAGGATGTACAGCACCATATGATCCGTTTAAAGCTGAATGTTGCGAATATACACTGACAGACCTAGTCGAAGACAGAATTTATTATTTTGCAGGCGTCGCTTATGATCACGATGGCAACAAATCAGCATTTTCGATTGAATTATCGCACATAGTCATAGAGGCTAAGCCTGATTTACCAGGGGGTCTCAGGCTTAGGTGGAAATAAATGGATACAGACAGAAACTCTCGATTAGATATACTGGCAAAACACCTGGAAGATATTTTAACAGAACTGTATGAGAAAAAAGTAGGATTCGCCTTGTTTATGTTTCCGTTTTCAGGTGACGGGGCCGCTGGTGACTATATCAGCAACGGTCAACGTCCAGACATGATCAAGTTTATGCGCGAGATTGCCGACCGGTTAGAAGCCGGACAGGATATCCCCCGGACCGAAGGAACTGCCTGATGGAGGAACCCAGAGAAGAATTTGTTATGCCCTTTGGACAACACAAAGGATCTTATATCCACACACTGCCATCGACATATTTGTTCTGGTTGGCCCAAAATTGCGATTGGTGGGAGGATGTTCAGCTGGCAGCCGACGAAGAATATCAATACCGAGAACAATATAATTGCCATTTGTAGAAAAAGGAAGCTTGAAAAATGATGAAAAATGAATCCGAGGCTAAGCCTGATTTACAATGCCCAAGATGCAATTCAACAGACCTGATACAGATGTCAACAACAGCCGTGACGACCGAAACCGGCTGGATGAAATGTTTAGAATGCGGGGAGCATTTTAACTTAATCAGAGGAGGTGAATAATGCCTGTCTGCGAAAACGAAAAAACAAATATATGCGGCGCAATACCCCCGAAATATGAAACATCAGAAGAGGGCGTATTTTGTACACGCGAAAAAGGCCACCCCGGAGAACATTGCCGATTTAAAGT
>CAYOVN010000069.1:0-17310 GCA_964407425.1 uncultured Gemmatimonadaceae bacterium
GACCTCCTCGAACGTCTGAACAAGGCGATCCCGGGGTTGGTCGAAGCCCTGGAGAAGGAGTGTGGAGCCGGGGTCCCCGTTCAGGTCATCAGCCTCGGGCCTGGGGACGGAGCCGTTGATGAGCACCTCTTGCTGGGCTTGGATCAGCGATTCGAAGTGGAATCCTACTGTGGGCTGGATTTTTCTTTCGATCTACTCCGTCGGGCTGCCTACCGGCTATCCCGATCCAATGGTCTTAACGTGGGGTTCCCCATCAAGATGATCTGCGGGGATTTCACGGATCTCGATGGCTGTGGGCTATTGGGGCCAGGAGGTCGGGGATCCAGCATCTTCATGCTTACCGGCTTCACTCTCGGCAACTACTCTGAGGCGGCCCTCCTGGATAGCATCGGCGCTCTGATGAAGGATGGAGACTATCTCCTCCTTGATGCCAGACTTCATTCCCTCGGTTCGGTACCAGATAAGGGTACCCATGACTTCGACGGGACGGCACGACTGTCCGGACATTACGATCTGGAGACCGTTCGGAGGTTCGTATTTGGCCCGGTGGAAGTTGCTACCATGGCCAGCGCCGATGACGTTGGGATCGACTTCGAGGTCAATAGGTCGCTGACCTCGGTCCCCAACGCTCTGAACCTGACCATCTATTGCTCCGGCCTGGAGACAAATCTCCGTTTGACCGGGGAGGCGGTCAAAAGAGACCGCCTGGACCTTGCCGTTACCACAACCTACGACCGTGCAGATCTGGCTTCTTGGCTCTCCTCAGAGGGATTTTCCACGGTGTGGCACGAGAGCTTCCAGGATGTGGCCTTCTTCCTTTTGAAGCGTAGCTGACCTCCCCCCGCGAGTAGCCGGAATTCCCCCGAACCCCCAAGTTCCCCCCGTTACCCAACCTTGTCTCTCGCATTAATTCGAGGCCAGCTCATGAAACGCCTTCGTTCCCTCATCGGCATGTTCCTACTCCTTCCTTTCCTGGGGGTATCTTCCCCGGCCCTTCTTCTGGGCCAGGTTTCGGAAGATTCTCAGGAGGCGTCCGAGCCCCAGGAGCCCAGGGCTCTCACGTTGGATGACTATGGACGTTGGTCCACCATCGGACAGGTCGCCCTCTCCGCGGATGGCCGATGGATGACCTTTTCGTACGCACCAAATGAGGGGGATTCCAAGCTGTTTCTCCGGGACCTGAACGTGTCGGGACAGGATCCGGTAGAGCTCTCGGAGAACGGTTCGGGCCCGGTGTTCAGTGACGACTCCAGGTGGTTGGCTTTCACTTCCGCCCCGGCGGAGGAAGGCGGGGCCCGGAGGGGTGGAGGCCAGGGCGAATCCGCCGGAGGGGCTCAAACACGCACCTTACACCTCGTCAATCTTCAAACTGACGAGCGTTGGGAGGTGGAGAACCCCTCGTCATTCTCCTTCTCCGACGATTCCCGGTGGTTGGCCGTCCATAAGGCCAGGCCCAGGGGTGAGGGTGGAGGAAGGGCCGGTGGGGATGAGGCTGTTGAGACGGCCCGGGGCGCAGATCTGATTCTGCGGGACCTCTTTGACGGCACGGTTACCAACCTCGGGAATGTGGCAGAGGTGGCCTTCAATGAGGGCAGCAACCACCTGGCCTATGTAGTGGATGCGGATGGAAAGGCTGGGAACGGCCTCTTCGTTCTGGAACTGGCAGAGGGGAGGATTCGACCCCTGAACACGGGGGACTTCCTTTACCAGGGTTTGTCGTGGGACGAATCCGGGGTGTCTCTGGCTGTGCTTCGGGGCAACAAACCCGAGAAGATGGTTCAGAGGGAGAATGAGCTTCTGACTTTCCGGACCCTGGGGGATGGTGCCCAGGTCTTCGGTCCTTCCAATGATCCCTCTTTCCCGGAGGGGTTCGTTCTCAGTGAGTTCAGGGCTCCTTCCTGGAGTGAGGACGGGGAGAGAGTTTTTGTAGGGATCAAGGAGCAGCAGGAGGAGGTCGAGGAGGTCGAGGAAGGGGATGACCCCAAGGCGGACGTTGTCGTTTGGCATTGGAACGACAAGAGGGTTCAGAGCCAGCAAGAGGTTCAGGCGGGAAGGGACCGGAGGGCCACATATCTGGCTGTCCTGAATCTCGATGACTCGAGCTTTTTCCAGCTCTCCAATGACGACATGAGCCAGGTGCAGCTCACCCAGGACGGCCGTTGGGCTGTGGGCTTCGATGACTCCCGGTACTGGATGGACAGGGACCATCAGACAAACCGGGATGACGCCTACCGGATCGATCCGACCACTGGTGAGAGGACCCTGATCACCGAAGCCCTCATCAACAGTATGGGCACCTCTCCCGACTCGAAGTGGTTCCTTTTCTGGCAGAATCAGCAGGTCATGGCCTTCGACCTTGAAACTGGGAACACACAAAACCTCACTGACGTGGCCGGTGGAGTGGACTTCGAGAACAAGGCGTTCGACCGGCCGGTGGAGAAATCCACCTACGGGGTTGGAGGTTGGTCCGAGGATGGGGAACTCGTGTTCCTGAATCACAAGTTCGACGTCTGGCAGGTACCCTTGAATGGTGGAGAAGGGGTGAATCTCACCGGTGGTATGGGGGACAGGGAGGAAATTCGTTTCCGGGTCATGGACCTGGATCCTGAAGAGGACGGCGTAGAAACTGGAGAGGCGATCTACCTCTCTGCGTACGGGGAATGGACCAAGAAGTCCGGATACTTCCGAGCCAGCCCGGGACAGGATCCCCAGGAACTCCTCTTTGGCGACGCCATGTATGGAACGGCCGGCGGCCGGGGTTCGGGTATCCGAAAGGCGAAAGAATCGGACCGGGTGCTCCTCACCCGCCAGACCTTCGAGGACTTTCCGGACTACTGGGCCACCGATATGCGGTTCCGTGATCCGGTTCGAGTCACAACAGCGAACCCCCAGCAGGAGGAGTTCTTGTGGGGTCGAAGAGTCCTGGTTGACTACACGGACGATCGGGGAAACAAGCTGCAGGCCACGCTGGCCCTTCCAGCCGGGTATGAGGAGGGCCGCCAGTATCCGATGATCGTCTACTTCTATGAGAAGATGAGCCAGCGGCATCACGAGTATTCCCGGCCGACCTACGATGACCGGCCCCACATGTCGACCTATGCCAGCGATGGCTATCTGGTCCTGATGCCGGATATCGTTTTCGACATGGGGTATCCCGGTAGTTCAGCGTTGGACGACGTAGTGTCGGCGGCCCGGGCCACCATCGATGAGGGGTATGCGGACCCGGACAAGATCTGTCTCCAGGGGCACAGCTGGGGTGGGTACGGGACGTCCTTCATCGTCACCCAAACCGACATGTTCGCCTGCGTGGTGACTGGCGCGCCTCTCACCAACCTCGTATCCATGCATAACATCCTGTATAAGCAGTCTGGGAACCCAAACGCCAACTTGATCGAGTGGGGACAGGGGCGGATGGATACGACACCGTTTCACGATCTGGAGCGCTATGTCGCGGAATCTCCAATTCACAATGTTCAGGGGATCACGACGCCCTTCCTGATTCTGCATGGGACGAGTGACGGTGCGGTGGATTGGAACCAGGGGCTGGAGTACTACATCGCTGCCCGCCGGATGGGCAAAGAGGTAATCCTCCTTTCCTATCCTGGAGAGCCGCACCATCTGGGTCGAAAGGAGAACCAGATCGACTTCCAGATCCGGATGAGACAGTATTTCGACCACTACCTGAAGGGTGCTCCGGCTCCAAGGTGGATGACGGATGGTGTGCCTTTCTTGGAGAAGGATCGGATCGACCCCGAGCATGGGGTGGGAGATGGGGGCTGAAGAGGAAAGGCCCCTGGCGTGTCAGGAGAAAACCGTCCGAAGCTAGGTGAACCGAGGAGATGACTCGATGAAACGGATCCCGAATTCTTCTGTACTCATGCATCTGATTCTTGTTCAGGCTGTGCTGGGGCTGGCTTTGGTCGCACCGCTCCGGGGCCAGGAGGAGGATATCGTGAGCCTCCGTCAGGACTACCCCCCGGGCCTCTACGCAGAACTCTCGACCTCGAAGGGGGTGATTGTCCTCTCCCTCGAGTTCGGCCGGGCTCCCATGACGACGGCTAATTTCGTCGGGTTGGCTGAAGGAACGATTCAGAACCAGGCCTTCCCTACTGGAACTCCATACTACGACGGGACGGTATTCCACCGAGTGGCCCCCGGCCATGTGATTCAGGCCGGAAGGGCGGCCTCCGAAATCGCCGGGACCCCTGGATACAGTATCCCAAACGAGATCCACCCCAACCTCAGTCACGACCGGCCCGGAATGGTGGCCATGGTGAACGGAGGCCCACACACCGGGAAGAGCCAGTTCTATATAACCCTGGGAAATCGGTCTTATCTGGACGGGGACTATGCCGTCTTCGGCGAGGTTTACCATGGGATGGATGTGGTCCGTGAGATTACCCAGGGCGATCCCATTGAAACCGTTAGGATCGTTCGGGTTGGAGCCGAGGCGGGAGCCTTTAGGCCCACGGATAACTCTTTCCGTGCCATGGTTCAGGAGGTTCAAAGCAGGGTCATGGCAGAGGAGGAAGCACAGCGCTCCGAGGACTTGGCCTTTCTAGATGCCAGTTGGCCCGGGGCTATTCCGGGCCGGGGTGGGTGGAGTTATTTGACGCTCAGGGAGGGTCGGGGTCAGGCCCTGGCCGCTGGGGACACAGTGATGGTCCGTTACAAGGGCCGCACGGTCCGTGGAATGTCCTTCGCCAGTACCGCTGAGGAGGGAAGACCGGACTACATCTGGCCCGGGATGAGTGGGGGAGAAGTCTTCCGGTATGTGGTGGGAGAAAGCTCTGTGAATCCCGGTTTCGACGAAGCTCTCTCGGGCATGGCCCGGGGGGAGAGGCGGCTGGTCATCGTGCCTGCTGAGTTGGGTTACGATCCGGTGGGATTCTATGGTCAGGAGCATCGCAGAATACCCAGGTTCGTTTTTCGGCCCCGGTCGATTCTGATCTACGAAGTGGAGGTTTTGGCCTACTGAGGCTTGGGGAAAGCCCGGCGTCGAGTTTCGGTTCACGCAACGCCTGTCCGATGGAGGTTTCCTTACGTGCCTGAAGGTGTAAGTCGATGAGCGAACATTCACGGCCCCAGTTCGGGGACGTCGATACCTGGGGAATCACCCACAAGGGAAAGGTCCGTCCCGACAACCAGGACCATTTCTTCATCGGCTCCCTTGTCCGGGGCGTAAGGGTGGATCAGGCTAGTGTCACGGAGGGCGGGGGGACGCTGCTTCACCCGGAGAGATTGGCGTCTCTTGGTGTGGTGGCGGATGGAGTCGGCGGATCGGACGGAGGAGAGAAGGCTGCACGCCGGGCGGTTGAGGAATTGGTCTCATCGGTGTCCACCTTCTTCCACGAAGCAGAAATCAGGGAAGCGGAGGAGCCCGAGTTGTTCTCCCGCCTCCTTCACGACGCTGCCCTGGCGGTCCATGGAAGCCTCCTTGAAAAGGCCAAGCGGGAGGGCGGGGAGCGTGGCTTCGCCACCACCCTCACTCTCTTCCTGGGACTGTGGCCTCACGCTTATCTCCTCCAGGTAGGCGACTCCCGCTGTTATGTCTGTCGGGACGGAGAGCTGACCCAGATCAGTCGTGACCAGACGATTGCTCAGGACTTGGTGGAGCAAGGGTATCTGACCCGGACCAGGGCCGAAAAAAGCCGATGGGCCAATGTTCTTTCCAGTGCCGTGGGAGGACGTCAGGCAGAACCGGTAGTGACCCGTGTGTTGCGGGATTGGGGTTCCGTGGTGCTCATGTGCAGCGATGGCCTGACCAAACATGTTTCCGACGAACGTATCCGGGAACGATTGACCTCCATGACCAGTTCCCGGCAGGCGGTGGAGCAGCTTCTTCAGGACGCCCTGGACGGCGGCGGCACTGACAACATCACCATGATCGTGGGGAGAACCCTCCCTCCCGTTTAGGCCTGGTTGCGCGCCGGGCGTCCCTGGTTTCAGTTGGTCCGTGGGGGACAGTTGTGTGGGTGCCTGGGAAGGTCGGCGCGATCAACTATGGGAGTTCAACCATGAGAAGGATATCAGCCTTTCTGTCGGCCTCGTTCTTCGTCCTTCTCCTGCCAGGCTGTCAGGGCCCGGAATCCGAGGCCGGAGCAGCCTCCTCCATTGGGCCGGAGTCGGCGGACTCGCCATCCACTGGCGGTCAGGCGGTCCTGACGCCAAAAGAGAGCCTGGGGAGGCTCCTCTTCTTCGATCCCATGCTGTCCACTCCACCAGGGCAGGCGTGCTCCCATTGTCATTCCCCTGCGACGGGTTTCGGGGACCCGAACCAGCAGCTTTCGGTTTCTCGGGGCGCTCATCCTGATCGGTATGGAAACCGAAATGACATGACAGTCTCCTATGCGGCATACATCCCGCCCTTGGCATTCGACGAGGAGGAAGGCCTGTGGGTTGGCGGGTTGTTCTGGGATGGCAGGGCGTCGTCGTTAGCCGACCAGGCGAAGGGTCCTCCCCTCAATCCTCTGGAGATGGCGAATCCGGATGCCGAAGCCGTGGTGGCGGCGATTCGGGACGGGGCTTATCGGGATCCGTTTCTGGCGGTTTACGGTCCCGAGGCCTTGGATGATCCGGATAGGGGCTACGATTACTTGGCTGATGCCATCGCAGCATATGAGATGACGAGGGAGTTCAGTCCGTTCGACTCCAAATATGATCTATATCTGGCCGGTGAAATCGACCTCACGCCCACGGAGAACCTGGGTCTGGCCCTTTTCGAGGACGAAGAGAAGGGAAACTGCGCAGCTTGCCACATCAGCAGGCCAGGTCCCGACGGATCACCGCCTCTTTTTACCGATTTCACGTATGACAACCTGGGGACCCCCAAAAATCCCGAGAACCCATTCTACTTCCTTCCACCAGAGTTTAATCCGGATGGCGTGGACTGGGTGGACCTGGGGCTTGGCCCGGTAGTGGGTGACCCAGCATACAACGGGTTTTTCCGGGTCCCGACTCTCCGGAACGTAGATCTCACTACGCCCTATATGCACAACGGCGTGTTTCACACTTTGTACCAGACAGTCAGCTTCTACAATTCGAGGGATGTGGCTCCGTGGCCTGGACCGGAAGTGGCCACAGGCGTGAATCGGGAGGAGTTGGGAGACCTCGGTCTCACGCCGGATGAGATGGAGAGCATCGTGGCCTTCATGAAGACCCTGACTGATGGGTATCAGGCCGGCGGAGGCTAGGCGCCGGCCTCATGGGTTGGCAGGAGCAAGGGGCTTTCCGATGAGGAAGGCACTTCAGTCAGGCAATGGAAACCAACGGACCTTTCACTTGGAGGAAGAGGAATGAACGGGCATGTATCCCGGCATGATATACGACACCCAGGGCGCTTCTTCTCGAGCCTACTCGCTGCACTACTTTTTGTGCTGGTGGTGCCTGGGTTTGGGAGTGCTCAGTCCGGGGGGGCCCAATCCGGCCCCGAACCTGAACATGGACTGCAGTACGATCGGCTGCTGATCCGGAATGTCCATATCATCGATGGTAACGGAACTCCGATCACGGGTCCCAGCAATGTCATCGTCGAGAAGGATCGCATCGTGTCGGTGGGCCGGGGGGAACGGGGGGAGTTCGACGCTGTCATTGAGGGTGACGGTGGATACCTTCTTCCGGGTCTCATCAACATTCACGCGCACATCCGGTCTCATCCGTTCGGCGGAGAGATCGATGGATACCAATACCAGTTCAATCTCTGGTTGGGCTGTGGAATCACGACCATCCGGTCCGTGGGTGGGGGAGAAGCCGCCCTTCGCCTGCGGGAGCAGAGTAAGAACGGTGAGATTGTTGCTCCCCGCATCTTCGAATACGCCGGTACGGGAGGCGCTACCCCCGAAGCGGCCCGGGAATCGGTACGTCGGGCCCACGAGGCGGGGGCCGACGGGATCAAATTCTTCGGGATGGACCATGAACCCATGGCCGCCATGTTGGATGAGGCCAAGAAACTGGGCCTTCGTTCCGCCCACCATGTAGGAGTAGAAGAAACGGACGTTTGGGACGATATCGCCGGCAATACCACGACCATCGAACACTGGTACGGCATCCCCGACGCAGCGATCCCCTACGGTTCTCAGAAGTTCCCCCTGGACTACAACTATTCGAACGAGCTCGACCGGTTCCGCTGGGCCGGGCGCCTTTTCAAGGACGCCGATCCTGAGAAGCTGGGAGAGGTCCTGCAGGCCATGGTGGAAGCTGAGGTTGGATGGGTTCCGACACTGACCATTTATGAGGCCACCCGGGACATCACCAGGGCCGCGAACCAACCTTGGTTCGAGGATTATCTCCACCCCACCATGGAGAACTACTTCAGGCCCGATCTCACCAACCACGGTTCTTTCTATCTTGAATGGACCACGGAGGATGAGATCGAGTGGAAGAACAACTACCAGCTTTGGTTCGGTGCCCTCCGGGACTACGCCCGTCGTGGCGGGATCATCGGTGCCGGGGAAGACGCGGGGTTCATCTACCGAATGTTCGGCACAGGACTGATCCGTGAGCTGGAGCTTCAGCAGGAGGCCGGCTTCCACCCTCTGGACGTCGTTAAACACGCAACGGGAAACAACGCTCTTCTGCTGGGCGCTGAAAACGAGATTGGCCGAATCAAGGCTGGTTTTAAAGCCGACCTGATTCTCGTCCACACCAATCCCCTCGCCAACTTCAAAGTACTCTACCCCATCCCGACCAATATCCCCACGGCAGACGGCTACGAAGAGGGCGGCATGGTGGAATGGACTATCAAGGATGGCTACGTCTACAACGGTTCGACGCTTCGGGAGGAAGTGAAAGAGATCGTGAGCACGGCACGGGAGAACATCACTCGGCGATAGAGGGGCGGCGGCGGTGCATTCTTACATCTACTCGGCCTTGAGCGCTCGGACCGGGTCCACTCTGCTTGCCCTGCGTGCCGGGAGGTAGGCCGCTCCCAATGCCACGGCGAGGAGACCGAGGGGGACGGCGAAAAAGGTGAGGGGATCGAAAGCTCCCACCCCGAAGAGCAGGCTCTGAAGGACCCGGGCCCCTGCAAGGGAAAGGACAAGGCCGATCCCGGCACCGATGACGGCGGGTCCCATGCTACCCGTTACGATCTCCTTCACCACTCTTCCGGGCTCGGCCCCCAGGGACATCCGGATCCCGACCTCCCGACTCTTCCGGGCCACCGAATAGCTCACCACCCCGTAGATTCCGATGATGGCCAGGGCCAGGGCGACCACGGCAAAGAGGGACGAGAGAAGCACTCCAAGGCGGGCGGGAAGCAGCATGATTCCCATGTGCTCATCCATGGTTTTGGTCTCGACGACCAACATCTCCGGGTCCATCTCCCGAAGGACCCGGAAACCGGCTTGGAGAGCATCCTCAGGTCGGCCTTGGGTTTGAATCACCGCGGTTAGGAAAGATGCGTATGACTGGCTGTAAGGCCGGTAGACAAAGGGTCGAGGGGATTCGCCGATGGTCCGGATCTTGGCGGTCTCGGCCACCCCGACGACGACCATTTCCTGGCCATCTTCTCGGTGAAGCACCTTTCCGACGGCATCCTCACCGGGCCAGAATCGCTCCGCCATTTCCTGGTTGATGATGGCGACCCCCGTCCCGTCCGGTTCATCGGTGGGCTCGAAGTTCCGTCCGCTGAGAATATCGATCCCGGCTGCACGGAAGAAATCCGGGCCAGCCACGGCCTGGTCGATTTGCCACGCAGTCTGGCCTTGAGGCGGTTCGATACCGTCAACGTTCAGATCGATGGTCTGGGTGCTGGTGGTGTTCATGTGGATGTTGCTGATGACCCCGACGGAAGCCACCTCAGGAGTCTCGCGTAATCGATCCAAGTAGCTCCGCAGGAATATCCTTCCCTCATCCTCGTTGTATCGTTCCCCGGAGACCACAAAGGTGAGGAGACCGGTGGGCTCCGTTCCGAACCCCGGGTCTACGGATTGGAATGCCTGGAAGCTTCTGAAGAACAGGCCGGCGCTTACGAGGAGGATCAGGCAGGCGGCGACCTGTCCCGAGACCAGAGAGTTTCTGAGGGTGAACCTCCGCGGCTTCCCCCCTCCGGTGCTTTCGTCTTTCAGTGTAGGTGCCACATCCGGATTCGTAGATTGCAGGGCAGGAGCCAGGCCAAAGAGGACCCCCGTGATGGCGGTTACGCCCAGGGCGAAGAGGAAGGCTTTCCCGGTCATGGCAAAATCCAGGCTCATGCCCCCGGGCAGGGGGAGTTCCATACTGGTCAGGAGCTTCAGGAGCCAGACCGAGACCCCCATCCCCAGAACTCCGCCCATGAAAGCCAGAAGGGTGGTTTCGGTGAGGAGTTGCCGGACCAGGACCCCACGGCGGGCCCCAAGGGCCAACCGCATGGCGATTTCTTTCCTTCGGTCCGCCCCCCTCGCCAGAAGGAAAGAGGCCAGATTCGCGCATGCGATGAGAAGGACCACACCCACCAGGACCAGGGCAAGGAGAGAGGACAGGACGAGGATCTTGTCGAAGGCCGGATTCATGACCACGGCCTTGGAGGGCATGGCCACGAAATCCCGGGTGTCATCCCAGGTATCGGGATAGGTTTCCCGAAGTGTGGCAGCCACCCCCGCCAGCACCACCTGGGCACCTTCCACCGTGACCCCTTCGCGAAGCCTCCCCTTCGCGAAATAGGATTGATTGTCCCGGGAGTCGAGTGGGTTCCCGGTGCCTTGCTGAATCTCCTGGACCATATTGATGGGCACCATAAAATCCACCGGCACCCCGGAGATAACACTTGGATAGTCCTCTGGAGCCACCCCCACCACTGTATAGCCGTGGCCGTTGAGGCGAATCGTACTTCCCACCACCCCGGGATCACCGGCGAACTCTCGCTGCCAGTACCCGTAACCGAGCATGGCCACGAAGTGGGCCCCCGGTGAGATGTCGTCCTCAGGGAGGATGGTCCTTCCCACGGCTGGAGCCATCCCCAACAGGGGAAAGTAGGTACCGCTCACCAACTCTCCCAAAACGCTCCCGACTCGGTCCCCCTGGTCGACCTGGCCAAATGTGAAGCCGGCCACGGCCGTCTCTTCGAAGATGTCTTTTGTGGCTTCTCTTACATCCAGGTAATCCGGATAGGAAAGGGGGCTGTAGGGGAACACCTCCTGGGTCAGATAGACCTCTACGAGGGCGTCCACATCCCGGTAGGGGAGGTTTGGGAAAAGGAAATCCTCCACCAATGCAAAAACGGCCGCGTTGGTTCCAATCCCGATGGCAAGGGAGATCAGAGCTACAGCCGTGAAGCCGGGACTCCGGAGCATCTTCCGAAGAGCGTATCGAAGGTCTTTCAGGACGGTGTCCATAGTTCCTTTTCGGTTCCAGGCCTCACCCTTTGGGGGAGGCGCCCGTCTCATCATCAATCGAACTTCGGGCAGGCTTTCCTTCAGTCGGAAGGCGGGGGGCTTGCCGGTCTCCACTCACGACGAGTTCTTATAGGGTGAGGGTTTCACGATAGGGGCACCGATCCCCTTCCAACGGGATAAGGGAGGATATCAGGATGGACTTGATCGTTTATCTGGCCGGAGAGATCCATAGCGACTGGCGGGACGAGATCATCAGGGGTGCCGAAGCGGAAGGCCTCCCCATTGAGTTCCTTGCGCCCGTCACGGATCACGCTGCCTCAGACGACTGTGGCGTGGCGGTTCTGGGGGCTGAGGAAAAGGACTTCTGGAAGGACCACAAGGGTGCATTGGTCAATTCGATTCGGACCCGAACCGCCCTCGAGCGGGCCGATTTGGTCGTAGTGAAGTTCGGTGAGAAGTACCGGCAGTGGAATGCAGCTTTCGACGCAGGCTATGCCGCTGCCCTGGGCAAACAGCTCATCGTCATTCATCCCCCGGAGTTCACCCACGCCCTCAAGGAAGTGGACGGGGCGGCCCAGGCTGTCGCCGAGACCTCCCAGCAGGTCGTGGAGATTCTGAAGTACGTAACGGTCAAAGACTAAGCCTGAGGCCGGAAGGGCTTCTGCCGACACTAAACAAAACGAAGCCCCCGGCTTCCCTTTTTTGGGGCCGGGGGCTTCTCATAAGGACGTTGGGTCGAGAGTCGGACTCTCGAAGTAACGGTTTAGTTTTTTAGTTTTGATCCGCTTCGACCGCAACGTCGCATTCCGTTATTCAGAAGTATCGGTCGGCGGTTCAAAAACCTTGAATGATCCGAAAATACCTGAACGACCCTTGGAGATCCCCTTCACCGGCGCATGGGCTGGAGCTTCATGTAGGTGAGGGATCTCCACAGCCATTCGAAGGGCCCGAATCGGAACCGGGCCAGCCACCAGGGTGACCAGAGCAACTCCACCACCCAAACCCCGGACACGATGAGGATTTGACCGGTTCGCTCCACGCTCCCAAAGAGGCCGAATCCGTGGCCATAGAAGATCGTGGTGCAGATAAAGGTCTGCATGAGGTAGTTGGTCAGGGCCATCTGCCCTGTCGAGGCGAGGGAGCGATAGAGCCAGCTTCCGGAGCATCGCTGGCAGAAGAGCATGACGATTCCCACCCACCCCACCATGGTGAATAGGCTCCCCCAGTAGTTGAACTGCATACCAAGGAAGAATCCTCTTTCCAGGTCCCAGCCGGTGGCGAAGTGGTACCAGACCCCCAACCCGCTGAGGGGGAGGCCCAGAACCAGAGCCCAGAGGACCATCTTCCTATAGGTCCGGGCAGGGAGGGCTGCGCCGAAGACGCCTAGTTTGAATAGCCCCATTCCTACCAGCATGAGACCGCCCGCTCTCCAGGCTATGGCGAAGATGAAAGAGCTGGTCTGCATCATAGATGCCGCTACGAAGCGAACTTCGTTTTGGGCGCTCCAGCCGCCGCGGTAGGCCTCCAATTCAAGAAAGACCTGACTTTGGGCAGGGGCCCAGAGTTTTGCCATTCCGGCCACGTCCTCCGCAGACCAGTAGGGCAGGGAAAAGTGGGCGGAGATACTGATAATGGAGGCGACGGCTACGGAGATGATCCCCAGGGTGATGAGGGTTCTCGGCGATGTCTTCCGGAAGAGGAAGACCAGGAAGCCGCACATGGCGTAGCTGTAGAGAATGTCTCCGGTCCAGATGAGCCAGGCGTGGGCGAGTCCGAAGAGGAGGAGGATAAAGGTACGCCGATAGTGAACCCGGCCCGGTTTCCGGCCCGTAGCCTCCAGCCTCTCGGCCATCAGGATCATCCCGGCTCCGAAGAGCATGCTGAAGATCCCCATGAACTTCATGTCAGCCAGGAGGTGGCTCAGAAGCCAGACCAGGTAGTTGAGCCCAGTAAGATCGCCGTATGCGGTGGGGTTGAAGTAGGCCCCTCCGATCATGGCGAAGGCCTGGATATTCATCACCAGAATTCCCAAGACCGCGAACCCTCGGAGAACGTCCAGGGATAGGATCCGCTCTGACTGTACGGTAGGACCACTGAGCTCAGTCATGGTTCAGGACCTCGGGCATTGTTTTTTACGGAAAGCCCACCCAGCCGGTGGAAGCCATAGAATAGGTTATAGCTCTGCCATGAGCTACGTAGTTTTTTCGGTGGGTCTTCAAGGTTGATCGGCAGCTGAGGGCCGGAAAACCACCCGAATAGCCGGAAAGCCATCCGAGCACTATTCCCGCCTCCGGTCATCCTCCCTTGCCCCGGCCTGACCCTCCCCTCTAGGCTGTCCCTATCCGACCGTCGACCACCTCGGAGGGTCCCATGAAACTGCGCCAATCGGTTTTGCATTTCGCCGTCTTTTTCTTTGCCGTCTCCTTCCTCTCACCGGCCTGGCTCCAAGCTCAGGAAATCCCGTCTCCGGAAGAATACTTCGGATTCCAGATGGGGGCCGATCGAAAGCTGGCCCACTGGGATGATCTGGTGAAGTACTACGATCTCCTGGATGAGCAGAGTGACCGAATCCGTGTCGATCACGTGGGCGAGAGCACGCTGGGGAATCCCTTCCTGATCATGTATATCTCCTCCCCGGAAAACCTGGCGAACTTCGACGAGCTCAAACGTCTGAATGCCATCCTTTCGGACCCTCGGGGACATTCACAGGCTGAGATCGACAACGCCATTGAGAATGGTAGGGTGGTGTTCACCCAGAGCTATGGCCTTCACTCCTCGGAGGTGGCCGCCAGCCAGACCATCGCAGAGGTGTCCTACGAGTTCGCTACCCAGAACGATGAAACGACCCTGGAGATTCTGGACAATACCATCGCCGTCATGATCCCCTGCCTGAATCCCGACGGGGAGATCATGATTACGGAATGGTACAACAAGTGGGTGGGCACCGAATACGAGGGTGCCAGCATGCCCTACCTCTACCATCACTACATCGGCCACGACAACAATCGGGACGCCTTCATGAGGGCCACCATCGAGTCGGAGTATGGGGCCAAGGTCATGTTCCGGGACTTGGTTCCCCAGGGGTATATCGACCACCACCAGATGGGGTCCTATACCGCCCGGATGGCCATTCCTCCCTATGCTGAGCCCGTCCGGCCCGAAGCCGACCCTCTGGTCTGGAGGGAGATGTCCTGGTACGGAGCTCACATTGGCTACAAGATGGACCAGGCCGGTCTCAAGGGGGCAATCGGAGCAGCCATCTACTCGGGATGGGGTCACTTCGGGTTCCACTGGATTACACCGTTCCACAACATCGCCGGAATGCTCACGGAAGGGGCCAGCGCCCGCCTGGCCACACCCATCTTTATCCACCCTGATCAGCTAGGTGGATCCCGCCAATTCCCCGAGTATGCGGAACAGACCACCTTCCCGAGTCCCTGGCCCGGTGGCTGGTGGCATGTTCGGGATATCGTAAACATGCAGAAGGTCGCGACTGTGGCGCCCCTCGAGATCGCCGCGAAGAACAGGAAGACGGTTCTCACCAACGCCTACAACAAGTCGAGCCGCCAGATTCAGCGGGGGTTGGACGGTGAGGTGAAGGCCTATGTGATTCCTGCTGAACAGCATGATCCCCTGACAATGAAGAAGATGATCAATCTGCTTCTGGGACAGGGAATTACGGTTGACCAGGCCTCCAGTGAATTCGTTCACGAGGGCCGGGTGTACGGAGCCGGCAGCTTTGTGGTTTCCATGGCACAGCCCAAGCGGGGGCTGATCCGGTGGGTGCTGGGCCAGACCTACTACCCGGACAACAGCTTCACCCGGGACACGGATGGGAATCCTATTCGTCCCTACGACCTGTCTACGGACAACTTCGCAGAGTTCATGGGATTCCGAGCCGATCCGGTTGGAACGCCCATCGAAGCACCCGTCTCTCGGATCACGGGGTGGCTGGAACCCCATGGTGAGGTGACCGGGGGTTCCAACGGGTACGTGTTGGACGGTCGGCAGAATGATGCCTTCCACGCTGTGAACTTTCTCTTCAATGGGGGCGCCTCCGTGCGCCGGGTAGCTCACGGGGAGGGTGGTATGGCGGCGGGGGACTTCATCGTGGAAGCTGGCGTGTCGGCGGAGTTGGTAGCGGAGATTGCTGAAAGAACGGGTGTGGACTTCATGCCCCTGACTGGAGAGGTCCCGGCAGCCAGTTACCCCGTAGAGAAGCAACGCATTGGGATGTACCACCGGTACCTTGGGGGAAACATGGACGAAGGATGGACCCGGCTGCTCCTGGAGAACTTCGATTTCGAATACACCAAGATGTTGGATGAGCACATTCTGGCCGGGGATCTGAACGAGACCTACGACGTCATCGTCCTTCCCGCAGACAACAAGGGCATGATGACGGGGATCCGGGGCGGCGGCGGGGGTGGCTACGGGCGGGCTCCCGACCCGAGCACCATTCCCCCGGACTACCGGTCCGGATTCGGCCAGGCGGGAATCGATGCCCTTGAAGCCTTCGTGAAGAATGGCGGAACGTTGGTGACCTTCGCCCAGGCAGGGGACCTCCCCATTGACGAGTTCGGCCTTCCCGTAAGAAATGCCGTTGCTGGTACGTGGGGCAATGAGTTCTGGTCGCCGGGATCCACGCTGAAAGTCGATGTGAACCCGGCAAATCCATATGCCTTCGGAATGCCGGAAGATGCCTTGGCTCTATTCCTGGCCTCCGGTCAGGTCTATGAAACGGTTTCGGGGCCGGCCAGCGCCGGGGTGAATCGCATCGTTACCTATAAGGACCGGGACATCCTTCAGAGTGGCTGGCTTCTGGGCGAAGAGGTCATTACGAACAAAGCGGCCATGGTATCGGTGGAGCACGGTGAGGGCATGGTGGTCCTCATCGGTTTCCGCCCGCAGCACCGGGTTCAGACCCATGGCACGTTCAAGCTCTTCTTTAATGCCCTGATGGATGTGCCTGAAGCTCACTAGGCTGATCGCAGGCGGGCGGAGTATTTCGGATATGGAGGTGTGATGCTTGGTTTGTCGAAACACGTCATGTGGGGTTTGGCGTTCCTGGTGGGCCTCGGTGTTACCGCCTGTGCCGAGGCTGGACCTCCCGAGGAGGCGCCCGAGATTGAGGCGGCTCAGCTTCTCCCTTCGCAGAGTCGCCCCGATGTCCGTGGGGTCTACGGAGCGGTTTCGGCCGGACACCCCCTTGCCGCCGCAGCTGGGTATGAGGTCCTAAGGCGGGGGGGCAACGCCGTGGACGCGGCTGTGACCATGGCAGGTGTTCTCGCCGTGGTCCGCCCCCACATGAATGGCGTGGGGGGGGACGCTTTCGCCCTCTTCTATCAGGCCTCGATTCGAGAGGTGATAGCCCTCAACGGGAGCGGTCGAGCGGGAAATCTGGCGACCCCCGAGTTCTTTTCTGAAGCCGGGGCCCAGGGGCAGATTCCGGAGAAAAGCGCCCTGGCGGTTTCCGTACCCGGAGCCGTTGCTGCGTGGGCCGATGCCTTGGAACGCTTCGGAAGCATCAGTTTGGCAGAAGCTCTTGGTCCTGCCATCCAGTACGCATCGGAGGGGTTCCTGGTATCCAAGCGGTTGGGAACGGATATGGAAGGAGGGGCAGGAGGCTTGAATGCCCCCGCTTCGGACCTTTTTCTTCCTGGAGGCGAAGCACCCCGTCCCGGGACGCTCCTCAAAAATCCGGCCTTGGCCGGCACGCTTAGGGAGATCGCTCGTGGAGGGAAGGACGGGTTCTACCGAGGGGCTGCCGCTCGAAGCATTTCCCGGTATCTGGAGGCGGAAGGTGGCTATCTGAGGGAGGAGGACTTTGCCTCCCATACTTCCACCTGGGTCGAGCCACTTTCTTCGGAGTATGAAGGTCATACGATCCTGGTGCTTCCTCCCAACACCCAGGGTGTTGCTCAACTTCAGTTGCTGACCATGGCGGCAGAGCACGGACTGGGTGCCCAAAACCCGGCGAGCGCCGAGTACCTCCACA
>CAYOVN010000070.1:0-16952 GCA_964407425.1 uncultured Gemmatimonadaceae bacterium
TTTTTGCCGCGTATTGGCTAGTCGACTGAAAGGGCCCTAGGCGAAGAAAACACCTTCAACGGAGAGAACGGAGCCTTGATTGGGATCAGGATCCGGGTCCTCCTCTTCTTCTTCGTCGTCCGGGAACCGCGGAGTGGTTGGGCTCTCACAGGCCCCAAGAAAAACGATCACGGCCACGGCGAAAAGTTGTTTGGACCACTTCATGGGTATACCCTCCCTGCTCACAGACCGAATCCTCAATGTACACCAAATAATCTAATACTACTCTCCTGGGACCGCATCAGTTCCCGATTTTGGTAGCGGCCTGGACCTTTGGGAATCGATAAGGGGAATCGGTAGCCTCCGTCGACCCCCAGTCCCAATTATCGCTCACTCAGCTTCCCACAGGACGCCAAGCGCTCGGAGGCCCCTTCCGTAGAGAACACCTTCACGGAGAGTTGGGATCCGGACTTGAACAAGCTTGAAAGAACGGCAATGGAGGAGGCTTGTCCTGCTTCGCTGGGAGTTAGGGGGGGGTAGAGGGTCGGGCCACCCTGAATTACCCCATCGCTTTGACATTCCCCCTCCTCGACCGACCAGGAGTACACGACGTCCGGTTCTGCGCGGCGGATCTCAATGGAAACCTCTGTCCGTCCGAACTGGGTGACGGCCGCGGTTTCCCCGGATACCTGGCTTGGCGGAACCGGGGAAAGGGTTCCCTGCCAGAGAGTGGTTATGGGTCCCGTCGAGTCCTCACATCCTGGAAGGAACAGGAGGAGGAACATCGCTGGGAGGAATAAGTTGCCAGCCCAACCTCCTGGCCCGATTCGGCTGTGGGCTTGTCTAATGCATTTCATACAGAAAGGGTATTCGGGGCGGGAAATCTTGTCAATTCATCTATGGACAGTCCAGGGTAAGGTCACGACATTGGTGGACGTACATACCTTGGGCTGATTTGTTTTCTTTTCCAGTGTGAGGGGTGGCATGCGAGGGTACACGCAGCTTGGTTTTTGTTTTGTTCTTCTTTTCCTGGGTCTCGGAACAGGAGGTCCCTTTCAAGGTCTTCTGGGCCAGCAAACGGTTCGGGAACTGGACCGAACCCAGTTCGGGATCGGGTATATCGTAAACGCCCCCGACCAAATGGCAGGGATTGGTGGCTACGTCGTTTTCCAGAAGTGGGGAGGAATTGGGCTTTACGTCGACTACAAGTGGGACCTCTCCAACCCTGCCGACGATGACGGGTTCGAAGAGGGTCTGACGGCGGAAGAAGTGCCGTACGAAGTTTCCGGCGCTTACTTCTTAGGAAAAGAATCCAGCTACCAGGGCCTCAACTTTGCCCTGGTACGGCCCGTGAATTCCTTCCTCATGTTATACGGTGGAGCAGGCCTTGCCAGGCGCACCGAGTACTATGCCTATGAAGACCCCTCCACCAATTTGGGCCAGCTAGGGGCGTTCCAGGTTGAATCGACCGCCGAGTCCGGGGATTTCGTAAACGTATTGTTTGGCATTATGATGCGGGTCGGGCCAAGGGTTACCTCGCATTTCGGGTTCGAAACCCAGCCCAAAGGCGTAACCGCAGGCCTTTCCTTACGTCTCCCACGTTGGTAGCGGAAGGTCGGATATCAGGGTTGGACAACTTCTTGAACGATAGGACGACTTCTTGAACGATAGGGGCACCAGATGATCTCAGTGCGCAGGGCGGTTCTGGTTTTTTCTCTCCTGATCCCGGCGATCTCCCTTGGTTGTGCCAGCACAGGAACCGGGAGCGCGGAAAAGGAGCGTTCGGATCTCCTCACCCGGGAGCAGATCCTGGGGGTGCAAGTCACAAATCTTTATGACGTGGTCCGAAGGCTTCGGCCCCGGTGGCTCAATGTCCGGGCCAATCGGAGCTTCGAGATGGAGACCGAGGTCGTCGTTATCCAGAACGACAGTTATCTGGGGCCGGCGGAAATCCTGAAGGAAATTGCGCCGGAGTCGGCCTATGAGCTCCGGTACCTTGAAGGCACGCGGGCGGCCACGGCCCTCCCCGGGTTGATGAATGATCGGCATGTCGAAGGGGCCATCATCATCGCCACTCGCCCGATCGGGTAAGGACTCCGGCGGAAAGACCAACAGGAGGGTTGGTCCACATCCGGCTGCGGGTGTAGGGCCCTGGGCTAGGGGGGGGGGACTACTGGTCTCCTCCCCTTCTGGTCCAAATGGCGATGACTCCGCAGTCAGCATCCGGGCTCAGGAACTCTGCCGGAACCGTGCTTAATCCCCGGAAAATCTCAATTCCCTCGACGGACCCGGGCGTGACGACGTCGTCGATGCGGATGTCGTCCGGTCGGAAACCCTGTCCATACCCCGTCCTACGGTTGACGAGGAATCCATCCACGAAGATTTGGGTGGTACAGTTGTAACCGGCCGAGCGGCCTATTCTCACTGTGGGACGAAGTCCGGACCCAGAGCCAGTTACCTGTAGGCCCGGGACATCCCGGAGCATATCTGTCACCAGGTTTGGATTCCGCCGCTCCACATCCTCCCGTGTGATAAACGTTCCCAGGCCCATGTTCAAACGGCGCTTGTAGCCTTCATGAAGAGCGTTCATGGGCCGCTCTGACCATGCGATGACCTCAAGAGGAGCCAAAAGGATCGCATCCGGGTCCAGTCTGACTTCCACCTGAAAAAACTGTCTTCCGTCGAAGTAGAGAAGGGGAGTGGTGTTGGTCTCATAGGCCAGTCGCCGGGCATTGATCCTGACCGAGGTGACGTTGTTGACCTCGAACTCGAAGGTCCCGTCCTGTCCCGTTTCCGCCCGGCCCAGTGTGGAGCCATCTTTTGCGAAAACGGTGATGACGGTTTGGCTCAACGGCCGCTCAGTGTAGTCGTCGATGACCCGCCCCACGATCCGAGTTTGGGCCTGAGCCGGTCCGGCAAGGCCGAGCATCAAAAAAAGGGCGGAGATTACCTGAGCACGCATACCATTTTCTTTGGTTTGTGGGGTTCCTTCCCACCCTTACCCCCGGACCGGGCCAGGAGTTGCATCAGGTGGAGGTGGCCCGAGGCCGGTACCGAACCTTGACCTCGGCCGCCTTCGCTAACACTGTTTTTACAGGTCTACTATCCCCAAAGAGTACAGACCCCGGATCGACTTCGTCCACACGACAGCAGCGGAGACCTCATTCAGTGAAACAGACTCCTCATCGGGTCGAAAAGCCCTGGGGCTATGAGTTGATTTGGGCCCAAACCGAACAGTACGTCGGGAAAGTCCTTCACATCAATGCCGGTGAGTCCCTCTCGCTTCAGTATCACGAGGTGAAGGACGAAACCATCTTCCTCTTTTCCGGAGAGATGCGTTTCCTGGCCGGTGCCTCCATGGAGGCACTGGAGGAGGTCCCTCTCCTGCCCGGTGAGGCCTTCCGGGTTCGTCCCGGTACAATTCATCGAATGCAGGCCATTACCGACTGTGATATCATGGAAGCCTCCACACCCCACCTGGACGACGTCGTTCGATTGGGTGACATCTATGGAAGGGCTCCCTCCGGTTGAGGGGTCACACCCTTATTCTTCGTCCTCTACATTGAATACGCATTCACCAGCCGGACCTTACCGACGATGGCTAAGGCTCCCGGTTCGGCGCCGAACGTGGTCAACGGAGCCCCAGGAAATCCGAACCTTGATCTTTGCTGCGGGTTTTCGGGAGGCAAAAAAGGAATGGAACGAATGATGATCGCGACGGCGGCCCTCGCCTTTACACTTACGGCGTGCAGTCCGCAGGTTCAGGACACCACTTTTGTCGTCTCCTCCGATCCCGAACTGCAGGCTCGGGTTTCCCAGCTTCTCCCCGATCTCGCCAAAAGGGCCGGGATGGAGTTGGTGCGCCCTGTCCGGGTGGAGCGGAGGACCCGGGAAGAGCTGGAGTCTTACCTCATCTTCAAACTGGACGAAGACATGTCCCCGGAGGAATCGGCCCTTCTCACCCGGACCTACTCTCTGGTCGGACTGGTTGATGAGGATCTGAACCTCAGGGAGCTCTTGGTTTCCGTATATCAGGAACAGGTGGCCGGCTTCTACGATCCGGATTCCACCGCGCTGTTCGTCATGGACGACATGCCTGTTGAGACGTTGGAATCCGTGTTGATCCACGAACTGGTCCATGCGGTCCAGGATCAAACGGCAAATCTCGATTCCCTCACCGCCGAGGAAAGAGGAAACGACAGACAGGCCGCCGCACAATCGGCCATCGAGGGGCACGCTACCCTGATCATGCTGGAGTACATGTATGAGCAAATGCAAGGGAGACCCGTAGACCTTTCCGAGCTTCCGGATTTTTCCCAGGCTTTGGGGCCGGCTCTGGAGGCTATGCGGACCCAATATCCCGCTCTGGCAGCCGCCCCGGCCATCGTCCAGGAGGCCCTTCTGTTTCCCTATCTCAGAGGGGCGACCTTCGTCTCAGCTCTATGGGAAGAAAAGGAGGGAAGGCCGGGTCCTTTCGGAGTGAACCTCCCCCAATCCACCGAGCAGATTCTGAGGCCCGAGCGGGCTTTCGGGGCCGAAGTCGATCTTCCCACCGAACTGGAACTGGACCCTGTACCGGGGTTCGAGTCCGTCTATGGGAATACCTTCGGCCAGGGTGAACTCGAGGTCCTCCTGGAGCAGCACCTCGGGCCCCAGGGCCGGGCCCTGGCCACAGGTTGGGACGGAGACCGTTATGCCCTTCTGGAGGATAGCGATGGGGAGTATGGCCTGGTCTGGGCCAGCGTCTGGGATTCAGAAGGGGAACGAGACCGGTTCGTCCAGGGTTTTCAACCGGTGCTGGGGAATCTTGCGGCTCCGGCCACCATTGAAAGCGTGGAGGTTTTGGGCAGGCCCGGGGCTGTTCTGAGAGTCGGAGTGCCGGGGGAAGTTTCGGTCACCGTTCATGAGGGTAGGGCCGGCTGAACGGCCTTCCCCGGTTACTGGTAAGAGAAGGGTACTTTTACGTGAAGAGGTATATGTGTTTCTAGAGGACAGCATCCAGGTTCAGGCCGGCGGCCAGGCCCGTGGATATCCGATTAGGGTGCGTCAGGGGATCCGCCGGTCCCTACCCCAGATGATTCCTGCCCATGCAAAGGCACACCGGTATGCGGTCATCGCGGACGAAACCGTGGCGGAGCTATACGGCGGCGCCATCGTCGACGGATTGACCGAGGCGGGTAAGACAGCTGTTCTCTTTACCTTCCCCCCAGGGGAGGCGTCCAAGAACCGGGAAGAATGGGCCCGCCTGACTGGGGCCATGCTCAAGGAGGGCTTCGGCCGGGATAGTGCGGTCGTGGCGCTGGGAGGTGGAGTCACGGGGGATCTGGCGGGGTTTGTCGCTGCCACATTCATGCGGGGCATCCCCCTGATCCAGGTTCCCACCAGTCTCGTCGCCATGATCGACTCCTCCGTGGGGGGGAAGACCGGAATCGATGTGCCCGAGGGCAAGAACCTCGTTGGGGCTTTCCATCCCCCTAAACTGGTCATTGTGGACCCGGAGGTCGCGACCTCCCTTCCCAGGGGGGAACGGGCCCAGGGACTGGCGGAGGCGGTGAAGCACGGGGCGATTCTCGACCCTGTCTACTTGGCCGATCTGGAGGGTGAGATCCCCTGTGTCATGAACGGGGAGGTAGGGGCGACCAGCAGGGTCGTTATCCGGTCCATCGAGATCAAAGCCGAAGTGGTGAGCAAGGACGAACGGGAATCGGGCCTTCGGAAGGTCCTGAACTTCGGCCACACCCTCGGCCATGCCATCGAATCAGCCGGGGAGTACGCTCTACCTCATGGTAGTTGCGTAGCTCTGGGCATGGTGCTGGAGGCCCGGCTAGGGGAGCGGGTAGGGGTCACCCGACCCGGAACGTCCGACCTACTTCGGAAGCTGGCGACTCTTTTGGAACTGCCCGTGACCCTCCCTCCCGGACTCGAGCCGGACGCTGCCCTCGCCTTCACCAGAGCGGACAAAAAGGGGCGGGGTGGGCGACCCCAATACGTCCTTCTCTCCCAGGCGGGGAAGGTGGCTGAAAGGGAGAATTGGGCCCAGGAGGTCCCGGATGAGATCGTTCTGGAGGTACTTCGGGAATCCGCCGGGTGAGGGGTATTTGACGCTCTGTTCGGGGAATCCTAGCTTGTATAGTCTTGTCAGAAACCTCGAATGGAGGGGCCATGGCGCTCTTTGAGCGCGTCGAAGGAATGTCCATCGCAGCATCCCTGGCGAACCGGGCCACCCGGGATCCAGGAAGGACCTTCCTGTTACATCAGAACCAGCTCATCACCTTTGGCCAGGTGGAGAGCCGGGCCGATGCCATGGCGGCGTCACTGAGCTCCCTCGGAATCGAGGCTGGAGACAGGATCGCTCTGATTCTTCCCCCATGCCCTGAGTTCGTGATCGCCCTCTTTGCGGCAGCGAAGCTCGGGGCAACGGTCGTTCCCCTCAATCCCCACCTGACCAAGCATGAGCTCCAGTACATGCTCCGGCATTCGGAAGCCGTGGCGGCCGTCGGGGCCGAGGAACATGCCGGGGTAGATTTCCTGGAACTCTTCGACGAACTCCTTCCCCAACTTCCGGAGCTCCAGTTTGTGGTGACGGTGGGGGAGGAGGACCTCTGGTACGATGACCAGATCTTCCAATTCGAAGATCTGCTCTCTTCCGGGGGAGGGCGGGACTATCCCCTTGTTGAGGTGGACCCCCGGAATGACACCGTGGCTATCCTCTATACAGCGGGCACAATGGGGAAACCCAAGGGGGTGGAACTCACCCACGCCAACCTCCTCAAAGTGGCCGCCGAGGCTGCCAAGTCTTTGGCCCTGGGCCCCGAAGACCGAGTGATTGGCGTGACCGGCTTCTTCCATGTGTTTGGACTGGGGATGGGGATTCTGGGTTCAGTGCTTTCCGGCTCCACCCTCATCCTCCAGAGTGGTTTCGGGGCTGCAGAAACCCTTGCCCTGATCCAGCGACATGGGGCTACCGTTCACTATGGGGTGCCCACCCTGTTCTCCACAGGACTGAGTGAGCAGGCAGAAGCTTCCCTGGACCTCTCCTCCCTTAGATTGGCCCTGGCTGCTGGCGGACCCGCTTCGGACGACCTGCGACGGGCTGTGGAGCAGAGCTTCTGCAAAGACTTTCGTGTGGCATACTCCCTCGCCGAAGCAGCATCGGTGGTGTCCATCACCAAACCCGAGGACTCTCCGGAGAAACGTCATTATACGGTAGGCCGCCCTCTGCCCGGAATCGAAATCCAGGTTCTGGATAATCAAGGTGAGGTTCTTCCCCCTGAGAGCGTTGGAGAGATTGCCCTTCGAGGTTACGGGGTCATGGGCCGATACTATCGGCAGCCCCAGGAAACACGGAAGGTGCTCAGGGACGATGGATTCCTCCTTACGGGGGATCTCGGGATGGTTGATGAAGAGGGGTATCTTCATTTGGTGGGGAGGCGCCAAGAGGTTATCATTCGGCACGGCTTCACCGTGTACCCCCGGGAGGTGGAGGATCGACTCCAAGCCCATCCGGCGGTCCGTGAAGTGGCTGTAGTCGGAGTTCCGGACGACATCCTGGGTGAAGCCGTTTGTGCCTGTATCGTCCCGCTGGAGGGGGCGATTGTAACCGGTCCGGAAGTGATGGATTGGTGTCGAGCGATCTTGGCGGACTATAAGGTTCCGGATCTTGTCCGCTTCCTCGACGATTTCCCCAGAACGGGGAATGGGAAGCCCCGGCGAATCGAATTGGCCAGGATGGTCCTGGCTGAACTGACCAGCCGAGAGAGCTGAAACCAGCTGAGGCCCCTCCGACCTCTCCCAGATGCGGACGAACCTGGATGTCAGGTTTGTTGTTCCGGACTGGGCGTGGTGGAGAGGTCTCGCAGCGAAGGAAACACACATTAACTGCGAGAAGAAAGAACTATGAGTTCCCCCTATTCACGGGCGCCCCACACACAGGGTGCGTTCGGAACCCAGCCTGAAGCACTCAATGCCGCCCTCCTCATCGACTTCGACAATGTCACCATGGGGATGCGCAGCGATCTCTCAAAAGAGCTGAACAACCTCCTCAACTCCGATATCATCAAGGGGAAGGTCACCGTTCAGCGGGCCTACGCCGATTGGCGTAGGTATCCCCAGTACATCGTCCCGTTGTCCGAAAACTCCGTTGATCTGATCTTCGCGCCGGCCTACGGCAGTTCGAAGAAGAACGCCACGGATATCCGGATGGCCATCGACGCCATCGAGTTGGTGTTCATCAGACCGGAAATCGGGACCTACATCCTCCTCACGGGAGATAGTGACTTTTCCGCGGTGGTCCTCAAGCTCAAAGAGTACGGAAAGTACGTGATCGGAGTGGGAATTCAGGAATCCAGTTCGGACATTCTCGTTCAGAACTGTGACGAGTATTACTCCTATACCTCCCTGACCGGCCTTCGGAAGACCACGGATTCGGATAACAAGCCGGTGGATCCCTGGGTTCTGGTCGAACAGGCAGCGGCACGCATGGCCTCCCGGGACGATGTGATGCGGTCCGATCGGCTGAAACAGGTGATGATCGAGATCGATGCCACGTTCGATGAGGGGAACTTCGGCTTTTCCAAGTTTAGTCGATTCTTGTCGGAAGCCGGAAGCCGGGGCCTTGTCGTTCTCAGGAAGCTCGAGAACGGGCAGTATGAGGTTCTCCCTTCCAAGGGCGGCGGAAAGGCTTCATCCGCCCCATCCAAGCCCGCAACCAGGAAACCCCAGCCCAGGGGCCGAGCTCCAGCCAAAGGCCAGGACGAAAAAGCAACCTCCAGCCGAGGCCGTGGGCGGTCGAAAGCGGAGGCCCGCCCAGACGATTCCCAGAGCGAGGCCCGAGGTGGGGATCGACAGAAAGCCGGATCCGGGCCGGAAAAGGAGAGCCGGGGCAGCGAGCAGGGAAGCGCTGGAGGAGGGGAGGATCCACTTCGGGCGGCATATGGAATCCTGCGCCAGGCCCTGGAGTCTCTTTCTGCAGGAGGCACAAAGGAGGGGGGCGTTCGGGATTCTGATCTGAAACGGAAAATGCTGAGGTTGGAGTCTTCCTTCGATGAAGGGGAGCTAGGCTTCGGAAAGTTCAGCCGGTTCCTCCGTCAGGCCCATGACCATGAAATCATCGACCTCCAGAAGCGGGACGATGGTACGTATCAGGTATCGGCCCGGGCTGCCGCTCCGTTGGACGAAGGGAAGCCGGTTGAGAAACCTGCTGAAGAGCCTGAGAAGGACGACAAGGGCGTCGCCAGGGGCGACGACAAGGGCGACGCCAAGGGCGTCGACAAGGGCGACGGGAAGCAGGGCCGGGGCCGGTCCGGCAAAACGGAGAAGGATCAGAAGCAGGCTCAGATGGAAATCGGCGGAGAAGTATCGGAGGCGATTCGTGGAGTCGGACTCCGGCGGGGTACGGGAAGGTCCCGAAAGGGCAAAGATGGTCCTCCCCCATTCCTGGAAGGTCAGGTCGTTGCCGGGCCCGGGGCCACGGTGTCCCCGACTGCGGACCCAGCCCCCGAAAAACCGGTAGCTGAGCCCGCCGAAACAGAGAAAACGACCTCGGGCAGGACCCCACGCACTCGTAGAGGAAAGAGTGCGCCCAAGAAGGAGGCGGCTACGTCCACCGGTCCCGTGGGCGGCGACCCATCCCTGGATCTGGCGATCCTGGGGCTGCCGACAGGCGGAACAACCCTCATCCGCTATCTCACCAACTCCTACAAAGGGGTTGGGCGGAAGACCGCCGAGACGGTGGTGAATGAGTTTGGCGCCGAGTTATTCCAGGTCCTTCACCGGGAACCGGGGCGTCTTTCTTCGGTTCTCCCGGCCGCACGAGTGGAACAACTGCTGCAGGGGTGGAGCGCCGATCTGGCCCGAAGGACCAGCCCGACAGCCGCCGATGAGGCTCCCAAGGAAGAGGCAGAATCAAAGCCCGGGACTGACCAGGCAGCCGAGGCGAAGGACGCCCAAGCAGATTCCAAAACTGAGAATAAAGCCCCGAGTAGACGGCGCACCCGCGGAAGTGGTTCCGGACGCGGAAGGGCTCGGAAGAAGGAGCCCGAGGGGGATTCGGATTGAGTCTGGACTGCCTCTGAGTTCCCCTGGGAGAGGACGGAAGGTGGATTCTCATCAGGATGGGACTGGAATGGAAGAGAAGAGCGCTACGCCGTTGGTGTGGCGCTCTTCTCTTTCAAGGGGGGAGGCGGTTCCGAATGTTCGGCCCCCCGGGCCGTGCCTACATTTACCGAAGTTATGGGATCCATTGGTGTCTGAATGTTGTAACCAGGGAGGAGGGTTTTCCCGCGGCGGTCCTCCTGAGGGCTGCAGACCCGGTGGAGGGATTCGCCCTTGCGTTTCTTTGTCCGGGGGCACCCGGGGGTTTCTGGCAGGCCACGGTAGTTTCTTTCCCCATTCCTGAGACAGGCACCTGGGAAACGGAGTCGCGACATCGATGAGTGATCCTACCTGGATTTCCCTGCTTCCCCCCCTTATGGCCATAACCCTCGCCATCTTCACGCGTCAGGTCTATCTCTCCCTGGCAGGTGGCATTTGGCTCGGCTATTCCATCCTCGAAGGTTGGAATCCTCTTGGGGGATTGAGCAGGGCTATCGACGGTACCGTCGGGGTACTCTCGGATCCCGGTGACGCGAAGGTGATTCTGTTCACCCTGGCGATCGGTTCCCTCATCGCCACCGTGGAGTCTTCAGGAGGGGTCACGGGATTCGTGAACTTCCTGGAATCCCGAAAGTGGGTCGATTCTGCGCGGAAGGCTCAGTTCCTGGCCTGGTTGATCGGTGTAGTCGTTTTCATCGAGTCCAACATCACCGTCTTGGTGGCGGGCTCCGTTGCCCGGCCTCTTTTCGATCGATTCAAAACCTCCAGAGAGAAGTTGGCCTATCTGATCGACTCCACGTCGGCGCCCATATGTATCCTTATCCCCCTGAATGCCTGGGGTGCCTACAACCTGGGGATTCTCTCTTCTTTGGGGGTCGAGAACCCTCTCCGACTCTTCCTGAATTCCATTCTATTCAACTTCTACGCCTTCGCAGCGGTGCTTCTGGCACTGGCGACGGTCATCTGGGGGTTGGACCTGGGCCCCATGAAAAAGGCCGAGGCCCGGACCAAGGCCGGCCAAGTCCTATGGCCGAACGCTCAACCTATGATCGACGAGTCTATCCTTTCCCCCACTCCCAATGAGAAGATTCCACCCCGGGCCTTGAACATGGTGGTTCCCATCGTGGTCATGGTGTTCATGATGCCGGTTTCCCTCTTCCTGACGGGGAACGGGAATCTCATGGAAGGCTCGGGCCCCACCAGCGTCCTGTGGGCCGTGCTCTCCGGAGTAGCGGTGGTTTGGGTTCTCCTCCTCAGTCAAAAGGGCGCATCGGTGGATGAACTGACCCGAACAGGGTTGAAGGGAGCTGGCGGGTTGGTACCTCTGGCCCTGATCCTTCTCCTCGCCCTGGCGCTGGGGGATGTTGCGGTCGAGCTGGGTACGGGACAGTTCGTTGCCAGGGTTACTCAGGGTGTCCTTCCGCCGGTGGCCTTCCTCCCCCTGGTTTTTCTGGTTTCCGCAGGAATCGCCTTTTCAATCGGATCCTCCTGGGGGACCTTCGCCATAATGCTCCCCATCGCCGTCCCGGCGGCCGAGACCATGGGCTTTCCCCTTGCTCCCTTCGTGGCGGCGGCCCTGGCGGGGGGGATTTTCGGGGACCACTCCTCCCCCATCAGTGACACGACCATCATCTCCTCCATGGCGGCAGCCACTGATCATATCGATCACGTTCGGACCCAGCTTCCCTACGCGCTCATCGCCGGATTTGTGGCTACGGTTGGGTTCGCTATCGTCGGAGCGACTCTCTGAAACAAGCCTATTTGGGGCGACGAGTTGAAGCGGGACGCGGCCCCTTCTAGATTCCGGCCTGTTCTTTTTAACGAACCTGCCCTGAATGGAGCAGAGCCTTGAAAATTGTCGTATGCATCAAACGCACACCGGACACCGGAACCAAGGTCCGACTCGGAGGAGATGGAGCCTCCATCGATCCCGACGGGGTCAAGTTCATCATCAGCCCTTATGACGAATTCGCCATCGAGGCTGCGCTTCAGATGAAAGAGGGTACAGGGGATGGGGAGGTCATTCTCCTATCCATGGGCGGTGAGGATACCCAGGAAACCCTTCGCCAGGGATTGGCCATGGGTGCCGACGGGGCGGTTCTCCTCAAAGGCGATCCGGGAGTCGACGCCCTCGCCACCGCAAAGGCCCTCTCAGCAGAGCTGACGGCGATGGGTCCCTCTCTGATCCTTTTTGGCATGAAGGGCGCTGATATGGACCAGCAGCAGGTGGGCCCGATGACAGCTACCCTCATGGGCCTTCCCTGCGCCACCGCGGTTTCTGAATTCGAGATGGAGGGGACGACCCTCTCCTGTCGAAGAGACATAGAGGGCGGAGCAGAAATCCTGGAAATGGAAATGCCTGCTCTGGTCACCTTGACCAAGGGGAAGTTCGAGCCCCGGTATGCTTCTTTGAAGGGGATCATGGCGGCGAAGCGGAAACCCCTCGAGGAGAAGGATGCCCAGACGGGTGAGTCCCGCCTGGTGGTCAAGAGTCTTTCTTATCCACCGGAAAGGCCCGCAGGTCGGGTGGTGGGAGAGGGCCCGGATGCAGCTGCCGAGGTTGTGCGGCTCCTCCGGGAAGAAGCCAAGGCCCTCTAAAGAATAAAGAACTGATCAGCCGGGTTCCTCCTTCGAGGTGGAATCCGACACCTGAAAAAATTAATACGGGAGAGGGAGATGGCCGACGTCCTCGCCATTGTCGAGCAGAGAGAAGGAAAAATTCGGGGTGTAGCTTCCGAGACGGTTACGGTGGCAGCCGAAATCGCCGGGGGTCTGGGCTGTGCCGCCCACGCCTTAGTGGTCGGCGGGGCAGGGGTTTCCTCCGCCGCCCAGGATCTGGGGCGGTTCGGTGCCGAGAAGGTACTTGCGGCGGAAGTGGACGCCCTTTCAGGCTATCACCCCCAGGGTTATTCCCAGGTAGTTCAACAGGCTGTCCAGTCTGGGGGTTACGGGGTCGTGGTTTTTGCTGCCACTGCTCAGGGTAAGGACTTGGCTCCCCGGGTGGCGGCCCTTCTGGATGTGCCCCTGGCCGGAGATATAACCGGCTTCAGTGTCGAGGGTGGAGAGCTGGTGGTGATCCGCCCGGTCTTCGCCGGAAAGGCCTTCGCCACTGTGGGGTTCTCGGCATCCCCGGCCCTGGTAAGTATCCGGCCCAACGTCTTTTTAGCCCGTGAAACCCCGGCTGCAGGCGCCGTGGAGGCCTTTACACCGGACGCTTTGGACCCCGGTAGCTGGACGCTCAGGGTTAAGGAGTTTCAGCCTTCCGGAGGCGGCTCAAAGGATGTGGCGGAAGCCTCCATCATCGTCACCGGAGGGCGGGGGATGAAAGGCCCGGAGAACTGGGGTCTTTTAGAAGGACTCCGGGATGCACTGGGTGAAGATGCTGCCCTGGGAACGTCCAGGGCGGTTGTGGATGCCGGCTGGAGACCCCACTCCGAGCAGGTGGGTCAGACGGGTAAGACCGTGGCTCCCAAGCTCTACTTCGCCCTGGGGATTTCCGGAGCCATTCAGCACTTGGCTGGGATGAGGACCTCCCAGACCATCGTGGCTGTGAATAAAGATCCGGACGCACCCATCTTCCAGGTGGCGGACTACGGTATCGTTGGCGACCTCTTCGAAGTGGTGCCCCGCCTCACTGAAGAGATCAAGAAGCTCAAGGCCGGCGACTAGGTCTGACGATCAGGGGGTTTCTCGGCTTCAACCACCGGGGCTTCAACCACCGGGGCTTCAACCACCGGGGCTTCAACCACCGGGGCTTCAGCCGTTGGGGCTTCAACCGCCGGGAAACCCTCCAAGAAAGGCGACCGGATCCACTTCTCTCCCGTGGCTCCACACCTCGAAGTGCAGGTGGGGCCCAGTGGCATTCCCACTATGGCCGCTGAGACCAATCGTCTGCCGGCCCTCTACTGCCTCCCCCTTGGTCACCCGGATCGAGGAGAGATGGGCATACACCGAGATCACCTCCCCGGAATGGTCGAGCCAGATAACGTTCCCATAGCCGCTCATGGAACCGGCGAAACGGACCGTCCCATCGGCCATGGCCAGGACTTCCGTCCCATCCGTGACCCGGATGTCCACGCCTCGATGGAGGTCGGGTTTCAGACCTAAAAAGCGGATTCCATAGGGGGAAATCAGGGTTCCCTGCACGGGCCACCGGGGGATGGAGCAGCCGGCTGCCAGAAGAGTCAGGGCAAGAACCGGCAGGATGGTCTTCCGGGTCATTCGGATAGGAAACCCGGTTGCTCTCCTCCAAGGCCGAAATCGTCCAGAAGGATCACCCGGAGGGCCTCTCCAGCCCTTATCTCCTTCACCCCCTCGGGTACCACCGCGAGTCCGTGTGCGAGCCCCTGGCCCCGAACGAGGCCGGAGGTCTGGGGGCCCGTTGTGAGGGCTTCCGGTAGGGAGGGATCCCCACTGAGCTTGACCCTAAAGAAGTGGGTGAGGTGCGGGGGAGATCGAAAGGCTTCGCCGGCCCGGGCCATGATAACAGGGCGGTGAATCCTTTTGTGGCCTGCGAGTTTCAGGATGAAGGGCCGGCATAAGATCTGGAACGTGACGAAGCTCGAAGCGGGATTCCCCGGGAGCCCAAAAACCGGTAGAGCCGGGGTTTCTCCCTCACCGGGGAGGAAACCGAATGAGAAGGGGGTCCCTGGACGCATCTTGACCCGCCAGAAGTCCAGCTTGAATCCTTGGCCGTCCAGGACCCTCTTGAAGAGGTCGTGCTCGCCCATGGAGGCCCCACCTGAGGTGACCAGGACATCCGCCTCCAGGGAGCGGGCCAGGGTCACTTTCTCGAGGATGCTCTCCGGATTGTCTTTGGCGATTCCCAGGGGAAGGGGAGCACCGCCGGCGCCTCGGACGGCGGCGGCCAGGGTTGGGCTGTTGGTTTCCGGGATGGTCTCCCCGGCTTTAACCCTGTGGAAATCTGATAGGGGTGAGATCTCGTCGCCGTTGGAGAGGATGGCCACTCGAGGTCGCCGGTAAACTTGCACTCCCTCGGCCCCGGTCGCCGCCAGGAGGCCGATTTGGCCGGCACCCACAGCGGTGCCCGCCTCCAGCACCCGGTCGCCCGCCCGCATGTCCTGACCCCCGGGGCGAATGTCCTTCCGGGGTCCCGGGGCCACCGTGACTCTGATTCTCCCCGGCTCCTTTTCGGCGTCCGTGTCCTCCACCCGTACGATGGCGTCAGCCCCAGGGGGGACGGGGGCGCCGGTCATGATCCGAATGGCCTGTCCCGGGGCCAGGGTCCCTTCTGCGGTCTCTCCCGCCCGGACCTCCCCTATTACCTCCAGGATCACGGGTGAGGCCGGCTGGGCGCCGATCAGATCCTCGTGCCGAACCGCATACCCGTCCATGGCTGAGTTATCCCACGGCGGGAGTGTGGCGGTGGCGAATACGTCCTTGGCCAGGGCTCGTCCCAGGCTATCCTCCAGGGGCACAACCTCTGGGCCAAGGGGTTTCGCGGCGGAAAGGATCCGCCCCGTGGCCTCCGGGACGGAGAGCCAGTCCTGGGGAAGGGTTTCGAAGCTGGTCATGGAGAGCCTGAATCGTGTCCGGCGTCCGTAATCAGAAATGCCACGCCGCGCCGAGGGAAATGGCTGTGCCGCTTACCCACTCTTTTTCCCCCACGGCTCCCAGGCCACGGTCCGGGTCGAGGTATCCAAGTGGGGTGGAGAGCTGGATCATATTGACGGTGAAGTCCGTGCGGACCAGGAGAGTCCGGGAGATGAACCACCGGGCGCCCACTCCGAAAAGGGCGAGAAACTTCGTTCCGAACTTGAATTGGTCTCCCGGTAGAACGAGGGCGTCCACGGCGCTCGTGCCCGACAGGTCCCAAGCGACCCCGCCGCCCATCAAGATAAAGGGGTTCAGGCCTTTCCACGTTCGTTCTCCGGTGAGGCTGAACCGGAGGCGGGCATCGATGCTCATGAGGGTGGCGTCGGCTTCACCCACAACCCGTGCCCCCTCATCCCGGGTGGGGTCCACTACGTCCCGGGTGGTTGGATTGAACCCCAAAACACCGTCCAGGGCAAAAGCCCCGCCCAACTGGACCCCGTACCGACCGCCAACCACCAACCCGGGTTTCGGACCGTAACCGAACTTACCGGTACCCAGGCTCAAGTACCCTCCGAAGATCCCGGCTTCCTGGCGATTTTCGAAGAACTGGTAGGGAGAGGGGATGGTCTGGCCCTCCAATTGAGGTGGGCCAGAAACAAGCAGGAGCCCGGACAGGGCCAACGTCAGGAAAGAGATTCGTGCCATTTTCGTTTCAGTCTCAAAGCCTGTCGGCTTACAAATCAGGTGAAGGTCCCAATCCGGAAAGCTACCCGAAGATAACCACCAAAGGCAACGGGAATACCCGGAATTGACGACCAGGGGCCCCTCGGGCAGATTCAAACCCTGGCCGGTTGGTCAGTTTACCTTAAACCCCTCTCGGGTCCCCTTCGTTTCAGCAAAGAAGGTCCTTCGTTCTATGGGTACAAGGCTTCTAGCGATATCCGTTTTGTCCTGCCTTAGTTTGACGGCTCTGCCCAGGGGTGGGGTTGCCGGCCAGGACCGAGCTGCGGTGCTGGTGGAGGAGAATCTCCGGGCGGAACCTCAGGGGACTATCATCGGTCGCCTTCGGGAGGGGACGAGCATTGCGGTCAGGCAGGTCCAGGGGCGATGGGTCCAGGTCGATCTCCAGGGCTGGGTTTGGTCCCAATCGGTTCAGCTGTCCGATCGCCCGGGGTTTGATCTGGCTGTGGCGGCGGAGGAAATGGAAAACCTGCGATCCGAGCCGTCTGGGGCCATACTGGCGGAATTGCTGGAGGGCGCTCTCCTTCGGCGTGTGGGGGAGATCGAAGGCTGGACGGAGGTAAGTCGGGTGGCCTGGGTCTGGG
>CAYOVN010000071.1:0-16822 GCA_964407425.1 uncultured Gemmatimonadaceae bacterium
TACCAGCTTCGGTTCAGGTCCCGTATGTACGCCTTGTTCACCTGAAGATGCTGGGTTAGGCGAAAAAACTCGAACGGGGGAAACGCTGCCATTTTCCCGGCGATCCCTCCGAAGGCAAAGAGGAGTGGCTTTCCAGGATAGCGCAGGTCGACTGCTATCGGTCGTTTCGGGTCTTCGATGTCTTTTTGAAAATCCGCCGTCATGGAAAATCCTACCTTGTTCATCCAACCCTTCAGGGGCCTCCGGGTGCACCCGACTCTGCCGCGCTCTTAGAAGGATAACACTTCAAAAAACGATCGAGATTCCCGTCTAATCGGATATGTCGGCAACCCCGGGAACCTGCTCGGCTATGGTGATTTTTCCGACGCACCCTCATTTTGCCTTCCGGTAGGTGAATGGGCAGTGACTGGCTGGACTGGAACCGGCAGCCTGATCTCAAAGGAGGATCCCCATGCGTGCTCTACGTTCTTTGTTGCTTCTCCCTCTTATTTCCCTGGTACTTGTTTCCGGGCTGAGAGCCCAGGAGCCCGTCGACTGGGAGGTCGTTTCGAAGATTCGGGCGGAAGGCCTAGAGCGTTCCCAGGTGATGGACATCGTCGGATATATGTCCGATGTCCTCGGACCTCGCCTCACCGCCTCTCCGAGCATGCGGAAGGCCCAGGCATGGGCCCAGGAGAAAATGCAGGAAGTGGGGCTGGAGAATATCATCTTCGAACGGGCGGGAGAACACGGCGTCAACTGGGATAACGAATATACGTCCCTCCACATGGTCGCCCCTGACTATCAGCCCATCATCGGATATGCGAAGGCGTTCACCTCGAGTACCGATGGGAAAGTTGAGGCCGATGCAGTCATCGTAAACGTGAACACGCCGGATGACTTCGCCCAATACCGTGGGAAGTTAAGGGGAAGGATCGCGCTTATTGCCCAGCCGTTCGCCACCGAACCGCGGTTCACACCTGACGCCATTCGACATACGGACGAGACTCTCAAGGCCCTCTCCAGGACGACCGTAGGTGCCACGGGGCAGCAGCAGACCGTAACACTGACCATGGACCAGCTTAATGCCCTCAGGCAGGGCGAGGTGGGCGGGCCGCCGGTCTCCAGAGGTGATCTGGATGAGTTTCTGAAGGCGGAGGGTGTGGCCCTGGTTGTGGATATCGGCAGTGGTAGGGGAGACGACGGCATCCTCCTCGTGGGCAGCAGACATGACAGCAGGGCGGATCGTAGCTACGAAGGCGTCATGAACAGCCTCCCCGAGGTGGTGATCGCTACCGAGCATTACAATCGCATCTACCGGATTCTCGAGCGGGGCATCCCGGTTCGGCTCGAGATGGAGGTCCGAAATGCCGTCGATAATTCCGACCCCTACTACTACAACGTGGTGGGTGAGATTCCGGGAACCGACCTGAAGGACGAGGTCGTTATTCTTGGAGGGCACTATGACTCATGGCATGGCGGTACCGGTGCGGTGGACAACGCCTCGGGCTCGGCCGTGGCACTGGAGGCGGCCCGCATCCTGAAAGCCATCGGAGTCCAACCGCGGCGGACCATCCGGGTAGCCTTCTGGACGTATGAAGAAGGTGGGTTGAACGGGTCCCGGGAGTACGTGAACAAACACTTCGGCAATCCGCAGGACGGGAAGAAACCAGCATACGACAAGTTTTCCGGTTATTTCAACATGGACAACGGCACCGGTCAGTTCCGCGGCGTGTACCTCCAGGAAAACATGCTGGTCAAGCCCATCTTCGAAGCGTGGATGGAGCCCCTCAACGATCTCGGAGTAGAGACGCTGGCTCCCGGGAATACCAGCGGCACCGACCACCTGTCCTTCGACCGGGCCGGTTTGAACGGCTGGCAGTTCATCCAGGACCGGATCGATTACCGTCCCAGGAGGCATCACACCAATATGGATGTGGTCGACGGTCTGATCCCTGAGGATATCATGATCAACGCCGTGGTGATGGCGACTTTTGCGTACCATGCCGCCATGCGTGACGAACTCCTTCCGCGGAAACCGGCGGCTCCGGTTCGGTAGTGGGCTCCTGGTAGCCGCCGTCGGACTCACTCGAAAAGAGTACCTGTTAAGATTAGTTTTAGCTGCTCGAAGGCCCCGGTGTTGGCATGGCCGGGGCTTTCGGATCTGTCCGACCGTGCTTAGACGAGGAAGGGGTTATGGCGGACACGCCATTGGAGGAAAGGAAGTTTACGGACCGTGAGGTCCGGGAGATCCTGAAAAGGGCGGTGGAAAAAGCACCGTCTCGGGCACTGGCAAAGGGCGAAGGAATCTCCCTTTCCGACCTGAGGTCCATCGGTGAAGAGGTGGGGATCGATCCGGAGCGTGTGGACGACGCTGCTCGGGCCGTGGCTCTGGGAGGGGAAAAGCGCGCCTTTTCATTCGTGGGCTTTCCCAGGATTCTGAACTTCGCGAGGAAGGTCAAAGGGGAACTGGACCCAGCGGACACCCCCGAGGTTTTGGCTCTGATCCGGAGGACCATGGATCAACAGGGAGAGGCCGACGAGATTCATGGCTCATTGGAATGGAGTGCCAAAGGTGAGACGGGCGAACGGTACGTTACCATTTCTTCGAGGGAGGGGACGACGACCGTCACCGGCTCCGCTAACCTGAGCCAGATGGCCGCCGTGGGCTACCTTCCGGCGGGCTTAATCGGGACCATCCTTTCCGTCGTAGGGTTCGTGTCCATGGCCAACGCCGGGAACCCGGCAGGGATGCTTCTCTCGCTCTCAGCGATCCCCGTACTGTACACCGCCGTCAGGGCTCTTCTGAGAAAGATATCGGCTTCCGAGTCGGCGAAGCTTCAGAAGGTGGTGGATGACCTTGCTCGCCTTGCGGAGGAAAACCCTACCAGCTAAGCCAGATATTGGCTTTCAAGATCAGGACGTCGTTTGCAGGAAGTCTGAAGAGCGCCTTCATGTCCTCGCCAAAGTCGAACTCCCCCGTGGGAACCGCTGCGGACTGCCTTCGCTGCCAGACCAGGAATAGGGTCGATCCGGGAATGTATTCCCAGCGAAGGACCGCCGTCGCCCGGAAGGACCGGAGGTTGAAGTCCTTGTCGGTGAATTCGTAGTCGCTGCCGCCGTCCCCATCGAAGTCGATGTAGCGCCGGTGATCCGAGCCCTCGCACGTGCTGCCGCCCACGCAGGTGGCGTCGTCTCCCGAACCGGCGAGAGTCCCCTCCGTGAAGGGTTGGAATCCGAAGGTCTCCGGCTTCGACAGCTGCTTATAGGTGTCGTAGTCCACAGCGGACACCAGAGGTTGAGCGTAGAACTCAAATGACAGGCGTGGTGTGAAGGTCCAGTTGACCCTGGCCACCATGGAGAGGTCGGTCCTCTCGAACTCGCCGAAGAGGTAGCGAGCGCCGTAGGTGGGCTCATAGGGGACCGAACCGGTAGTGGAGACGTACTGGGCTCCGTTCGAACTCCGGTCGTAGCTCGGGGTGAAGGTCATGAGGAGGCGGGTGGAAGGCTGAAGCGTCATGCTCATCCCAATCCCGAATCGATTCCCCGAATCCTCACTGCCTCGCAGGATGGAGAGTCTGGGTCGTACAAAAAGGACCTTCCGATTGTCCGTGCCGAAGCCGATTGATCCCCCCCAGGAGCCTGGATCGATCATTCGGGGTCCCCCCCGGGTAGCACTCCGGCTCATGAGATCAGCGCCGTAGGAAAGGCTGGCCTGGGCGGTCCAGAAGTTCAGGAATTCCACGTTGGAACTGAGTTTTGTGGTCCCCCCGGTCTGACCGAATTGCATACGATCCAGAGACCAGCTATCCCGGAGCATTTCATGGCTGAAGTCCGTGGAGGCGGTGAGCTCGACCTTGGAATTCCGGAACAGGCGGGTAGGGCGGACTTCCTGCCACCCCACCCGGAATCCACCGGCCAGGCGTTCCGCGGAGGTGTTGAACCCCAGGTCGTTGATCTCCACGGCGCTGGTGATCTCGCCGGCCCAGACGGCTCCTGTCCAATGGCCCGCCCTACGTTCGAACTGGAGGTGCCAATCGGCCCCCGTAAGTGAGGTGGCCGTAGAGTCCAGCTCCGCCCACTCCTGGTCGGGACGCTGCCAGTAGTGGTGGCTAGCCCTCTGGATTCTGGTCATGGCCGTGGAATCCCCGGCCACGTGACTACCGGTGAAGAACCCCCATAGGCCCCACTCCCGATTCCCCCACGTATGTTCAAAATCCAGGCCGGCCGAATAGGCATTGGAGCTGAGGTTGTCGAAAGATCCGTCTGCTGGGAGGTTCCTGTTCGTGGCCGTCAGGAGGCCGCCCACCCGTGATTGGCCTTCGCTGAAATCCTTCTGGAGCCGGAACACGCCGTACGTGGTTTGAGGCTCCACCCGGTATTCCTGAAACTCATCTCCCTCAGGAAAGTAGGCGTCCCCTTTTTCGTCCTGGGTCACCGCTACCATGGCTCCGACGGACAGCCCCTGGGTTGTCCGGCCAGTTAGCTTGGCGGCACCCAGGATGGTGGTGGCCTCAGGGGCATCGGTGTATTCGGCTCCATCCGGAGGCCCTCCGTGGGGTGCCCTCCCGATTCTCCTGGAGTAGAACAGGGATTTCTGCCCAGCCCCCATGTTGAAGTCGAAAACCCGGGCATCTTCCACAAAGAAGGGCCGTTGCTCGCGGAAAAAGGTCTCGAAGGCCGTCAGATTGACCACCGCCGGGTCCGCCTCCACCTGGCCGAAGTCCGGGTTCACGGTGGCATCGAGGGTAAAGGCTGTTCCCAGCCCGTAGCTCACATCCAGTCCCACCCGGCCATCAACCTCCGATCCGTCGAAAAACGGATCGCCGTCCCGGGCGGGTCCACGCCAAGCCCGGGACACCACGTAGGGCAGCACTTCCAGGCGCCGGGATCCTTGGCTCAACTCAAGCCCACCCACCCGGCCGAACTGACTCACCCGCCCCTGGCGAAGGAGGGACACGAAACTGAATCGGGTCAGCTCGTTGTCCGCAGCCCGCCTCCGGCCGAATTGCACGCCCCAGCTCTGGGCTGTATTAGCCGTTTCATACCGGATCTGCGAAAGGGGGATTCGCATCTCCACGATCCAGCCCCGTTCGTCGATGGTGACCAGGGACTCGTACACCGCATTCCAGGCCGTGTCCTCCTTGTCGTCATCGTAGAGAAACCGGTCCGTTTGTACTCCTCCTGCCGTTACTCGAAACCGATACCCCGTCAGACCATCGCTATTGGGATCCACCATGACCTCGAAATAGTCCGAACGGCCGGCATAAGGTGCGTCCCTCCGAGCCATATTCGTTGCGATGCCGGCAGGATCCTCGTCGTAGTTGATGGCGCCGATGTACATGGCCTCATCGTCGTACAGGAACCAGACACGGGAATCGTTGATAGCCGGGGATCCTTCTACGGGCTCCTTCTGGACCCAGTCGGCGAAAGAGGGGGCGGCCTGCCAGACGTCCTCGTCCAGGCGCCCATCCACCTGGATCGTTGCGGAAGGGGGAAGACGATACGCCTCCATGATCCGGGGGACCGGGGGAGTGTCAGGAGGGCTTCCTTGCTGAGAGACAACCTGGCCCGAGGTAGAGATAGGAGCTGCCAGCGCCAACGCAACGATCAGCGTTCGGAGGAAGGGGAGGAGGATGGGTCGTACCAGACCGGGAGGTGTGATGAGAGTTCTCGTTGGCCTTCCCTTACCCGGAGGAAATGGGCCGGGGGAAGAGTTGACAGGAATCAGAAACCCCTTGGTGGTTGGGCCTTCGAAGGCCTACCGCCGCCACAGTGTGTGACACCACAGGGTGCCCCGCAAGGGGCCCTTATTCCTGATTCAGATTGTAGCGCATGATCCGGCCGTGGGGCCCGTCCATCACTCGTTCGAAACCGTAGACCGGGCCGGCTGGTCCAGTCGCTCTCGCTATGGCCGGATCCAGGAGGCTTCGATCCTTCTCGTCCAACTCCAGGTGGAAAACCTTCCGGAGGCCATGAGCCTGCTCCACCGAGTCGATACCGGTGATGCTTGCCCCAACCGCCTCCCGATCCAGGACCCAACTGAGGGCCACAGAGGGCAGGGGAGCCTCGTGCCGGTGGGCTATTTCCCCCAGGGCGTTCAAAATCGACTGGTACACACCCCATCCGCCGAGCTCGTTGATGATGAGGCGATACTTGGTGAGGCTTCGGTTTTCCGGCTCGGCGGGAGGGTCGTCGGAACCCAGGAAACGATCCGTAAGGAATCCCCCTGCCAGGGCTCCATAGCACAGGAGGGAAATCCCCCGATCCTTGCAGTACCCGGCCAGCTCTTGGCCGGGGCGCCGATCCAGGACAGAGTACTGGACCTGGTTGCTCACGATAGGAATGCCTGCGGAGACCAGCTCGTCCAAGTGGCTCCGGTCGAAGTTGGTGACCCCCAGATGCCGGATCTTTCCCTCCTCTTGAAGCTCCTTGAGCCAGTGGGCCACGTCCTGATACCTAGGGATCTTGAAGTCCCACCAATGGAACTGAAGAAGGTCCAGCTGCTCCACCCCGAGGCGGGAGAGAGAGCGATGGATGATTCGTTCTACGTAGGCTTTGTTGATTGTGGGGAGGATATCCAGATCAGGGACGAATTTTGTGTGTACCTGGATGCCCGACTCTCCTCCCTCCCCCCGACTCTTCCGCAAAACCCCCCCGATGAACTCCTCGACGCCCTGGTAGATGTCGGCACAGTCGAAGGTGGTGAAACCAAGCTCGACCAGCCGGGAAAAGAGTTCGACGGGGTCCGTACCGAGAGCCCCATGTGCTCCATGCCCCGGCGAAAACTGCCAACCTCCCACGATGATGCGGGAGATGGAGTAGTCTTCGGTGAGTTGGATTCGGTCAGGGGTCGGCATGGTGTATCACCCCTCACCCGGCAGGGGCACCACGGTCACGTCACCATGTCGAAAGGTCCGGGTGCCGGTTCGGGTGATTCTGAAGAGGGCCCCGCAGTGGGGATCCGGGCAGGCGATTTCCGTGTCTGTGGTGATCCAGTCGTTCGGGTCCGTCATTCTCTGTTTGGCAGGCAGAATCGGGAGAAGGGCCGCAAGGGGATAAAGAGGGAACGTTTGCCCTTCGGGAAACCGCAGGTTCTCTCCGGACAGTTCGAAGAAATCCCCCGCTGCGTGATTGCAGACCATGGGTTTATCGGTGGCCACCACCTCGATCCGGAGATCATAGAGGGTGAAGCTATCGTTGGAGGTCATTCCAGCTCCCCTTCCTCCCCTGAGAAACGCCGACTTCGAATACGCCTGATTTTCATATCCTCATTACAGTAGCCTCCCCCGCCGCCTCCTTCTACCTTCCGGTCCGAATCCAAGGAGCCGACCGACGTGACCGACCCGACGGGACCTGAACAGATCACCGAGCCTCTCACCGAGCCCCTCACCGAGCCCCTCCGCTTTTATGGCGGGACGTTTGGCGCGTTCCTCCCCTTTGTCCTCTTTCTTTTTGGGGTCATCTACCTGGGCCTTTCCGGGGCTCCGGCTGAAACGGGTCTCTGGCCCATCCTTCTGGGAGCCCTGATCCTGGGCCTCCTCCTGTCCAGGGACCGGCACGCCTACAGCGAGGGCCTTATCGTCGGGATGAGTCGGCCCGTGGTCATGACCATGGTCATGGCCTGGCTCCTGGCGGGGGTTCTGGGCACCCTACTGGGTGAGAGCGGACTGGTTCAGGGGTTGGTCTGGCTGGCAGCATCCTTGGGGCTGTCCGACGGGGGGTACGTTGTGGCCTCCTTCCTCATCGCCGCCGTGGTCTCCACCGCCACAGGCACCAGCCTCGGGACCATCCTGGTCTGTGTCCCCCTTTTGTATCCCGGGGGTGGGACCCTGGGTGCGGATCCGGCCGTTCTCATGGGGGCCATCATCGGAGGGGCCACCTTCGGCGACAACGTATCCCCCGTATCCGACACCACCATCGCCTCCGCCGCTACCCAGGGAGCCGACATGGGTGGGGTGGTCCGGAGCAGGATGAAGTACGCCCTGCCTGCTGCCCTGGTGGCCATGGTGATCTTCTGGATCCTTGGTGCCGGGGGCGAGAGAGCCCAGAATGTTGCGCTGGATGGGGAAGGGGGGGCGGCCGGCCTTGTCATGTTGGCGATTCCCCTTCTTGTCATCGTTCTCCTGATCCGCCGCCGCCATCTGGTGGAGGGGTTGATGATGGGGATTCTGGCCGGGGTGATTCTGGGCCTTCTCACCGGCCAGTTCACCTGGACCGAGCTTTTCTTCGTTGACCGGGATGCCTTTTCGGCGGGCGGGCTCCTTCTGGATGGGATGCAAAGGGGAGTGGGGGTGTCGCTGTTCACCATCCTCCTCATGGGCCTGGTATCGGGCTTGGAGGGGGCCGGAATCATGCGGCGGGTCGTGGGGGCGGCGACCCGAGGTGCCCGGACCGCGAAGCAGGCCGAATGGCGCATTTTTGGAACCATCTCTGCGGCGGTCATTCTGACCACCCACGCCGCTGTGGCGATTTTGGCAGTAGGGAAACTGACCAAAGAGGCAGGGGAGGCCTTCGGAATTTCTGCTTACCGAAGGGCCAATATCCTCGATGTCACGGTTTGTACCTATCCGTTCCTTTTTCCCTTCTTCATTCCTACCATCCTTGCGGCCAGCACTACCGCCGGGTATGAAGCATTTGGAATGCCCAGGCTCTCGGCCTGGACCATCGGCTTTCACAACGCCCACTCCTGGGCCCTTTTGGTTGTGGTGTTACTTGCAATCGGGACGGGATGGGGACGGACGAGTTCGAAGAAAAACCTCTCACCTGGGGATTCTGGGGATGACCGGTAACGGGAAGTGGGTTCCATTCGGCGGGGCGGCCGTCGGCATAGGGCTTCTGGTCCTTCTTGCCTGGTTCACAAAGGGAACGTTGAACCCCGTGGAGGTTGGGGGCCCGGCTCCTCAAATCGCCACCCACGATCTACAGGGTATCCCACGATCCCTGGATGACTATCGCGGATCAGTCGTCCTCCTGAATATCTGGGCGACGTGGTGTGCGCCCTGCAAGGCGGAGATGCCGTCCATGCAGCGGCTTTATGAGGCGGTGGATCGGGAGGACTTCCGGGTTGTGGCCGTTAGCATCGATAGGGTACGCCCGGACCACGACCCCACCAATCCTCTGAATGGAAGGCTTCAGGCTTTTGTGGACTCTCTCGGCCTCACCTTCACCATTCTTCACGATCCTGAAGGGGCAATCACCACCGCGTACCAGACTACGGGGGTCCCCGAGTCCTTCATCGTGGACAAGGATGGCATCATCGTGGAGAAGATCTCCGGCCCCCGTCCCTGGGACGAACCCCGGGAGGTGGAGAAGATTCGGTCAGTCCTGGACGGGGGGGGCGGGTCAGGTCAGTGACCCCCCATCTCACCCGCTTCGATGCGTACCGCCAGGACATTCTGGCGGGGAGGTAGGGGGCAGGTGGCGAACTCGGTGAAAACACAGGGTGGGTTGTTGGCCCGGTTGAAGTCGATATAGAGTCGTCCCTCTTCGTCCGGAGCATTCACAGAGAGGAAACGGCCGCCCCCGTAGCTTTCCAGCCCGTTGGTTTCATCTCCGAAAACGATGGAAAACGACCGCCCTTCGGGGTTTCCCGTCACGTCCAGGCTGAACTTCTTCCCGCCTACCCGGAAAACCACCGCCCCGGGGGACGCTTGTGGTGTGATCTGACCCAGAACATTGGGAACCTCGATCATCCTGGGTGGATCGTAAGGCTCGAACCGAGCCGGTATTCGCCAGTCGAGACTCACCGGGAACATCTCGATGCCCTCGAATGCTTCGATGGCCGGGTTGGCCGTGTCCCTAAGGCGAATGCCGATGAGGTCCTGGCGCTGGATTACCTGCCACTGGAGAGATGCCAGGTGGACGGTGGGCGGGCGCCCTCCCTCCTCGGAGTAGAGCATGAGGGTGGTGACCGGCTCCTCCCCCTGCGTGATGGGAACGCCCGGTGCTACGTCCATCCTGACCTGACCGTTTTCCAGGAAGAATGACCCCGCCCGGGCCGGGACGCCCTCGATGTCCGGGAAAACGACGTCATTGGAGGGATCGGCCCCGAAGGTGTTTTCTCCCGGCTCCAGCCAGTCCAGGCCGATGACGGAAAGCCAGCCCGTGGGGGCCTTGAGCCCCTCCACCCTTCGTACCTGCCAGGCCTGGATCTCGGCCAGGTGGACGTCCGGATCCATCTGGGGCAGGTCCGGTTGGCAGGCAGTAACAGCTACCGCAGTAGCTAACAGTCCGAAAACGGGAAGGCTGCCAAGGGTCGTTCGACGGCGGTGAGTCTTCATGGGCGGATATTCCTCCTGTCCTTTCCATTTCATGGAAGGGGCAATGTAGTTCCTGGCGCTGAGTAACCCAAATGGCATCGAGAAACGTAAGACCTGAGCAAAAACCTTATTCCAGGGATCGTTTCGCCATCGGAGGTTCTTGCGGCTATTTTACGAGCCGTCTACGATCTTCGGACCATTCCTCTCACCTGAGGCCGAACATGCGAACCGATTCTCTCGTTTTCTCAAAGCGCTCCTGGGGCTCGTTGCTCTTTGGCGCTTTTCTCCTTTGCACCATCCAAACCTCCGGAACCGCCCAGGAGGCTTGGACCCCGGTGACCGCCGGCTTTCCCCAAACGTCCTTCGAAGAGTCCGGCTACACGGTCAACACGAATCACCTGGATATGTGGGCCTTCCTCGAGGGGTTGAGCGCCGCATCCACGGACATGCGCCTGGGGAGCTACGGCCAGACCCGTGAGGGAAGGGACCTTCCACTAGCCATCTTCAGCAAGCCTTTGGTAAGTCAACCCTGGGAGGCCTGGGCCCTTGGTCGGCCCATTGTTCTCCTTTCGGCGAATGTCCATGGTGGAGAGCGGACATTTCGGGAGGGTCTCCTGATCCTGGCCCGGGACTTCGCCACTCCGGGAACCGCGGCCAATGACCTCCTGGACAAGGTGACCGTCCTGGTGGCCCCCCAGCTGAACCCGGACGGATATGAGGCCTCCGAGCGGGGGAGCCGGGGGAACTCCTGGGGCATCGACCTGAACCGTGATTACGTGAAGATTGAACAACCGACGTTGGCCAGTTACGTCACCAACCTCCTGGGTGAGTGGCGGCCTCATATGTTCGTGGACTCCCACAACGGTGGTTCCAGGCCCTACAACCTCTGCTACCAGTGTGCCAGCCACTACGACCCTGCTCGGGAAATCACCCTTCTCTGTGACCAGGAGATCTTTCCCGCCATCGACGCCCTTATGGAGTCGGAGGGCAAGCGATCCTGGTACTACTCGGGAGGCAATGAGGAAGCCTGGAGGGTTGGAGGAGACCAGGCCCGCATCGGGCGGAATTATGGGGGCTTCATCAATTCGGTCGGGATCCTTTTCGAGGCCCCGGGCCAGGAACCCGAAGAGGGCGCCCGAGCCGGCTACCTGGGGAACCTGGCTGTAGTTCAGTACGCCGTGGACAACTCTGCAAAGCTAATGAAGGTGGTGGCCGACGCCCGGGCTGAGACCATCGCCCTCGGTGCAGAACCCCGGGGTGAAATCGCCGTACAGATGGAGTATGGCCCCGAAGACTACACGGTGGACTACACCATCATCACCGGCGGCGGTCGGGGCGCAGCAGCGAATGCCCCCGTCGATACCATTGAGGTGACGGGTGCACAGCTCATGAAAAAGCCCGTTCCGACCCAGCTCAGGGCCCGACCCTACGCTTACATCCTTCCTCGGGATGCGGAACAGGCGGTAGCCCTCCTCCTGCGGCACGGAATCACGGTGGAAGTGCTGACCAAAGCCGACAGTCTCACCGTTGATGCTTACACTGTGGCGGGGGTGACGTATGAGCGTGCCTACAACCACGCTGCAGCGACTCGAGTCGAGGTGGGGGAGGTCGTAACTCTGGAGCAGAACTTCCCGAAGGGCACCTACATCGTTCCCACGGCTCAGTTCCTGGGGCGGTTAGCTGCCCATATGCTGGAGCCTGAGACCGATGACAACGTGGTGTACTGGAATACCATGGATGCATGGATTCCGAGGCCTGCGGCTGAAGAGGAAGAGCCTACTCTGCCGCCGGGTGTGGATCCAACTGATCCCAGGGTCGCCCAGTTCAGGCGGCAGCAGGGACAGCGTGGGCCGGCGGTGGTACCCATCTACAAACTCATGACACCCATGGCTCTTCCGACCCGTTTGGTGCAGGGAGGTCGGTAGTTAGGAAGAAGAGGGCGGGCGGGGAGTTCAATCCTCGCCCGCCCTTTCTAAAACTGCCCGCTTGGTCTCTCCGTCTCCCACTCAACGAAGTATCCCTCCACTGCCGGCGGGAGCTCGACTACCCGTTGGGGCCCCTCACCCTGAGGGCCGCTCGGAGCCGGCAGGCCCCCGGTACCCCAGAATCCGCCGGCATCGATATGTACGAAGTCATCCGCCCCGGTTGGATCCACGGGCGACCTTCCACCCAACCACTTGAAGAAGTCGAGATTCTCACCGGTCACCCAGGCATACCGCCCCTCCGTCTCCTGATCCGAAAGGCCGATCCAGCCGAGGATGTTGCAGTCGCCCGGATTCGCCGGGCATAGATCCGGAGAGGTCCTGAATAGAGTCACCAGCACGTTGTTCTCCGCAAAGCTGGTGAGTGATGCCAGGTGACCTTCCACGCCCAGGAGTTCTGTAGTTTCCGCGACGTCCTTCGCGGATGCCCAACCCTGAGAGCCTTTCCGGTACTGGTAGGCGTTTCCGGTTCCTCCGTCCTTGATCCTCCAAACGACTGAACCCGCCGGGACGGATTGGGTCTCTCCGGCAAACGTCACCTGGGAGGTCGGATCTCCATGGGTCAGGTTTTGGGACATGGCGTCGAATCGGACGTCGAAGTCCCGGGTCGGGAGGTGAACGACATAATCCGCGAAAGTGATATTCGAGAACTGAGCCAACCCTGTCGGGCCCGTGACCGTCGCCGCCAGGGGGACCGAAGCCCCAACTCGATAGAGCTGGACCGGAAGGCCATCCATCGGGGCCCCCCCGGAAATATCGAGAGCCACCGACACGGTGCCGGCCAGGGGGTCCACCTCTGAGGTAAATGTTCCTGGAACGTCCACCCCGTCGATGGAAACGGAAATGTTGTCTGTACCCGGGTTCGTTGGTGTGTAGGTCCCGGTGAAGGACCCGTCGAAGTCAGGGTCGTTGGCCAGGAAGGTCACAACGTTGGCTCCGGTTACGAATACCTGGATTTCCACCGGCCGGTAGTCGCTGTAGTAGTAGACCCCTCCTGCCGTGTTGAACACAAAGACGGTGACCGTTGTGATGCCACCTACCACCCCCTGAGTAGCCACGAAGTAGCTTTGATCCGGGTCCGCCGGGAGTGCGTCCGTTATAAGTGCTTTGGGGCTGTCCGGAGTTGCTTCTCCACCCACGGAGACGGTGATCTGGAAGCTGCCGAAGCTACCGGGCACGAAGGAGGCTCCGAAGATCCCGTCGAAGTTTCCTTCCCCATCGTCATCCTGGGCGGAGAGGGTTTGAATCAGCGATCCGTCCTCGCTTTTTGTGACCGAGACCTTCACATCCACCGGAAACTCCTCACCGTGGACGTAGGGGGCTCCGTTCAAGTCGAAGACCGAAATGGACACCGTCGTTGCCGAGCCGACCTGGGAAGGGGTGACCTCGAATGTCGTCTTCTCTGCGCTGGCCGGAACGGGGAGGACGGTGGATGAATTCGACCCTTCGATGGTCAGACCCTCAACGGAAACCGTGACCACGTCCGTCCCGGGGGCCCGGGGCGAATAGCCCACCGTATACTGGCCCAGCCCGAGATAGTCGGCCGTCAGAGTTTCCGGGTTCGCCCCGGAAATATCCACGGTCACCGGGAGCTCGAAGGGGAAGGGGTCCCCCTGGGCATTCAGGGCCGTGAAAAGAAGGATGGACTCGGCGCCGGGGCTTCCGAAAGCGGGAACCAAAAGGGAGGATTGTGCTGGGTCGACCGCCAAGACCGCTCCGAGCTCGACGAAGAAAAGTTGATCTTCTGATCTGTCCCCGGGTCCACGGCGGGGGGCGTTGTCCCCTTCATCACCCTCATCCGTGTCACCCTTCGTGTTGTAAACGGTAGTGTTCAGGCCCCCGTGTAGACGGAAGGCGCGGAGTGGCTGGGGCAGGAAGAACTTGGAAACCTTGGAGAAGCCCGAGGCGACCCGCCCGAGGAATCCACGATTCCCGCCCTGGCCGAAATCGGCGGCAGAGGCGTGGGCGTGAGGGCTGAAACCCTCACACTCCGGTGCACCGTAGGCGTACTCATCGGGAAGGGAAATGGACCCATCGGCGAAGATGGCGAAGGGCCGGAGAGAGGGATGTAGATCTTCCGGCACCGAACCCGGGCCCTCCGCGGCCTGGCAGATCACGATCCCTACCCCTTCGCTGTCCTGGTCAAAGCTTATCCCGGGGGGATCGGTTCGTAGATCCGGGAAGAAAGGAACCTGACCGGTTCCGTCGCCACTCCCCTGGAAAGTGTCATCCTTTTCCAGAGTGAGGATTACGGCGAAGGCTCCCTCCACGGGAACCCCGTCCAACTCAGCTGCCCCTCCGGGCACGCACGCCTGGGATCCCAACATTTCCCCGGACTGACCCGGGTTCTCGTAGACCCTAAGGCATCCGCCGGTCTCGTAGTTGAAAACCTCTACATCGCAGTCTTCAAGGTTCGTAGGGTCACAATACTCCGATTCGATGGCTCCTTCTTCGATCCTGAAGGCGATATCCAACGATCCCCGATGATAGAATGCGGCGTGGCCCTGAGCTGGGTCGTAGGGGCGGGTTTCACATTCCCGTTGTCCCCGGGAGTCCGTTTCACAACTGGTGTCGCCCTGGAAAGCCAAAACGTCCACATAGCCGATGAGCTTGCCGATGACGGAGACCGAAACCCGGTAGACCATCCCCGGCAGGGCAGGGTAGGTGGAGGTGTTCCAGGTCACTCTGTAACCAAGCCCGGGTGTTTCTTCGATGCGGTCTTCTGCCTCTTTGGAGTTAACCGAGAACCGAGCGATCTCTTCCCCGGGGGAGCAGGCTTCATCCTCCAGCTCCCATTCCGCGACGGGGCACACCGAAACCACCGGTTGCAGGCCTTCCTCAGCCACACCGGAGTAGATCGATCCGGAGATGAGAGGAGGGAGGAAGTAAAAGAACGGGTTGTCCAGGGACGCCCCGGTATTTCCGTCAAAAAGGTCAGGGGTTCCTGGAAGGGGGGTGCCCGGCTCGTCCGGTGGGGGAGCCTCTTCGATGACGGGATCGATAATGGAGGATTCCGGGGTATCTCCACAGCCGACCAAAGCCAGGAGCCCAAGACTTGTGACCCAAAACCTTCGCATGCACCATCTCCCGTGAACCAGACGTCCCCTCCCACCAGTTGTGGAATAGGGACGAGAGGGCCTGGAAAAGAAATTTAGCCTAAACAAAAAAATAGATTTGATCGGAAATAAATACGGAAAAAAGACTGATGCTGCAAGGAAAAACTTGAACTTTGAGGTTTCTGTAACTTGATCGTTACACGGGGAGGAGGGGGATGGTTCCGTCCGCTCCCACCTTTGCTAGCCTTCCATGAGGGTCCGGAACTCGGCGTTTTCCTGAAGGGGGCGCCACCACCAGTGGGCCGTCCACTGCCAACCTTCCCTGTGCTGGGGATTGGCCGTCAGATATGTCCGGAGTAGATCAAGAGTCTCCTCCGTCTGCCCCATCTGCAAACGGGTCACGGCCTCAATGCCCAAAAGCTCCATCTCCGGGTCCAGATCCAGAGAGGCCTTGGACCTGGAAAGGACGGCGTTTGCACTGTCGGTGAGTTCGGCTTTCCCGAGGGTCCCTGCTACGAGGATCTGGCCCTTGATGCGCAGGTACTCCTCGGCCCCTCGAGGAGCTGCCTCGATATAGGAGTCGAAATACTCCCATGCCCGATCTGGGTCGGCGGCAGGAGCCCGTGGCGACGGGGCGGCCATGAGCCAAAGTCGGCATTCCCGGAACAAGAGGTGCCGAGGGAAGCGGCGTCTACCTTCTTCACATCGGTCGTTGGCGGCCGGGAACAACTCGAGGTCGTAGGACGTCGCGTAGAGGCGGAAGAGGATCTCGTCTGCGTTCCTGAGGAACTCGTCCTGCTCGTAGGCTCGCTGGGCAGCCAGGTTCGCCTCGATGTTGTTGGCATCCTCTGAATAGAGAAGACTGAGAATGCTGTAAGCTTCGGCCAGAGATGGATCGAGGGTCCTAGCCTGCTCAAGGTCGGCCATGGCCTGTTGGAATGCCTGGTCGGATTCACGGGGTCCCTCGGCCAACCCGTGCCTCCATGTGACGTAAGAAAGCTTGCCTCGGGCCAGGAAGGCTTCGGAGTTTCGGTCATCCATGAGAAGGGCCCGATCGATGTATTGGGTCCCTGCATTGACCCAGCTTAGGGCTTCCGACGGGTTCTCCCTGGCAGAATACTGGGCCAGAAGCTCCGAAAGGGATCCTCTACGGATCAGGGGGCGGGGCCATTCGGGGTCTTCACGCTCTGCCTCAGCAAAGAGAGAATCAGCCGCCCGGAAGGCCCGCTTAAACTCCTCGGTGTCACCCTCGTCCAGGGCCGTAGAACCGGTCGCTCTTTCCTTTTCCCCGCGCTGGAAGAGGGTCCATGCTGTGACGTTTTCCGTGCCACCCCGGGCTTCCCTCAACGCCACCACCTCCGAAAGCCATCGTCCCAACTGGAGGGCCACCTCCTCCGCGACCTCGTCCTGGAGGGCGAAAATGTCTTCCGCCGGCCGCTCGATGGTTTGGCTTTTGATCTCCCCCCCGCCAACCCCGTCCACAAGGGAGATGGTGACCCGTAAGTCATCCCCCGACGCTCCACTGTGCCGTCCACGATCGTCC